>CAZNSO010000023.1:41507-42673 GCA_964575805.1 uncultured Desulfobacteraceae bacterium
CAACAGGACAAACCAACAGATAAACAGGACAAACACGATAATGTGGTGGCGTTTTAATCCGGCGCGTGCTACTAGGAAAAAAACGCGTTTGTTTACCCGGAAGGCCACTTACCGGTTACGCCGCGACCCCCGCTCAGATTGGCGCCGGGTTCCGGCAAACGGTGGCTTTTTTTGAGGATCCAGGATCATGCACAACCTCCTGGACCGTTTTTCAATGGCTTTTTTAATAGTGGATAAGATTTCGGATTAAGCCATGGACTTTACTCTGCTGGGCAAAACCCCTATCAGCGCGGAGGCCCCCACGGGTTCGGACGTTCGCTATGACCCCGACTTCGAGGCGCTTCAGGCGGAGATCGACAAACTGGCCTCGCCCTCCGCAACCGACGGGATCGACTGGAACAAGGTCAACACACGGGCGGCGCGGATTCTTTCCGAAAAATCAAAGGATCTGCTTGTGGCCAGTTATCTGGCGGTCAGTCAAATCCATGTCGACCAGTTGTCCGGGATGGCCGTTGGCGTAACCGTTTTTCGGGACCTGCTCACGAATTACTGGGACAATCTGTTTCCGCCCAAAAAACGGATGCGGGGGCGGCTTGGGGCGATCCAGTTCTGGGTCGAAAAGACCGATGCGGCATTGGGCGGCATGAGCCCGGCAGCCGATATGGAAACCCTGGAGCTCATCCGGCAGACCTTGACCGAGCTGGATGCGCTTTTCAAAGAACACCTGCCGGACCCGCCGCCGCTGCATTCCATTCACCGCCGGATAAAAGATCTCATTGAGCAGGCTGCGAAAAACGCTCAATCCGGGGATGGGGCCGCCGCCGAGGCCTTTGCGCCGCCAGGTGACGGTGCGGCGGCGGAAGCGCTCGAGAAGAAAAAATCGCCGCCCACCCAGATGTCGCCATCCCCGCCTTCGCCACCTTCGCCGGGGGCAAGCCCAGCCGATGCGGAGGCGGGTTCCCTGGAAAGTGAACAGGATGCGCAAAAGCAGGCCAATGCCGGATTCCAAACAATTCGCAATGCCGGCGCGTTCCTGTTTGAAAAAAACCCGAAAAATCCTGATGCCTACCGGTTCCGCCGAATGGCCGCATGGGCGAAAATCTCCTCACTTCCGCCCGCAAATGAAGGAAAAACGCAGATCCCGCCCCCTTCGGCCCAGGAGATCA
>CAZNSO010000024.1:0-35003 GCA_964575805.1 uncultured Desulfobacteraceae bacterium
TATGCCAATATCTCGGCCACGGCCTTAAACATCTCCTCGGGTATGGCCTCCCCGAGCTCCACTTGGTACAGGGCCCGGGCCACCACGGGGTTTTCCACCACCGGCACGTCATGCGCCGCCCCGATTTCCCGGATCCGCCGGGCCAGGTGATCCGAGCCCTTGGCAGCCACAACCGGGGCATCCATTTCTTCGCGCCGGTACCGGAGGGCCACCGCATAATGGGTCGGGTTGGTGATAATCACGTCGGATTTGGGAACCTCGGCCATCATGCGCTTTTGCGCCATCTCCCGCTGGATGGCTCTCACCTTCTGCTTTATCTGGGGGTCCCCCTCGGTTTCCTTGTGCTCCTCCTTGACCTCCTGCTTGGTCATCCGCATTTTCTTCTCCATTTCATAACGGGAAAACAGGTAGTCGATCACCGCGATCACCATCAGAAGAATGCAGCACTTCAGCAGTATCACAAACATGACATCCGCCATAAAGCCGGTTGCGGCATCAAGCGGCACCCCGGCCAGGCCCAGGAAGCTGTCAAACCGGCCGAAAAGCGTCCAGTAAGCCAGCACCCCCACCAGCATGATTTTCCCAAAAGACTTTAAAGCCTCGAAAAATGAGCGTTTGGACAAGAGCTTGCCCATCCCCTGGATGGGATCGAGCTTCTTGAAATCCGGCTGCAGGGGCTTGGTCGTGAACAGCCACCCGATCTGCACAAAGCCGGACAAAAACCCGAGGACCAAGCCGGCCAGCATAAGGGGCCACAACAGAAACGCCATCTGCTGCACAATAAAAAGAAGCAGCCGCCGAAACGAACCGACGGTCATCGTGTACTCGCCGCTCAGGCGCCAGAAAAACGCCAGCATCTCCTGGAGGTCCTCCCAGAAGACCGGCACGTAGAACGTCCACAGGAACAGGAGCCCCGTCAACAGCATGGCCGTATTGACCTCGCGGCTCTGGGCGACCTGCCCTTTTTCCCGGAATTCCCGGCGCCGCTTCTCGGTCGCCTCCTCGGTTCGTTCGTCTTGTTTTTCGTCAGCCATTAAATCACCCCGTTCATACCAGATGAAGGATATGCAAAAGCCGTTCCTGCAACACCTGGAATTCCTGCTCCAGCAGGGTGAGCACCATTTCCATGCTCAGCCCGATGAGAATCAGGGCCAGGCCGATGTTGATGGGAAAAGACAGCAGGAATACCTGCAGCTGGGAGAAGACCCGGGACATGATGCCCAGGATGAACATCGATAGCATCAGCACCACCATTACCGGTGCGATCAACTGCAGTCCAAGCACGAACATCTCACCTGTCAACTCCATGAGAAAGGGCACAGCACCGCCTGAAAAACCGAACCCCCCGGGCGGCAATATATCGTAGGAATCCACCATCACCCGCAGCAGCATGAGGTGGACATCAAGGGCCAGAAAAATCAGGATGGCAAAGACATTCTGGAACTGGGAGAGCAGCGGAATCTGCTGCTGATGCTGGGGATCGAGAATGTTGGCGGCAGCAAAGCCCATTTGATAGCCAACGATGGTGCCGCCCAATTGAACGGCAAAAAAAATGAGCTGGATGACAAAGCCCATGAGCACCCCCAGCAGGGCTTCCCGGAAAATAACCAGGGCAAGGCCCATGGCAGTGGTCTGCTGCGCGGTAAGATTCAGGTCCAGGACCGGAAACAGAAGCAGGCTGATGGTCACCGCGAGTCCGAGCCGAAGCCGGAAAGCGGCCTCGGAACTGGTAAAAATCGGCAGAGAGCCGATCATGGCGGCCATCCGGGCCAAAATGACCAGGAATACATACCAGTTTTCCATTGAGAATAATTCGAGTTCCACGGCAAACCTTTTTGAAAACCTGAGGCACTAAGTATTTTTTAAGGCGGTCTCAGCCGCCCCCGCCCTGGATGACCATGGTTTCAAACACCTGATGGGCAAGGCCCAGCACGATGTTTAAAATCCAGGGCGCGGCAATGACCAGGGCCACGAGCACCGCGACGATCTTGGGGGCAAAGGTCATGGTCTGCTCATTGATCTGGGTCGCCGCCTGGAAGATGCTGACCAGCAGCCCCACCACAAGCCCCGATATCATCATGGGTGATGCCGCCAGCAGCACGGCGCCCACTGCCTGGCGGATCAGTTCAATTACCATTTCTTCAGTCATTGCTTGCTCCTATCGCGTCTGCGGCACCCCGGCCTCAATAAAACCCCTGCATCAGAGACCCGACAATCAGGTTCCAGCCATCCACCAGAACGAATAAAAGAATCTTGAAAGGCAGGGAAATGATAATGGGCGGCAGCATGAGCATGCCCATGGTCATCAGCACCGAGGCCGTTATCATGTCGATCACCAGAAAAGGGACAAAAACCATAAAACCGATCTGAAAGGCCCGCTTCAGCTCCGAGAGCATGAAAGCCGGAACCAGCGTCAGGGTGGGCACATCCGCCAGGTTCTCCGGCGCTTCCTGTTTCGCCAGCTCCATCATCAGCTGCAGGTCCGCCTCCCGCACCTGGCCGAACATGAACTCGCGAATCGGGTTGATGGCCTGCTGCAGGGCGGCCTTTTCCTCCATCTGTTCATTTAAATAGGGCTGCAGGGCGTCTTCATTGATTTGGGTGAAAACCGGGGACATGATAAAAAAGGTCAGAAACATGGACAGGCCGATAATAATCTGGTTGGGCGGCATCTGCTGGGTCCCCATGGCCTGGCGCAAAAAGGACAAAACCACCACGATGCGGATGAAAGAAGTGGTCATCAGCAGGATGGCCGGGGCCATTGAGAGCACCGTGAGCAGCATCAGGATCTGAAGCACGGTGGAGACCTGCTGCGGACCCGCGGATTCGGCCATATCGAAACTCACCCGCGGGACTTCCTGGGCGGCCGCAGACCCGGTCCAAGCCAGCAGCACCAGCAGAACCACCACGAAAAGGCCGCATATCCGTATTGAAGGCATCCGTTTCATTCTTCCGCCCCGAGGCTTGCCTGAAGCTGACTGGCAAACCGGCTGCCGCCCTTTGCGGTGTTAAAATGATGCAGGCACTCCACCCGGTCATTGCCCAGGCCCAGAAGGAACCTTTCACCTTCGACTTCAACCAGGCAAAGGGATTTGCGCCCGCCCACGGGGCGCGTCTCCACAATCCGGATCGTGCCGGGATGACGGTTTTCCAGAAACCGGAACCCCTTGCGGTTCAAGACGTGGAAAAGCAGCATGATGCCTATCACAATGGCCATGCCCACAACCAGTTTCAGGCCGGAATGGAAAAAATTGATCGGCTCCGGCTGGGCAGCCAGCAACTCCGCCGGCAGCAGCCAAATGAGGAGAAACAGAAAACGGGCCATCTGTTTTTACCTCAACTTTTCCAAACGCTCGGAGGTGCTGACCACATCGATCAGGCGCAGCCCGAACTTATCATTGACCACCACCGCCTCCCCCCTTGCGATGAGCCGCGAATTGACATACAGGTCCAGGGGTTCATCCGCCATTTTGTCCAGCTCGACAACCCCGCCCTCCTTCATCTGCAGAAAATCCTTGACCAGCATCCGGGTCCGGCCGACCTCCACGGACACCTGCAGCGGCACGTCCAGGAGAAAATCAATGCCCTTGGAATCCCCCTGGCTCCGGGCTTTTTCCGCGGCCGGCGAAGCCGCCTGGCGGTTTTTCCCCTGCCCGGTTTTTTCCGTGTTGGCCTTGGGCTCGGCCCCGTTTTTTTCCTGCTCGCCTGCCTGCTCGTTTTTCTTGTTCTCAACCATGGGTTATTCTCCTAAAAATGTCGGTTTCAAAAGGCGGACCACCTTTTTTCCATCTTGAATGCCCGGCTGGCCGCCGAATTTCGGCTGGTTTCCGGCCAACACGGTCATGGGCACCGCCTCGTCATAGTCAAGGCTGATAATATCGCCTTCCGTCAGGCTCAACAGCTCCTGGATGGTCAGGGACAGCTCCCCCCAGGTGGCGCAAACCGGGATTTCCATGTTCCGCAGCTCCTTTTCCAGCTGCCGGGTCCAGTTGCTCTCCTTTTTGCCTTCACTCAACTGCATGCCTTCATCCCTTAATTTGTCCTTGAAGGGCTCCAGCGAAAAGTAAGGGATGATCATCATGATCTCCCCCTCCAGCGTCCCCAACTGCGTCTTAAAGGAAACCTGGATCACCTCCGTGTCCGGGGCCAGGATATTCAACATCCGGGGGTTGGTCTCCACCCTGGACAGGCTGGTGTTGAGGTAGTCGAGCGAGGCAAAAGCCCGGTTGAAGACCTGGCAGCCCTCGCTGATAAGGGAGCGGATGATATTGGCCTCAATGGGGGTTACCTCGCGGTTCGGGAAGACGAATTCGCTTTCCGCCGGCATCCCGAACAAAACCTCCACCAGGCCGAAACAAAGGTGTTTATCAAAGACAAACAGCCCGGAGCCTTTGAGCGGATCCATTGAAAAAGCCCCCAAAACCCCCGGATTGTCCAGGTCGCCCAAAAAATCTTCAAAAAAACGGGAGACAATTTCGCCCTTGGAAATGGTCACCCCCTGCTGCAGGGTATTGGACAGGGCAATG
Source organism: uncultured Desulfobacteraceae bacterium (assembly GCA_964575805.1). Taxonomy (GTDB): domain Bacteria; phylum Desulfobacterota; class Desulfobacteria; order Desulfobacterales; family Desulfosalsimonadaceae; genus M55B175. The sequence continues at coordinate 4,527 of CAZNSO010000024.1, forward strand.
GAATAATACCGGGCAAAGGAATTAAAGACGATGTCCAGGTTGGCGATCCGCCACTTGCTGTAATTCTGACCGCGCGTCAGATCAATGCTGGAAACCTGCTTGCCGGCCGCTGCCGCCGGCCGCGGTTTTTCCTCGCCGTCTTCCGGGGGCCGGGCATCAATTTTGCCGTCATCAAATGCGGCCAGCAGCTCATCAATCTCTTCCTGGTTTAAAATACGTTCCACGAGCTTCTCCTGTTACTGGACGACAAAGTCCGTGAAAAAAAGGTTTTCCACCTTTCCGTTTCCGGAAAGCTCCTGTATCCGGGCCAGGAGATCGGCTTTCAACTGCATTTTCCCCTGAAGGTCCTTGATCTCATCAAAACTCTTGTTGCCCACCATCAGCAGAACCGCGTCCGTGATCTGGGGCAGGCGCCGCTTGATGGCATCGCTGCTCTCCTTGTCCGCCGCCTCAAGCGTGATGCCCACCTTTAAAAACCGGGTGGAATCCTTGTGGGTGATATTGACCACCAGGTCCTCCATCTCCAGCAAGGGTCCCAGGGACTTGTTTTCACCGGAGCTCCGCCCGGCGCTCGCCTCGGCACCGCCGCCCCCCCCGTTGAAAGCCCCCAGGAAATAGGCGCCGGCCGCTGTGCCGAAAATGAGCAGCACCAGGATGGGGACACCGATAAGAAAGAGCTTGTTTTTTGACCGGGATTGCTTTTCCGGGGTTTCTTTTTCTTTTTCCTTGGCCATTTGCAGATCTCCTTTGAATGGATATGGCGGTAATAAATTGTCTAAAAGGGCAGCTGCTCACTGGAGTCAATCAGGTACGGCAGGGCCTCCTTATAGTCTCCGCGCGACTCCAGCACAAATTCCACGCGGCGGTTCAGGGCCCGGTTCTCATCGGAATCATTCGGCTTCAGCGGCCGCTGGTCCCCATAGCCCACCGCGGAAAGCCGATCCAGGGCCATCAGCTGGTTCTGGGCAAAAAATTTTAAAACCGAAATGGCCCGCGCAACGGACAAATCCCAGTTGCTCATGTCCCGGGCGCCAAAGGGGGTGTTGTCCGTGTGCCCCTCGATGCGCACCTCAAAGGGAAGCGGGGATACCAGGTCCGCCACTTTTCGCAGCACCGGCGGCGCCCCCGGTTTCAAACGGCTCGATCCCGGCGCAAACAGGATTTTCTCCTTTATCCGCAGCACAATGGCCCCGCGGTCCTTGAGCAGTTCAATGTCCTCCTCGAGTTCGAGACGCTCGAGGTCCACGATCATTTTTTCGTAGACCCGCTGGAGCATCTCATAGGGTATGGCCCCGAGCTCCGGCAGCACCACCTTGGATTTGGTCTCCCGCTTCGGCTCGCTCTGCATGATGCCAAAGGCGCCTTTGAGCGAAACCGCGGCCCTCTGGAATTTGACCTTGTCCATTTCCGCCATGGAGAGCATGAGGACAAAAAAGGTCAGCAGCAGGGTGACCATGTCGCTGTAGGTAACCATCCAGGCCGGTGCCGAGGGGCCGGATGCTTTGCCGGATTTTTTTCTTCGCCTGGCTGACATTGGTTTCCTTTTCTCTTGGGCCAACTTCCGGTGATTGGGCTGCTACTTCTTCTTGAACACGCTCTGCCGCTCTTTGGGCTGGAGGTAAGCGTGGAGTTTCTGCTCCATGACCCGGGGGTTTTCCCCGGCAAGGATGGAGTTCATCCCCTCCACGATGAGTTCTTTTTTCAAAAGTTCGGACTGCGAACGGGTTTTGAGCTTGCCGGACATGGGCAGAAAAACCACGTTGGCCAGGACCGACCCATAGAGCGTCGTCAAAAGGGCGATGGCCATGGCCGGGCCGATGGTGGAGGGGTCTTCCATGGACTGGAGCATCTGAACCAGCCCGATAAGTGTGCCCACCATGCCGATGGCCGGTGCATAAGTGCCCAGGGAGGCGAAAATCTCCGCCCCGCTCTCGTGGCGCTCCCGGATATAGTCGATTTCCCGGACCATCATCTGCTCCAGGGACTCGGGTTCGTGCCCGTCAGCCGCCATCTGGAGCCCCTTGACCAGGAACGGGTCCTCCACCTGCTTGGCCATTGACTGCAGCGAAAGCAGCCCCTCCTTGCGGGCCTTGCCGGCAAATTCGGTCAGCTGGCCGATCAGCCGGGTCGGCGGCGTTTCCTTGAAAAAAAAGGTTTTCTGGGCCACCGCAAAGGCGCGGAAGACCTCGTTGAACGGATAATGCACCAGCAGGGCGCCCAATGTGCCGCCGAAAACGATCATGAGGGCCTGGGGTTCGACAAAAACCATCAGGCTGCTCCCCGAGAGGATCGCGATGATCATGAGGCCAAAAGCGGCAATGAGTCCGGCAAATGTTGAAAAATCCATAGAAACGCTCTCCTTTTCACTGCTGGATCTGCAAACATCATACCAAAGACTGCCGATTGTACTCGAAACCCGGGAGCTCCGGCCGTGCTTGCGGCCAAACCTGAATTATTTTCCGGTTCTGAACGGTCTTCCGGCCTTTGACAGTCTTTGGCGGGAAAGCATAAAAACAGGGAGGGGTCAAAAAACAGACAAAAAAAAGGCCGGTCTGTTCAGACCGGCCCCTTGGCAGACAAATTTTTGACTCGGCTTCTTAACGCTTCATGTTGATGACCTCGCTCAACATCTCATCCGTGCTGGTGATGGTCTTGGAGTTGGCCTGGAAGGAGCGCTGGGTGGTGATCATCTTGGTAAACTCCTCGGCGATATCCACGGTGGACTGCTCCAGGGAGTTGGAGAATATTTTTCCGACACCCGAGCCGGGCATCCCGATATCCGCCGGGCCGGATTCATTGGTGGCCTGGTAGAGGTTTTTGCCCATTTTTTCCAAACCGTTGTTGTTGGCGAACTTGCCCAGCGCCAGCCTTGCCATTCCCCTGGACTCGCCATTGGAATAGGTGGCCGTGATGGTGCCTTCGGAATCCACGGCCAAATCGGTCAGAAAACCGGAGGAATAGCCGTTGGCCTGCTGGGTCACCACCTTGGAATCCGTGGCGAACTGGGTGATGTTCATGGCGTAATCCACCTCCTGGTCCTGGTCCGCGCCGTTGTTCCAGTCCAGGTTGCCTGCCTCGATGGTGACGTTGGGCCAGGAGGGGTCCTCCTCGGTGATGGTGGTTCCGCCGTCAGGGGTGACCTGCTCCAAAAGCCCGTAGGAGTCAAAGGAGAAGGTGCCGCTGCCCACTTCCACCATGGTGGGGTCAGACACCGAGGCGGTGCCTTCATCCGGGAAACCGGCATAGGCTTCATTGGCTCCGCTGAGCGCGATGTCGGATTCACTGGAGAGGTTAATGCTGCCGTAGTTTTCCTGGGTCCCGTTGGCAAGCGTTGAAGCAAACCCTTCGGAGCCTTCGCTTGTAATTTCTTCCAAGACGATGTCAGCGCCATCCGCCGAAGTGAATGTGAGGTTGTTCCCGTTATCCCCGGTAATGGCGATCTGGTTGCCCTCATCGTCCGTGTACACCAGGTCCCCCCCGGCCAGGGTGCCACTGGCCTGCGCATGGCCCTCAATTGCCGTGACAACCCCCGCCGCATCCAGGGTATCGCCAGCAGCCACGTCCAGCAAGTTGGCCGCGTCCCCGTTAACGTTAAGGGTATAGTCCCCGACTGAAACATTGGACCAGGTGCCCAGGTTGCCGCTTGTTGAGGTGCCCACCTCGGCCGTTACGCCGCTGTCCGCCGTCTCAATGGCATCCGCGATATCCTGTGCCAGGGTATTGGTGGCGCTTGCGCCGACAGCGCCAACGTCCGTACCGTTGACCAAAAGATCACCGGCTGCCAGCTCATCTGTTACCGGGGTGCCCGAAATCCGGGCCAGGCCGTCGGTTGGGTTGCCGGCGGCATTGTCGATGTCAGCCGCTGGCACGGTCTGGTGGTATTCCCAGCTATTATTGCCGACCTTGTTGAAATAAGTGGAAATCAGGTGGGTATTGCCCAGGGTGTCGTAAACCTCGGAAGTGGTGGCGAAATTGGAAGATTGGGTCGGGTCGTCAATATTCCAGTCCAGGGTCTGCTCCTGGGCATCCAGGTTGGTGGTCAGGCCCACCTGGTCCGATGCCTCCCCCTCCACAAAGGAGCGGGTGTTGATCTGGATATCGCTGGTCAGGTCCTCGAACCCCTCTTCACCCCGGCTGGCATAACCCTGGACGACATAGCCCTCCGGGTTGGTCAGGTAACCCGCTTCATCCAGGCGGAAGGTGCCGGCCCGCGTGTAATTGTTCATTTCATTGTCCGGGTTGCGGACGATGAAAAAGCCCGAGCCCTCAATGGCCAGATCCAGGCCGGAACTGGTGCTCTCAATGGAGCCCTGCTTGAAAATGTCATCCACCACGGCCAGACCCGCCCCCCGGCCGATCTGGCTGCTGCCGCCGGAGCCGGACACCGTGTCCGGCATGAGATCCGAAAAAAGCGTCCGGCTGGCCTTGAACCCGGCTGTGTTGGTGTTGGCCAGGTTGTTTCCAATCACGCTCATGGAATTGGAAAAGGATTGGAGCCCTGAAATGCCGCTGTTCATTGCACCGCCTAAACCCATATGCCTTCCTCCTTGTTTTTATCGTCTTCAGGGGGACAGGCACCAAGGCCATCCCCGGAGTTGATCAGATTTCTCTATGGTTTTCTCTCAGGTGATTTATTCTCTCTGGTTGCCTTCCGCCTGGGTCGGATTATTGACCCGGGTCACATCCGAGAGCAGAATATTGCCATTATCGGTGAGCAGGGTGTTTTCGGAATCAAGGAAATCCACACCGGTCACCCGGCTGCCCACAAGGGATTCGCCCCGCACCTCGGTGCCGTCTTCCATGGTGCCGATGACCTCGATCCGGTATCGGCCGGACGGCAGCTGACCGCCCGTCCCGTCCGTTCCCGTCCAGGGCATGAAATGCTCCCCGGCTTCGGGGGCGTTGATCGGCATCTCGTCCACGACCTGGCCGGCCTCGTTTTTCACAATCACCCTTGCCCGCGCCATTTCTTCGTTAAACCGATACCCCAGCTCAACCGCCTCGCCCTCGAAATTAAAGGTATCCGACTCCGCGACCACGTTCTTGCCGATCAGCGAGAGGGCGGACAGGCGCTCGGACTCGCCCTGAACCGCTTCAAAGGCGCCCATGCTTTCATTGAGGTTATAGAGCTGCTCAAGCGAGCTGTACTGGGCCAGCTGGGCGGTAAACTCCGTGGGATCGCTGGGATTGAGCGGGTCCTGGTTTTTCAACTGGGTGACCAGCAGGTTTAAAAATTCCTCTTTTCCCAGCTCTTTTCCCGCCTTGCCGGCTTTATGATCCGCCTGGTGCTGGAATCCCTGCAATGCCTCGATATTGTTCATAACGTCTCTCCTTTTATCCCTAAACCCGTAAACTGAGCCCTTGCGCCCGGCCGGTTCCAGCCGGCGGCATCACCGCCGAGCCCGGCTCCGGCTCATTCTCATCCGCAGAAACGGCCATATTGGGGTTCGGCGGGCGAAATGCCGGGTCCTCAAACTGCGGCTGCCCCTCTTCCCCGCCGGAATCCACGCTTACCTGCAGGTCAGAGACATCAATGTCCTGATCTGCGAGTGACTGCTGGAGCATGGGCAGATGCTTCTCCAGGATCCCCACCACCTGGTGATTCTGGGGGTGGAGAGAGACGCTCAAGTGCCCCCTGTCGGATACGATCCGGACTTTAACGCTGCCCAGTTCGGGCGGATGCATGTTGATGGTCATGTTTCCCGAACCCTGCCGGACCCCTGAGAAAAGCCGCACAAAAACCTGGCTCACAATCCGGTTTTCAGCCCCCTGCAGGGCCCGGTCAAAACCAGGGGCTGCCTGCTTTGCAGGCGCGGCGGCGGCCTCTCCCTTTTCGCTTCCCTGGGCGGTGCTCTGGGTTTGCCCGAGGGTCTCCATTGCCCTGGCAGCCCCGCTGTCCTTGGCTGCGCCGGGCCTGCCTTCCATTTTCTCGGAAGTGAGATTTTTCAGCAGCTGCTCCACGTTCTGCAAATGGCCTTCGGCATCCTGCGAGGCTGCCATACCGGAATCGGTTTTTTCACTGCCGCTGGTTTTGACCTGTCCGGCCAATTCATTTAACAGCTGCCTTAAACTCTGCTCGGCCGCGGTCGGGAATCCGTCCCGGCCATTGCCCCCGCCTTCTGCTGACCCGGCACGCACCCCGGGTTTTACCGGCGGGACAGCTTCAGCGGCATCTTTTGCCGACACGCCCGGACCCGGCTCATTCTCTGCCGACCTGAACATCCGCTCCAACTGCGCCCGAAGTTCCCGGCCGGCATCCGATCCCGCCGGCACCGTTTCCGGACCCCGCCCCTTCAAGGCTTCCCCTTCCAGCGCCCGGAGCAGACGGGCCAAATTCGCCCGGAGGTCTTCTGAGGTGTCTGAGCCTGCGCCCTGCAGCTTCAGGGACCCGTTTTCAAAGCTGGCCAGCAGGCGCTCGACCTGTGTCTGGACAGCTTCTGCTCCCGTATCCCGGCCCTTCATGGAACCGTTTTCAAGGGCGGCCAGCAGGCCCTTCAGGTTTGCCTGAAGTTCGCTGCCCCCTTCTGCCTTGGCGCCCGTCATTTCTCCATTCCGAGCCCCTGCCGTGTCCCCTTCAGTGATCAGGGCCCTCAGAGAATCGAGGTTCTGGCGCAGTTGCGCTTTTCCTTCCTGAAGCCCGGCTGCTTCCGGATGCAAAGCCAAAAATTTGACATCCCCGTTGCCCTCAAGGAACCCGGCGATTTGACCGGCCGGAAAGCCCCGGCTGTTATCTGTCATTGCCTGGTTTTCAGACAGCAGGGAAAGAATGCCGGCCAGAAGGGCGGCGTCGCCGGATTCAGGGGCTCCACCGACTTCTCCGGCCTGCACCCCCAGAGCTTCCAGGATTTCAGAGATTTCAGGATCGGAAGCGTCTTTGCCGGCAGCCGCCAGCAATTCCTGCAGGCCCTGCCGGATATCGGCATCCGTCATATCCGTCATAGAAAGGGCTCCCCCTGCTTCGGGAGCCTTGGTATCATTACCGGCACCGGCTGAGGGAGAGGTTCCGGCGGCCGATGCTTTCCCCGGAGCCGGTTTGCCGTTTGCCGCGCTTTCCCGGTTATGCTGCGCCAACTCCGTTTCCCGGCATCGGCTGCGGTCTTCAGCTCCTGATTGTTCCCTGATCGGCGTCCGGGCGTTCTCCGCCCTGCCCGGATCAGCCGGCTGGTTCTTGTCACGGCCGCCGGCATTGGCCAGGGTGTTATCAAACAAAGACGCCCCGCTTTTTTCCCCGCTGCCGGCAGGTTGCCGGCCAGGTGCGTCCACATCGCTTTTTAATCCCATCAGAACTGAATTTGCAGTAATCATGTCCAAATCCCGTGTTACCTGTCCAAATGCCCGAGTGCGGTGCTGTATATGACAGCCGTCTCTTTTGCCATGTTATCCAGAATCTCGCCGGCGTATTTGTCACGCATCAGGGATAAAATTGAGACCGCCAGGTTTTTGTCCATGGCGGCAAGACTGGCCGCCGCTCCCGCCGGATTTCGTTTCTGGTATATTTTGCTCAACTTTTTCAACCTTTCGCCTTCCACCTGATCTTTTTTCGCCAGCATGGATTCCAGCTCGTTTCGCTGCTGCTTCATCCGCTTGAGCTTCTCATCGACCTCCTGCTCCAGAATCTTTAATTCATTTTCCCGCCGGGTCAGCAGTTTTTCCCGTTCCGCCAGCCTTTCACGCTCTTCCTTGAGCTCGGACAGCACCCGCCGGGCCTCAACCCCGATATCGCCGCACTCAAAAACCACTTTCGCCTCTTCCCCGAAGCTGCTTCCGCCAGGCACAAGGAGAAACATACAAACCAGCAAAACCCGGCTGTACCATCGTTTATAGCCCGCTTTCATTTGTCGCCTCCAAATCCAAGCACCGCAATTTCATCCAGGAGCTTGTTTTCCTGAAATTGCTCTTTCTTTTTCTCGGCCGCCTCCCGTTTTTCCTTAAGCAGCTCAAGCACCCGTTTCTCCTGCCGCGCCTGAACCAACTCGGCCCTTTTACGCACGACCTTGATTTCCGCAGCGGCCAGTTTCTGATCGAGATCGGCCGCCACCCCTTTTTGCCGCGCGATACAGGCTTCATAAAACATCAGCTCCGGAATGCGGACCTCGCTCTGCTTTTCTGATTCAAGCTCGGTCAGCAGGCGGTTCACTTCGGCACCGGCCTCCTGCCGGGCGGCCGCCAAAGCGTCTTTTTCTTCCTGGCATGCCAGCAGGGCCTTGTAAACCCCGTCTTCCCGCCGTTTACGATAATCCAGCACGGTTTGCAGCTTAAAGGGCTTCATCAGGTATTCTCTCCGAATAGTTTTTCCATCGCCTGCCGGGTCTGTTCAAAGGTTGCCGACTCGGCCAGGTCCTGGCGCAGGAACTGGTTCACCGGCTCAATGTATTTAAGTGCCATGTCGATTTTCGGGTTGCTCCCTTTCTTGTAGGCACCGATGTTGATGAGGTCCTCCTGCTCGGCGTATACCGCCAGGATCTCACGGATCCGGGCACTGAGACGGGCGTGGTCCGCATCCACCAGCCGCTGCATGACCCGGCTCGAGGAGCGCAGCACATCAATGGCCGGATAGTGGTTTTTTGCGGCAATATCGCGGGAGAGGACAATATGGCCGTCCAGGATGGAGCGCACCGCATCGGCTACCGGCTCATTCATGTCATCGCCTTCAACCAGGACCGTGAACAGGCCGGTGATATTGCCCATGCCGATGAAGTTGCCCGCCCGCTCCAATAACTTGGGCAGCCGGGAGAAAACCGACGGGGTATAGCCCTTGGTTGTCGGCGGCTCCCCCACCGCCAGGCCGATCTCACGGATGGCCATGGCAAAACGGGTGACCGAATCCATCATCATCAGCACGCTCTTGCCCTGGCTGCAGAAGTATTCAGCCACGGTCATGGCCAGAAACGCCCCGCGCATCCGCAGCAGCGGGGACTGGTCGGAGGTGGCCGTCACCACCACCGAACGCGCCAGCCCCTCGGGCCCCAGATCATCCTCGATAAACTCCCGGACCTCCCGCCCCCTTTCCCCGATCAGGGCGATCACGTTGACATCCGCCTGGGTGTTTCTGGCCATCATCCCCAGCAGCACGCTTTTGCCCACGCCCGAGCCGGCCATGACCCCCATTCGCTGCCCCTGGCCGCAGGTCAGCAGGCCGTTCAAGGCACGCACCCCCAGGTCCAGGGGCTGGGATATCTTCTGGCGCTCCATCGGGCCGGGCGGCAGGTGGTACAATTCCCGTTTTTCCCCAAGCGACACCGGCCCCCGATCATCCAGGGGCTTCGCCATGGCATCCACCACGCGACCCAGCAGCTGCGGCCCCACTTCCACGTGGACGCTCGCATCCAGGACCCGGATCAAACTGCCCACGCCCAGCCCGTGCATCTCCCCCAGGGGCATGAGAAGCGCAACGGCATCGCGGAACCCCACCACTTCGGCATAGATTGGATGACCGCCCCCCCGAAGCGGGGTCACTTCACACAAGGAACCAAGACTGGCATGGGGGCAGTAGCCCTCGATGACCAGGCCCACGATCTGGGTGACCTTGCCCCGGACCCGCACCGGGTTGAGCTGGCTGATGGACTGCAGAACGGCTTCCATGGCATGGGCTTCCTGTTGCAACGGTTTACTCGACTATCTCGCTGCGCAGATGCGCGTAAATTTTTTCCAACTGCGTCTCCAGGGCGGCATCCACATCGCCGGCCCTTGATTCGGCCCGGCAGCCGCCCTGTGAAACACTTTCATCAGCGATAAAATGGATATTCTGCAAACCCTTCATGGCCGCCAGGAACAGGGGCTCGCTCTCCTTCACCCGGGAGAGGTCCGCAGGGTTTACACGGATGTAATATTCATCGGACTCAACCGCCGCCTCAAGGGCGCGGGTTACGGTTTTGACGATTATTTGCCCGTTTTCCTCGACTTCCGTCTGGATCACCTGGCGGGCCACGGCCATTACCAGCCGCACCATGTCCTCCTTGCTTTTCTCCAGAAGCGACGCCCGCAGCCGGCTGATCTGTTCCAGTGCCTCCGCCAGCGCCTGGGTGGCTGTGTGCAGCTCGTTCTCCACCTCGCTGCGGCCCTCGCTTTTGCCCTCCCGCCGGCCTTCCGCCCGGCCTTTTTGGTATGCCTCCTCCCGGATGGCTTCCAGGTCGGCGGCAGTGGTCTTGACCGGCTGCTGCGGGTCCGACGGGCCGGTTTGCCCGTTTCCGCCCGTGGCTTCCGTTGACTGGGGTTCAGCAGGGCACTTGCGCACAAAAAAGGCGCCTTTCCCGGCCTCGCTCGACTCCAGGTCATTGAACTGCACATTCTCAAAATATACGCCGGATCCGGAGGGAAATATCTTAGACAAGGGTTTCCTGTCCTTTCCCGGGCATGACCAGCTGGCCTTCCTCCTCCAGGCGCAGGGCGATTTTGACGATCCCCTGCTGGGCCCGCTCCACATCGGAGAGCCGGACCGGCCCGAGGGCCTCCAGGTCTTCGGCTATCATATCAGCCGCCCGTTCACTGATATTCTGATAAATCTTTTCCTTGATATTGTCCGGCGCTGTTTTCAGGGCCAGGGTCAGCTCCTCATTGCGGACTTCCCGCAGAATTTTCTGCATGCCCCTGTTGTCGATCTTGTGCAGGTCTTCAAACGTCACCAGCAGGTTGCGCATTTTTTCCGCGGTTTCCATGTCCATGGCCTCTATCCCGCTCAATATCTCCTGCTCCATGCCCCGCTCCATGCGGGTCAGGATCTCGACCGCCTTGTCCACGCCGCCGACATGGTGCTGATCCCTTTTGACAAACCCGCCGATCTCCCGCTGTAGGGCGTCCTCAATCTGGTGGATGACCTCCGGGGAGACCTTCTCAATCCTTGCTATCCGGTAAACCACGTCGGATCGCAGGTCTTCCGGGAGGTAGCCCAGGACCTGGCCCGTGTGCTCTGCCTTCTGGGTCGACAGAATCAGCGCCACGGTCTGCGGGTGCTCATTTTTCAGAAGGTCCGCCACCATTCGCGGCTCCATCATGGAAATGGTCTCCAGGGGCTTGCCGTCGAATTCGGAGTTCAAATCCTCCAGCAGCGATTCCACGCGGTCATCATCGCCCGTGGAAGTCAGGGCCTTGGTCATGAAGTCGCTGCCGTCGACAAACAGGCCGGCATATTCCGCCTGGGTGTGGCGATACTGGTTCACCACCTCCTTGGCCAGATCCGCCGGCACATGATCGACATTTTTCATGTAACTGCTGATCCATCGGATTTCCTCATCCTTCAACTCTTTGAAGACCTCGGCGGTGACCTCCTCGCCAAGGCATATCAGCAGATAGGCCGCCTTTTCCGCCCCGGTCATCTTGGAAAAATCTTTTTTCATAAAACCTATCCCTCCCTGAGCCAGGTCTTGACCACCTGGGCCGGCGACACCGAGAAATCATTCAATTCCTTGCGCAGTTTCGCCGGGGAATCCAGGGCCTTGGTCTCCTGCCCGTAAGGCTCCTCGTATTCGCTCGGGCCGGATTCAACAGGCAGCGCGGCACGCTTGAGCGTTTTCACCATGGGGCGCACCAGCGCCAGGTAAAGAAGCACCGCGCAGACCAGCAAAAGCAGGTATTTGAAATAGGGCAGGTAGTCATAAAGCCGCGGCTCCTGGTTTTCCGGCCCCGCATCCAGCATTTGCCTTTCAAAGGGCATGGAAACCACCTCGATCCGGTCGCCGCGATTCGCATCCAGACCGATGGCAGAAGTGACCATCCGCTGGATGGCGCCGAGTTTTTCCTCGGAGATAGGCACATGGGCCCCTTCCCCGTTGTTTGCGGCCGGGTCGAATTTGTCGGCCACCAAAACAGCGGCTGTAATATTGTTCAACTTCCCCACCGGGCTCTTGATCTGCTTGACGGTCTTGCTGATTTCGTAGTTGATCACCTCCGAGCTTTTGCTGCTGCCAATGGCGGCGCCTGCAGCGGCTTCGGCCCCGCCCAGGTTGGATTCAACCCCGGGGGCACCGCCGGATTCGCGCTGGTCGGATCGACTCTCCGTGATCTTCTCGCTCCTCGGCACCAGGCTGTCCGGGTCGTACTCCTCCGAGGTGACCGCCTCCTGGGTGAAGTCCAGATCCGTTGTGATCCGAACGATTGCGTTGCCCTGGCCCAGGGCCCGGTCCAGAAGGGACTGGGCACGGGTTTCCAGCCGCGTTTCCAGGGTGTTTTTAAACTTGAGCCTGTCCGGCAGCATGGCCAGGCCGGGATCATCCCCGCCGGCATCACTCAAGGTCCGGCCGCTGGTGTCGATCACCGTGACCCGCCCTTTTTCCAGCCCCTCGATACTTCCCGCCACCAGGTGAATGATGCCCTGGGTCTGGGCGGCATTCAGGCTGCCCCCGGAAGCCAGGTCCACCACCACCGAGGCCTTGGCCGCTTCCTGCTGGTCCTGCAGCAGGCGTTTCTCCGGCATCACGAGGTGCACCCGGGCGGACTTGACCGAATCCAGCGCCGCGATGGTCCGCCCCAGCTCCCCCTGCAGGGCCCGCTGCAAATTGATTTTCTGGGTAAACTTGGTCACCCCGAAATTCTGCTTGTCAAAAACTTCAAACCCCACCCCGTGCTGCCGGGGCAGGCCGGCCCCGGCCAGGTTCAACCGGGTTTCATAGACCATTGAAGCCGGCACATAAATGGAGCGGCCGTTGTTTTCCAGCTTATAAGGAACATCCTCTTCCTTCAGCCAGCTGGTGACGGAAGCGGCTTCCTCCTGCGGCATCCCGGTATAAAGCGGCCGGTATTCCGCCTTGTTGGTCTGTAAAATGATAACGCCGAACAGAAGCAGCGATAAAAGCGCCACCCCGCCAAGCGCCACCTTCCTGGAAAGGGGCCAGTTTCCGATATTTTCGATGAAATTCTTGTAAGAGGCATCCGCCATAACCATTCACCCGGATCTGTGTTTAATTGTTAGCCATCCGTCTATTAACAGGCAGCCGGCATGCGCCGCCGGTTTTCACCCTACACCTGCATGCGCATGATTTCCTTGTAGGCGTCCACCGCCTTGTTTCGCACCTGCACCAGCAGCTTCAGGGAGACATCGGCCTTTTCCATGGCAATCATGACATCGTGGAGGTCCACGGGGCCGCCGGTATTGGCCTGAAGCGCCGCCTGATCCGCCTTTTCCAGGTTTCGGGCCGTCTCTTCAAATATTTTTTCAAAGCTCTCGCCAACGCTTTTGCCGGTTTTCTCCGTGCCGGTGCCGCTGCCTGCCGACAGGGCCTCAACGCTTTTTCCCGCCTGGGATATATCGCCTACCATATGGACTACCTCCCGATTTCCAGGGCCTTGACAGCCATGCGCTGGGCCGCTTTAATACTGGTCACATTGGCCTCGTAACCGCCCTTGGCCTTCATTAAATCCGTCATCTCCTCGACCAGGCTGATATCCGGCTTTTCCACATAACCTTCCCCGTTGGCATCCGGGTGACCGGGGTCGTAAACCATTTTGCCCTCCCCCTCCCGGCTGACAATGCGCTGCACCCTTACCCCCTGCGCCTGATGCTGGGTGCTGTTTTCCAGTTCCCGGGCAAAGCCGCCGGTCTCAGAAGTAAAAATAACGGATTTCTTCTGATAGGGCCCCCCTTCGGGAGTGCGGGTGGTCTCCATGTTGGCCAGATTCGAGCTGATTACGTTAACGCGCGTGGTCTGGGCCTTTAATGCCGAATAACCGATATTCATGACACCTAAAATATCCATCTGCTGCCTCCTTCTATACCCTTTCCTGGATAACTTGTTTCAACATATTGAATTTCTTGCTTAACATTCGAATGGCCGCTTCATAGCGGATCTGGTTTTCTGACAGGTCCACCATCTCCTGCTCCAGGCTGACATTGTTGTTGTCGCCAATGCCGTTTTGGTCCATTTGCCGGTAAAAATGGCCCTGAACCGCCTCAATCGGCCCCCCTCCACCGCCGGTGGTCATATGGCGCGGATGGGTCATGCGCTGTCCTGTCCCCGAGCCCGGTCCGCTCTGGCTGGCGGATTCCCTTAGCGCTTCCTCGAAGTCCATCCGGAGCCGGGCATAGCCCGGGGTTTCGGCATTGGCGATGTTGGCCGATATGACCTCCAGTTTCCGGCTGCGCATTTCCAGCGTTTTGTCCAGAAGCTGGATGGTGCTGTCAAAAATCCCGTTCGTCGGCATTGATCTGCTCCTCCTGCTTATTCTCGCGTACCTTCGGTTTGAACAATCTGGCCTGCCAGTTCCAGCCATTTGCCCCCTGTTTCTTTTTCGACCAGTTGGCGGTAAAGATTAAGGGCACGGGACCTGCGGTCCAGTTCCAGGTATACCTGGATGAGGCGGTATCCGGCCCGCCCGGCAAACCGGGGCTCATCCAGAAGGCTTTCAAAAACCGGGATCGCCTCCTCCCACTTTTCATCTGAGAAAAGGACCTCCCCCAGCTCCAGCCGTATCTCGGGCTGCGTTCCATCGCGCTCCGCGTCCGCGGCCCAGGTGAGGTAATACGCCGCCAGGTCGTAGCGGCCCAGTTCGCTGAACAGCCGGCCCGCCAAATGATCAAGCGACCGGGACGGGGGGCGGTTTTTCTCACTCAGTATCTCGGGCAGGCTTTGGGTTTCGCCTTTTTCAAACAGCACGCGGGCATAATAGTACAAGACATCGCCCCAGTCCTCGCCCTCGGGGTAGCGGCTCAAATAGTCGGAGCCGTATTTGAGGACCTGGTCCTCTTTTTTCTGTTTATGGTAGATCTGGATCAAAGGCAGAAAGACGGCTTCCTTTTTCTCCTGTTTCTTCTCGAAATCCAGAATATACAGGTAAGTGGCTGCCGCCTGTTCCAGGAACCCCGCCTGCTTATAACTTTCTGCCAGGTCAAAAAGGAAATCATAGGTGATCCGGGCCTGGGCAAGGATGTCCCGATACTTGGAAACCAGTGCCAGGGCTTCGAAATAAGCGTCCTGGCGGCACAGGGCGTCCACCGCAGGCGGGAATATTTCCACCAGCAGAGCCTGGGCCTCGGGCTGAAGGGCCCCCGCCCAGTAATCGTCAAAAAAGCGGCCCAACAATTTCACTGCCCGCAGCTCCTGCCCCGCCAGGTGGCAGGACAGGAGCTGCTTGAAAAACGCCTCTTCCCGAACCTGCCGGCTCGGGCCCTTTTCAATAATTTCCTGATATTCGGAGATAAGCGGCTCGAGCTCCGGTTCGTCCGCCCCCAGCCGGTTCAGATCCATGAGCTTCAGGCGGGCGCGGAACCCGGCATCAACCCCCCGCTCCTTTTCTTCGATTTCCCAGAGCAGCAACCGGGCCCGGTCAGTCTCGCCGGCGCGCAGCCTGGCCATGGCCGCCCAATAGTCCGCCATCGCCCGCTGCCGCTCGAACTCGCCGGTCAACACCTCTTTCAGCAAGTAATAATGCCGGTAGGCCTTTTCATAATGTTTCTTCAGGTAAAGGGCCCCGGCCCAGTTCGCCAGGGAAAAGGGATATCGCTGCAGCAGGCGCAGGTCCCCGGCAGCCTTGGGATAAAGGACGAACGCGTCATCGAGCCGCCCCTGTTCATACAGGGCATCGGCCCGTCTAAGGGCATAGACCGGTGCCAGCCATTCCTCTTTGGGCGCGGTTTCCGGATCCAGCAGGTGCAGGGCCTGTTCCGGCTTTTCAATGGCGAGATAAAGCTCTGCCTGCAAAAGACGGAACCAGGGGGAAAGGGCTTTTACGTTCATGCATGCCTTCTTTTTTTCCTCCATAAGCCGCACCGCCTGGTAATGGCGCCCGGAAACCGCCAGCGCATAGGATTTCATATACACATGCCAACCGCTTATGCCTGGCCGGGAGGAATCCTCGGCCATCGCCCCGAGAACCGCCAGGGCATCCTGATGCTTATTCTGCCGCAGCAGGGATTCCACCTGAAGCAGCCTGAAACAGGCCGCCTGCCGGCCGCCGGCATTGTCTGCCAGCAAGTCGGACAGCCGATCGGCAACCTCCGGCCACAAACCGCCGGATGCCGCCTGCTTGACCTGGGAGGGGAAAAAATGGGCATTCTCCCGGACAAGGGGACCGGGGAATGCGGGCATGGAAAACCGGAGGGGAAGCGCAATCGCCGGCGGCCATTCGAACTCCTTGAAAAAGTCGATCCAGCGGCCGGCATAGTCCGAGGCAATCACCTCCTGGGCCACGGCCCCGTCCTTGATGGGCCTTAAGCGGCCAAGACGCGTGCCCATGATACCCGGCCGCCCCCTCAGGCTTTCCTTCTGCCAGAAAACATTCACGTTGAAGCGGGCATACTGTTGATCAATGGTCACATCCACGAATTCCGGGATATCGCTGAAGTAGAGATCAATCACGCTCTCCTCCACACCCTCCCTGGTCTTCACCTGGATCAGTGGAAAACGCAGGGCCTCGCTGCCCGGTGTTTTAAAAGAGGCGGCAAAACCGGTGTGTTCCAGCTTGACCCGGACGCGCTGGCCCGAGCGGTCCACCTCGAATTCCGGAACCTGATCAAAGACAAAGGTGACCCGGCTCATTTTCTCGCCGCTGGAACTGCTCATCCCCAGCAAGCGGGCATCGGCCGCCAGACACACAGGCGGGGCCAGGAACAAAGAAAAAACGATCAGGGCGATGGGCCAGGTAATTCGGTGCATATTTCCTCCTGCCCCTCTGCTCTTGCAAAACAGAGGCCAACCTGTAATTATTTTCAGGCCTTTCCCGTGGCCGGGCTTTTTATGAAGCCGGCTGCCGCTTTGCCGGGTAGCACGGCGGAAATGGGAACCTAAGGCCGCGGGGGCGGCAATGGAGAAAACCCTTACAGAACGCTTGACAATCCCCTCCCATGTCAGTAATTTGACATTTACCGACACTCGCCTGAATTTTTTGCAGTACCTGAAACCAAACAAAAAGATTGATTTTTTTAACAAGCAGGGATTACACGAATGCTCAACAACGTGTCCATTCTGGTGGCAGAGCCGGGTGAAACCGCGGCGAGCCCGATCGTCGAGCTCTTGAAAACCCAGACCGAAGCCACCATCTACCATGCCAAAGACCCGACAGAAGCCCTGGAACACATCAAGGCGGACGGTAAAATCGAAGTGCTCTTCACGGATCTGTTCTTTCCGGACAAGGCAGGCCTGGAACTTATCCAGAAAAGCGCGGGCGCCAATCCCTGCATGGTCCCCATTGTTATCATGCCTCCGGGCAGCCGCCAGCACATCGTGGAATCCCTGCAGGCCGGGGCCTTGTTTTATGTCAACACCCCCCACGACACCCGGGAAATACTGGAAATCCTTAAAAACGCAGTGGAATACAACAAATTATTGCGCCTCAGCATGGAGCGGGCCCCCCGCCTTCGCAAAAGCGACGGGTTTTCCGGCATCATCGGAGAATCCGGGCCCATGCAGAAGTTGTTTAAAACCATTGAAAGCGTGGCTGCCAGCGGGCACGGCAATGTGCTGCTCAAGGGGGAGTCCGGCACCGGCAAGGAGCTTGTCGCCCGCGCCATTCATGATCTGACCCCGGAGCGCAGCCATCACAATTTTGTCCCGGTCAACTGTGCCGCCATACCGGAGGACCTTCTGGAAAGCGAGCTGTTCGGCTACGAGAAGGGGGCGTTCACCGGCGCGAACCGCGCCAAGAAAGGCCGCCTCCAGCACGCGGACAAGGGCAGCCTGTTTCTGGATGAAATCGGGGACATGAAGCCGGGGCTGCAGGCCAAGCTTCTCCGGGTCCTTCAGGAACAGAACTTTGAGCCGGTGGGCTCCGTCAGGTCCATAGAAATTGATGTGCGCGTTATTGCCGCCACCAACCGGGATTTACGGCAGGCGGTCAGGGACGGTGCGTTTCGGGAGGATCTCTTCTACCGCCTGAGCGTGGTTCCCATATCGCTGCCCCCCCTGAGGGAACGGCCGGAGGATATCCCGCAGCTGGTGGAGAAATTCCTGCTCATGTACAACAGGGGGCGCAAAAGCGTGCCCCTGGGGTTTACCCCCCGGGCCATCCGAAGTCTTCAGCAGCACGACTGGCCGGGCAATGTCCGGGAGCTCCAGAACCTGGTGCAGCGAATGTGCATTCTGCACAGCGGAGACACGGTGGATGAAGACGCGCTGCCCCAAAAATTCAGGAAGCAGACGGATGAGGCGGCAACAGACAGTGACGAAGCGGAGGGTTCGGGGGAACCCCTGGACTTTCACACCATGACCAGTGAATTTGAAAACCGCCTCATCTTAAAAGCCTTGTACAGCACCAACTGGAACAAAAAGGAGGCTGCCCGGCTGCTGAACATGAAGCGCACCACGCTTCTTGAGAAAATCAAAAAACGCAACCTGGACCAACAAAAACTCAACTGAGCGGCCGTAGCGTCTTCAAGGGGAAAAGAGGAAGGGAACAGTCAGTTCCGGAGCGACTGCAGGAGGCTTTCGGTAGCCGACTTGTCCTGCGGCGGATAAAAATAATACCCCTGGCCGAGCCCGCAGTTCATCAGCCTGAGTTTCTCCACCTGGTCCGCGGCTTCAATGCCTTCGGCCATCACCTTGAGGTTCAGCTTCCGGCACAGATCCAGCATGGAGGCCACGATGTTAAAATTGGTCTCATTGACGGTTATGTTGTCGATCAGGAGCTTGTCGATCTTGACCAGATCGATCGCGAACTGATTCAGGTATTTCAGGGAGGCGTACCCCGTCCCGAAATCATCGATGGAAATGGAAATCCCCAGGGCCTTCAAACTGTTGATGGTCTCTATGGCCCGGGCGGTATCCTCGATGAAAACACTCTCCGTGATTTCCAGGGTCACATACTCGAGGGGCAGCCCGGCGGCTTCGGCAAGCTTTTGAATATCCGCCGCCAGTCCTTCCTCCGCCATCTGTTTGACCGAGAGGTTGATGTTTAAATACAGATCCCGGCAATGGGGGTAATGCTCGCGCCAACGGGCAAAATCATTGAAGGCCAGCTCAAAAACGACCCGGCCCAGGGGGATGATCAGCCCCGTTTCTTCAGCAATGGGAATAAAACTGCCCGGTGCAATGATGCCCAGCTCCGGGTGCTTCCAGCGAACCAGGGTTTCCAGGCCATAGAGCCGGTTGTGGGTCAAATCCATCAGGGGCTGATACTGGACAAAAAATTCGCCTTGCTGAATGGCTTTCTGGAGCTGATTCTCCAGGTACAGCTTTTTCTCGATTTCCTTTTCCGGGATCTCATGGGAATACACCACCCGGTTGCGGCCCCGTTTTTTGGCTTCATACATGCTCATGTCCGCCAGCCGCACCACGTCTGTCTGCGCCATCTCCTGTTCGCCCCCGATCAGCACCCCCATGCTCAGGCTGACCAGGATTTCATGGCCGCCGATCTGCATGGGCGTCTGGAACCGCTCCAGAATCCGCCGGGTCACCACCTCGCAATTGGCCTTGTTGTGAACATCCTCCAGCAGAATGAGGAACTCGTCGCCGCCAAAACGGGCGACCGTGTCCACATCCCGCACACACTCATTGATCCGGGCGGCGGCCTGAACCAGGAGCGTGTCGCCCACGTTATGGCCCAGGGTGTCGTTAATGGTCTTAAACCGGTCCAGGTCGATAAAGACCACCGCAAAGTTGTAATCCCGGTAACGTTTCTTTTTCTTGATCGCCTGCTTGAGCCGGTCCTGGAAAAGCACGCGGTTGGGCAGGTGGGTGAGGGGGTCATGGAAGGCCTGGAACTGGAGCTGCCGTTGGGCCTCCTTTACGGCGGTGACGTCATTTAGCGAAACAATATACTGATCCGCAATGCCCAGGGGGGAAATTTTTAAAAACACGCTTCTCTGCCGCGCTTCCCGGTTTTCAAAGATGTATTCGGTGGGCTGCTCCTTCGTGCGGTCCTGATCCGCCTGCCGCAGGATGCGGGAAAAGCCGGTGCGCCGCCCGCCGCCCTTGATGAAATCGGAGATTTTTTTCCGATTGACCAGCCGGCCGCAGTCCCAGCCGGAAAAGTCCGTGAACTGGCTGTTGGAGTAGGTGATAACCCCATCGGAATTCACGACAATGGTCGGGTTGCCGGTGTTCTCGAAGGTATTGCGGTAAACGATCTCCGACCTGGACAACTGCACGTTCTTATCCGTCAGCGCGGCATTTTTCTGGTCGATCAACTGGTAGAGCTCAAAATTTTCCAGGGCGTAGCAGGTGGATTTGATGATGATGGTGGTCATTTTATCCACAATGCTCCATTCAACCGGCTTGGCCTCCAGAAAACAGAAAAAAATACCGTAGGACTTGGCCGTGGTGGCCAGGGTGTGAATCAGGAGATGATATTTGCGATCCCGGGACCGGGCGGCCAGGGTCCGCTTTTCCCTGAAGGCCAGGGCCACCACCCCTTTTTCTATCAGATAATCCACGGTTTCGCTGATATAGGCCGCATCTTCGGGGGCATCGCAATGCTCGGGCACGATATCATGGCTGAGCTCGTCAATGGCATAAAAGGCATAAAAAGAGATGGGCACGATCTGCCGAAGTCCCTGCATGGCCCGCTCAAAAATGTCCTTGCGGTTCTTGAACTTGTTCAGCGAGGTCTGGTAGTCGCCGATAGCGGCGCAGAGCTCCAGGGCCTCCATGGCGTAGCGGGTCGTTTTTTCCAGCCGCTCCACCTGGCCCGGATCATACACCTTATTCAGCGGTTCCATAGATGATTTCAAATATGTCTCCAAGCTGATTGTCAATTTCATTGACCACCGACTGCAGCATCTCCCTGTCCAGGTTAAGGTCCTGGGAGACGTTGGGCTCGATCACGGGAACGAAATATTCCCCGCTGTTGCCGATTTCAATGGCATTGACAATAATATCGGCCAGGTTGATAATGGCGGCTTCGAAAAAGGAATTCTCCTGGGCCGGGAAATGGTGGTTGCGGATCATATCCACCAGGCTGGCCGGCAGGTTCCACTGAAGGGCCAGCTCAGCGCCGATGGTTGAATGGTCCGCCCCGAATTCCTCCCCCTCTGCGGTGAAAAGAAATATCTCTTCCTGCCGGACTTGTTGAAAAATCTCGTAATAGCGAAGCGGCAGGTTCTGCACCAGAATCAGCCGGCCGATGTCATGGAGAAGGCCGGCCACGAAGAAGCGCTCCGAATCCATTCGCGCGGGATAATAGCTTGAGAGCAGGCGGGCTGCCGTGCCGCAGGCAATGCTGTGCTCCCAGAAGGACACCATGTTGAGAAGCCGGGAAGGAATTTTCTTGAACAGGGAAACCGCTGAAACCCCGCTGACGATGGTCATCAATTGATTGGTGCCGATAAGCGCCAGCGCCCAGGTCAGCGTGTCAACTTTTTGTCTCAGGCTGTAGAAACTGCTGTTAACCAGCTGCAGGACTTTTGCCGATAGCGTCGTGTCCTTGCTCACGATCCCGGCGATATCATCCAGCGAGGCTTCGGGGTTGTTGATGGCGGCGATGGTTTTGTAATAAATATCCGGAATGGTCCCCATGCGCAGCGTTTTATTGATCAACAGATCCACGCTGACCTTTTTGTTCCGGGGCGCCATGCTGTTTTTCCCCCCGCCGGGGGGCGGCGGCAGATCCTCGTGAAAGGTGTCGCTCGCAGGTTCCTTGAACAGCCGCCGCGCTTTTTTGCTGACCGCAATGCCAAAGAGCTCCTCCACAAAGGGGTCGTTCAGGTCATTGAACTGAAACCGGTAGCGGGTGATCTCCTCGGCTTTCCGGCGCACATCGGCGGGGATTTCGGCTTCGGGCGAATCCGCCCCTTCAGGCGCCTCGGAAGCCTTCACCCGGATCTCGCCCACCCCCCAGATCTTGAACACCCGGATCAGTTTCTCGGACACCTCCTGCCCGGAAGGGGCCAGCAGCCGGCCGCTCGGGTCCTTGACATCCTGGTCGAGGACCATGCCCGGGCTGAGATGATGAATGCTGAGCTTGTCCATTGGCTTTAAAACGGCTTCTCCCTCCTGGCTTTCAAAAGCTCGTAGCCCTCGTTGATCAGTGTCATGGCCTGCTTGTTCCCGCCCTTGTCCGGGTGGAACTTTTTGGCCATCAGCCGGCGTTTCCAGGCCAGGTCGGCCGCTTCATCAATCACCGAGTCCAGGTTGAACAGGTTGCTGAAAGCGGCGGCTTTTTCGTTGTGCGTCAGCTTCTGGATCTCTTCAAAAAAAGCGGGCGGAATATTTTCAACGTATCGGGCGAACCGCCGCTTGCTGATCTCTTCCCTCAAAGTCTGGCTGGTGACATAGCGCACCACGAACTCCAGAATATTTCTTTTGTCAAACTGGCTGAACCGCCCCAGGGCCTCGAACTGATCCATGGTGTCCGTATCCTGGATCCAGAGGATGCAGCAGGTGTGGCTGGCGGTGCTCCAGGTGACCCGGAATGCGTAATTGTCAATCGATATTTCGGTCAGGATTTCATAATACCGCGGATCCATACCAAAACCTTCCGCTCATGCGCAAAGGGCCGCTGCTGGATTGCCCGGCTTATGCCGTGATGCTCATCATCAGGGGTGACTGCTCGGCCTTTTTTGTGATTAAATGAATCATGTTTAGCAGGTTTTCCCCATCCAGGTCAAACTCATGTTCGATTTTTTGCGCATACCGGGGATAAGCATTGCCGCTGGCGCCCAATTTCGCGGCATTGACCAGCAGATTGGCAAAATAGCAGATCTTTACCACCTCCCTGTGTTCCTCCGGTGCATTATGCGGGCTGTGGTGCCACCGGATGACAGCCAGCAGCCGTTCGGAAAGGTTCCACCGCCGGCCCAGCCAGGCCCCGGTCCGGGCATGATCGGCGCCCAGTACCCGGTCCTCTGCCGAGGACAGGGCCACCTGCTCCTTCTGGCTCATTTCAAGGGCCTGCATAAAGCGGTCGTGAAAATACTGCTCGAAGATGATCTTGCCGATATCGTGGAGCAAGCCCGTGAGGTGCAGCTCGTCCAGGTGCAGCTCCAGGGATGCGAAGCAGGGCAGCTCGTTATAGGCGCATTCAGCGGCAATGCCGGTAAAGATGCAGTGCCGCCAGAACTCGCTTCGATTGAACACGGCGGTCCGGCTGGGGGGGAAAGTGGAAAACACGGCAGCCGACATGGCAATGTTGCTCACCGCGCGGAAACCCAGGCGGACAATCGCCTGTTTGAGCGACACCGTTTCCTCCGCTCCCAGGTACAGGGCGGAGTTCACCACTTTCAGGATCCGGGCCATAATCGCCGGGTCATCCGCGATAATTGCGGCAATGCTGTCCGCATCCACATCCGGCTCCCTCAAGGCCCGGCCCAGGTTCTCAATCACCACGGGAAGGGTGGGCAGCTTTTCAAGGGCATCCAGGCGCTGTTGAATGTCCGCCGGCAGCGTCATCAGAGAGGCTCCCCGGCTCCGGAGCGGCCTGTCGGATGGGTCCGGACTTTTTCGATGGCCGCCCGGACGGCGGTTTCCACCGCTTCATCATCCACCGGCTCCTGAAGCACGATGGAAAACTGCTGGGTGTAACGCGCCGGCAGCAGGTTCAGCGCCAGGGCATAGATGTCCTGGATGGCCAGAATGTCCGGCTCGAAATCCGTGTATTCACTCAAAAGCATTTCCATCCGGTCCTTAACCCGGCGCTCGTTGCGGTTTCGTATACCGCTCAGGTCAACCCCGGCCACGTTCTCCTGTCTTTGCGTCCTTCTGTCCTGGCTCATCATTCCTCCCTGGCCATTCCCGGGGTTAAAAAACCCTCCCCAAAAAAGCCGCTGCCGCGAAGAAAACGGCCCCTAATGGTTTTTTTCATTCACATACTCGATTATTTTATGGGATATGCGGTTCAATGGCAGAATGACGTCCGCCGCCCCCAGGGCGATCGCCTCCTTCGGCATCCCGAAAACCACACTGCTGGCTTCATCCTGGGCAATGGTCCGGGCCTGGCTGTTGCGCATTTCCAGAAGCCCCGAGGCCCCGTCGCGCCCCATTCCGGTCAGTATCACCCCCACGGCGTTTCGACCGGCCGCCTGGGAAACCGACTTGAACAGCACCTCCACGCTGGGCCGGTGCCCGCAGACCAGCGGGCCGGATTTAATCTGCACGTAAAACCGGGCGCCGCTTCGCCGCAGGAGCATGTGGTAATTGCCGGGGGCGATAAGCGCGAGACCCGGCATGACCGAATCATTATTTCGGGCTTCCCTCACCTCCATTGCGCACAATTGATTCAGCCGGTCGGCCAGGGAAGCGGTGAACTGCTCCGGCATGTGCTGGACAATCACAATGCCCGGGGAATTGCCGGGCATGTGGGTCAACAGCTCCTGGATCGCCTGGGTGCCGCCGGTGGAGGCACCGATGGCGATGACGGTCTCCGTCATTTTGGTATGCGTGATATTGACCTGGGGCTGGTAGGCGTTCGGCCCCTTGTGAACGCCGGTCTTGTTGATCCGGGCCCGGGCGGCGGCGCGGATCTTCTCGATCAGCGCCTCGGACATGTCGTTTACCGAAAGTGCCGAACCCGGCTTGCACATCACGTCCACGGCGCCGGAGTTCATGGCCTCAACCGCCAGCTCGCCGCCCTTGGGGGTGAGCGAGGAGACAATGATCACCGGCAGGGGGTAATGCTTCATCAATTTCTTCAGAAAAGACAGGCCGTCCATCCGCGGCATTTCCATGTCCAGCAGAACCACGTCCGGCCGCAGCTGCACGATTTTATCCCGGGCCACGTAAGGGTCGGGCGCGGTCCCCACAATCCGGATATCCCCGGCCCGGGCCAGTTCCCGGGACAAAACCTGGCGCACAATGGCGGAGTCGTCAACTATCAATACGTTTATCATGAGAACCTGCTATCCAGCGGGCGTCCAAACCCGTATGCGCCTTTGAAGGCTTCTGTTTTCCTGTTTCCGGCACCTTGCACGTTGCTCCGGCGCTAAGGCTGAAGGGCCACTCTTGCCAGCATCGGGGATTCCTCGACCGAAAAAACACTATATGAACCGTCTTCCAGCAAATCATTCCATTGTTTTTCAGAAATTTCAAATGTTTGTGGGATGGAAAGATCAAAAACCACCTCGGTCCCGAACTTTTCCGCCAGAAGATAGCCGCAGGAGACGTTGAGGACTTCCTTGAGGGCATTTTCCCCGGCGTCTTCAGGAAGTTGGGTGTCTTCATCGCCCAGGATGTTTTCGGCCAGCTCATCGCAGAAAGCAACCGGGGCGACGATCTCCATCACCCCTTCCGCCGCCTCGCTCTTAAACCGGATATCCGCCTTGAAGCAGGGCCCCGGCCCGTCGGTTTCCAGATCCGGTTCATCCTCGACGAACATGAAAGCGAAGTTTTCAAATACAGATGAGAACACCTGCATCATCAGCGTTTTGTCATCCTGGCTCATTGCGTGCATCCCTCTTGAATTTCAGGCTTGAAGGTTAAAAAATCAGTGCAGCAGGTCCTTGACCACCCGGGCGAACTCCTCGGGGACAAACGGTTTCTGCAAATAGGCCCTGATGCCCATGGCTTTCAGGGACTCGATGCGCTGCCGGCTGCGCTCCGTGGAGATAATCACCACCGGTATCTGCTCCAGCAGGTTTTTCCTGCCCATCTCCTCGATCATTTCCATGCCGTTCATCTCCGGCATGTTGATGTCGGCGAAAACAATGTCAATCCAGTGCGCATCCAGCTGCTCCAGGGCCTGCCTGCCGTTTTCGGCATAATAGTAGGCACTGATATCCAGATCCGAAATGGCAAGGGTTTTGGCCACCATTTTCCGGATGATCATGGAATCATCAACAATTAAAACATTATACCCCATAAGCCCTACTCATCAATTTAAGGTTCCCCCGCGCAGGCTTGAATAACATGAGCCCGTTCAGGTCAGGATTTTTTCCAGTGCCTGCATCCGGTCCAGTGTCTTGCTGGCCGCGTACTCGATATGCTTTTTTTTCAGACCAACGGCCTTGACCGACCCGGGGGAGACGTTGTACTGCAAACCGTAGATCCCCGTTCCGATCCCCTGGGACAGGGAGAGCATATCCGCCAGATGGATCAGGTTGATCAGATCCTTTTGTTCAACAGCCTGTTCCGGCTCGTGATGCCACCTGACCCCGGCCTCGATTTCCGGGCTCAGCTGCCACTTGGCAAGGATCCTGGCCCCGGCCTGGGCGTGATCGATTCCCAGTATATCCTTCTCCGCCTGTTCAAAGGATGTCTGCCGGGCCTCGAGCACCTGGTTGAACCGCAGGTGCTCCTTGTAAATAAAGGGATCCAGCAGCAGAAGCCCCAGATCGTGCAGCAAGCCGATGGTAAAGACCGTGTCCACATTTCTCATGTCAAGGAGCTCGGCCAGTTCCTGGGCGGCCACCGCCGTCCAGATGGAGTGGCGCAGCAAATCATGGGCCTGCAGCCCGTAGCCCGGCAGTGCGGGCACCAGTTTGTCCGAGACCGACAGCGAGAGCACCAGTTCAAAGATCCGCTGGGTGCCCAGGCGCACCAGGGCCGCCTGAAGGGAACTGACCGCCTGGGCCGGTGCAAAGTAGACGGAATTGGCCAGCTTCAGAACATTGGCGGTAAGGCCCGGGTCATACTGGACCAGGTCTTTGATGGTGTTAAAATCCACATCCGGGTCCCTGAGCTGGCCGAGCAGGTTCTGGCAGAGGGGGGGCATCTCCGGAAATTGATCAATGTGCTGCTCGATTTCATTAAGGTAGATCATAATGGATCAGCTTCCCTCCTGATTTTATGGTAAACCGGCCGGTGCCCAGGTCCAGGCTGATCGTTCGGGAACGATTGCCCCCCACTTCCTGGGCATTCATGAGCAGCCCGTTTTTCCAGAGGATTTTGCGCAGCACGGTAAAATTGCGCTCCCCGATCTTAAACACGCCCTGGTTGTCCAGCACCTGGGAGCCGCCGGCCACATTGACCACACAGCGCGCCTTTCGCAGGCCGTACTCATATAATTTGCCCAGCATATACTGCATGCCGGTGTCAACGAACATGAAGGGCCGGTCCTGGGCTTTTTGCTTGTCCACCTTGGACAGCGGCAGCATGCAATGGATCATCCCGCCCAGCTGAAGCACCGGGTCATAGATCGCCACGCCAACGCATGAGCCCAGCGAATAGGTAATCAGGGTTTGCGAAGGGTCGTCCGAGACCTTCATGTCCGCAATATCAACAACGAGCAGCGCCATGGGTTTCCTTGCTTACTGTTTTATATAGACAGAGGGCCGCACGGATTTAAATCCGCCCAGCAGCCCGGAGAGGCTCTCGGCATGGCCAACCATCAAGTACCCGCCGGGCTTTAAAAGGCGGTGCATCTCGTCGAGCAGGCGCTGCCTGACAGCGTTATCAAAGTATATCATGACATTGCGGCAGAAAATCACATCCAGGGGGCCGCGCATGGGAAAGGGGGGGGCCGACAGGTTGAGCCAGGTGAAGGTAATCATGTCCTTGATGTGCTTCTTGACCTGGTAGGTCTTTACCCCTTTTCCCGAAACCGGTGAAAAATATGTTTGTACCAGCTTTTTGGAAATCTTTTCAAGCTTTTTGACCTCATATTCCCCCTTTCTGGCAACATTTAAAACCGAGGTGGAAATATCAGTGGCCAGGATTTTGACATCCCGAAGATCGCTCAGGGTTTCGGCCATGGTGAGCGCCAGGGTGTAGGGCTCCTCCCCGGTGGATGCCGCCGCACACCACAGCCGGAACCGTTTCTGCCCCGAATCGGCCCATTTCCGGACGACCGAGGAGAGAATGTCGAAATGGTCCGCCTCCCGGTAAAAAAAGGTGACATTGGTGGAAATCGCATCCAGCAGCTGGGAGAGCTCGGCCTGGCTCCGGTCGTTCTGCACATAGTCATAATAATCTTCGAAATCATCGATCTTTAACAGGCGCATGCGTTTGCCCAGCCGGGCCGAAACCAGGGCCTGTTTGTGCTCGGCCAGGTGAATGCCGGCCTCTTTGTAAATGAGCTCGGCAAACTGCCGGAACGTGCGGTCATCCAGGGAGGCGTAGCCGTTCATTTAATTAAAATTCCTTGAAGTCGTTGTCATCCAGGGGAATCACGGATTCCGGGTTTTCATGCGCGGCGGCATAACTGCCTGCCTGAGATTTCCGCGCGCCCTGGGCCGTGGTTGTCCCCTGCTCCCGGGGCTGCCCGCCTGCCTGCCCGTTTGCCTGCCGGGACCGTGCCGGGACCTGCCGGTCGCCGCCATTGCTTTTTTGACCGGACTTTGCGCTCGTTTGCCGGTGTTGGGGGCCGCCTTGCCGGCCGGAATGGCCGTTTTTCGCATTCGCACCGTAAATCAAGCGGCTCAGGCGCCTCACGATATCTTCCAGTTCCCCGGCCTGGGCGGTCAGTTCCTCCGCGGCAGCGGCGGTTTCCTCGGAATTGGAAGCGTTCTGCTGCACCACCTTGTCCATCTCGGAGACCCCGGAATTGACCTGGTCGATGCCCTGGGACTGCTCCTTTGAGGCCGAGGCCACCTCCCCGGTCATGGCCATGACCTTCTGGGCGATCTCGCTGTTGGCCTTCAGGGCTTGCTCGATCTCCTTGTAAACGGCCGAGGTCTCGTGGATCTTGCCCCTGGAGTTTTCGATGAGTTCCTGGGTGTTCTTGGCCGCTTCCGCGCTGCGGCCGGCCAGGTTGCGCACCTCTTCGGCGACCACGGCAAAACCCTTTCCCGCCTCTCCGGCCCGGGCGGCCTCGACAGCCGCGTTAAGGGCCAGCAGGTTGGTCTGAAAGGCAATGTCATCAATGGTCTTGATAATCTTGGCGCTCTCATCGCTTAATTTCACGTTCTCCTGCAGGTTCTGCTCCATGACCGTCATCTTCTCGTCAATTTTCTGGAAACTGGGCGCGGCCTGGTTGCGCATCATGTCGTCAATGGACTGGCTGTTCTCCATGTTCATCCTGGTCTGCGAGGCGATCTCTTCAAGCGAGGCCGATGTCTGCTCAATGCTTGAAGCCTGCTCGCTGGCACCCGCAGCCAGGGACTGGCTGGACGAGGAAACCTGGGCGGAGGCCGAGGCCACCTGCTCGGAGTTTCGGCTCAACCCCCCTGCCATGAATTGGAGGGCCCTGGAGATGGAGCCCACGACAAAGAAAATAATGACCAGGGCCAGTGCGATCACACTGCCGGCAAGCCCCAGGTTGAGGTAGCCCAGCTGTTTGACCGGCGCCATGAGCTCCTCCCGGCTTGCCGAAACCGCTATGGTCCAGCCCGTGGTGTCCTCCTTCCGGAAGCTCACGATTTTGCCCAGCCCGTCGTAGGTATAGTTCAGGATACCCTCGCCCTGGGAGAGCATCTTTTTGCCGAAATCAAAATCACGCATGTTGGTCTTGAGGATCTGCGAGCTGTCCGGGTGGGCCAGCACGCGGCCCTCGGCGTCATAAACAAAGGCATAGCCCTTGGTGCCGACCTTGATGGGGTCAATGAAGCGGGAACTGAAAGCATCCACCAGCACGGTGGCCAGCAGCACGCCTGTCACCCGATTATCCCGCTCAACCGGTGCGGCGACCACAAAAACGGGCTTTCCCGTGGCCCGGCTCTTGAGGGCTTCCGAAACAGCGGGGGACCCCTGCATGGATTGACGGAAATACGCCCGGTCGCTGATGTTGATGGCGTTTTTTTCCGAACCGCCGCCCCCACCCGCCTGGTCCGAGGAGGCGATGACATCGCCGGCCTCATCAGCCACGAAAATGTTGCCGTAATAGGTATAAGCGGCCTTTAGGTTGGCCATTTCGGCGATGGCCGCTTTTTTGGCCGACTCGCCCATCATGCCCCGGCCGTTTAGCTGAAGCGCCTTTTTGTATACGTCCTGGCCGCTCCAATTGCTGACGTCCACCCGCCGGTCATTGATCCAGGAGTTCAGAAACTGCGCGCTGGAGTCGGCGATCTGAACCAGCCGGTTGTTTAATTCCGTTTCCAGGGAATTTTTCGACTGGTAATACGACACGGCCGTTGAAGTGCCCATGCCCAGTATGATCAGGGCCAGGATGGGGAACAGGATCTTGTTTTTGAGGCTCAGGTTCATCTCTAATCTCCTTGTCATATGCTAACCGACGCTTCTGGCCAGGGCTGCCATTTCCCCCTCGGACATGATTTTGTCAATGTCGAGAAGAATCTTCACCGCGTTTTCCGCCTTGGCCATGCCCAGGATAAACGAGGTCTCCACCTGCGTTCCGAAACCCGGGGCCGGCTCTATGGCTTCGGCTGAAATCTCGAGGACCTCGGAGACTTCATCCACCACAATGCCCATTGTCACGCTGGTCTCCTCCTTGCTGACCTGGACCACGATAATGCAGGTTTTCCGGGAGACTTCAGCGGTTTCCATGTTAAAGCGCAGCCGCAGATCGATTACGGGAATCACCTTGCCCCGCAGGTTGATAACACCCTTGACATACTCGGGTGTCCGGGGGATCCGGGTGATCGTCTGCATGCCGATAATCTCCTGGACCTTGAGTATCTCAAGGCCATAGGACTCGTCACCCAGCTGAAAGGTCAGGTACTTGCCGGCCAGCCGGGCCAGGTTTTCCTGGGCTTCATTGGTTTTTTGCGCGGTTTCAGCCATTGCTTGCTCCTTTGCGTCTTTGCGTCTCATAATCTTTTTGAAAGGCCCGGATGTCGTGCCCGCCTAA
>CAZNSO010000024.1:35103-37007 GCA_964575805.1 uncultured Desulfobacteraceae bacterium
TGCGTCTTTGCGTCTCATAATCTTTTTGAAAGGCCCGGATGTCGTGCCCGCCTAAGCGGTGGCCATCTTTACCAGGCCGTTGACATCAATGATCAGCCCCGGCGTGCCGTCGGGCATGATGCTCGCCCCGGCAATGCCGTCCACATCTTTCAGGCCCGCTCCCAGGTTCTTTATCACCGTCTGGTTCTGGCCGAGCAGTTCATCGACCATCAGGGCGATCTGGCGGCCGGCGTCCTCGATAACGACCACCAGGGCCTGCGTGGGGTCTGTCTGGGCCTCTTTAATTTTGAAAAGCCGGCCCAGGCGGAACATGGGCAGCAGGCGGTTTCTGAAGGGCACCGTCTCTCCCTTGCCGGACACCGTGGTCAGCATCTCCCTTGTGGGCTGGAAGGATTCGATGATCGATAAAAGCGGCAGGATGTAGCGCTCCGGGCCGACGCGCACGATCATGCCGTCAATGATGGCCATGGTGAGCGGCAGAACCAGGGTGAACGTGGAGCCTTTGCCCTTCTCCGAGGCAATGCGCACATTGCCCCGCATGCTCTCGATATTGCTCTTGACCACGTCCATGCCAACCCCCCGGCCGGAGACGTCGGTAATCTGCTTGGCGGTTGAGAAGCCCGGCTCGAAAATCAGGGCAAAAATCTCCTCGTCGCTCATATTCTCCGTGCTGCTTATCAGCCCGCGCTCTATGGCCTTGGCGGCAATCACGTCCCGGTCCAGGCCCCTGCCGTCATCGCGGATATCAATATGAATGTTGCCGCCCTGGTGGTAGGCTTTTAAAACAATGGTGCCCGTGGGGTTCTTCCCGGCCGCCTTCCGGTCCTCAACGCCCGGCTCGATCCCGTGGTCCACGGCATTGCGGACCATGTGCACCAGCGGGTCCCCCAGCTTCTCCACCATGCCCTTGTCCAGCTCGGTCTCCCGGCCCTCCATCACCAGTTCGATCTTTTTGCCCGATTTCTTGGCCAGGTCCCTGACCAGCCGCCCCATCTTCCGGAAGGTGTTGTCAATGGGGATCAGGCGCATGGACATGCCCATATCCTGCAGGCTGCGGGTGATCTTGGTGAGCTGCCCCAGGTTTCTTTCAAGGTCCCGGGACTCGCCCTGGCGAAGCGCCGCCTCCTGGCTGACAATGGACTCGACAATCACCAGTTCCCCGATGGTCTCGAGCAGGAGGTCAATGCGGTCCGCATCGATTTTCATGGTCTGCTTGACCATTTTGCCGGCATGCCCCTGACCGCCGTTGCCATTTGCAGCCCCCCGGCCCGGTTCCGGCCCGTCGCCGGGAGTCGCCGGTATTGAGGCTTCCGCCGGGGATGCGGCAGCCGCTGCTTTTTTTGCGGCAGGGGCGGCTTTCGGTGCCTCCTGGCCGGCGATGGCGTTTTTGAGCTGCTCAACAACCGCCGGCATGTCCGGGTCCGGGACCAGCATGGTGCCGGCGGCAAGGGCGGCCTCCAGGTCTTTTGTCATGTTTTTGAGCAGGTCCAGGGCGTTGAATGTGGCATCAACCACAATTCCGTCAAAATCCAGGCGTTTTTTGCGCACTTCATCCAAAAGGTTTTCAGCCTTGTGGGCCAGCTCCGATATGGGGGTCAGGCCAAGAAACGACGTGGTTCCCTTGATCGTGTGAAAGGCCCGGAAAATACAGGCAATGGCCTCTTCATTGTCCGGGTCGTTTTCCAGGATCAGCAGGTTTTCATCCGATATTTCAAAGTGCTCGTTGGCCTCGGAAATAAAATCCGCCGTTATCTCCGGATCTTCAATGGAAACCGGGGCCAGAAGGGGGTCATGCGCGGCATCATCTCCCGCCAGTGCTGTCTCAGCCGGTGCTGCCTCAGCCGGTGTTGCCTCAGCTTCCTGCGGCGGGGGGTCTTCCTCCAAGGCGCCCTCCCCTCCCTGGC
>CAZNSO010000024.1:37107-41942 GCA_964575805.1 uncultured Desulfobacteraceae bacterium
GTCTTCCGCCTTACAGGTATTTCCGGTATTTCCGGCGAACCGTCTCGCTGCCCGCGGGCGTTATCAAAATATCCGTGGCCCCGTACTTTTTCGCCTTGAGCACCATGCTTTCCGTCCACTGGGGGCCGGCCACGATGAGCGGGCATTCCTGCTTCAGCGCGGCCCGGACCTTGATGGCCTTGGCCAGGCCCTGGTCGTTGACCTGGTTGATCAGCAAAAAAACGCAGCTGGGGTCCGCCTGGGCAAGGGCCTGCTTGAAATCGTCCTTGAGGGAAAGCCGGTTGAGCCTGACATCCTCTTCCGTGATGGACTGAGCCACGAGGTCAAACTCCGCCGGGTCCTCGCCGATAATGGAAATGACCCGTCCCTGGGGGGGTTGCGCCGCGACAGCAGCGGTGTCGGATTTTTGTCCCGGAACCGGTTTTTTACCGTTCTCCGGCGCCATCTTATCCCCGGCAGGCTTTTCCGCTTTGCCGGCCGCTTCAGCCTTTGCTTGAGAGGTCTCCGGGGCCGCCAGCCCCAGGAGATCAAGTGGAAAAACCAGTTCCAGGGGGCCGTAGCTTTTCTCCCCCATCTGTATTCGAAACGCCAGCTGATAGTAATCCTCGCTGTTGAACGGCACATCGCCGGCCGGGTCCACCTGGGCGGCCACCAGGGTCTCCACCGTGTCTTTCTTGAGTTTGACATTAAACGGGGCCGCGCTTTTAAACTGCTGGGAATAGCAGCCGACCAGGATATTGGCGACCTCGCCGAAAGCATCCGCCACATCCCCCTCGAACTTGCCCTGCTTAACGGTCTGGGTGATGGATTCGGCCGGCATCATCAACAGAACGGCGGCAAAATAAATGGCATCTTTCAGGGGAAGCAGCATGAAGGCATCGCCGGACCTGTCGCCGGATGCCCGGATCCGGGTCAGCACCTGCTTGCCCTTGGTCCGGGCCAGCAGATCCTGCTTTTTCCGGTAGTCGGTCTGCGGCTCGGTAAACACAACCCCGTCGCCCAGCAGGGCTTCCAGCTCTTCCTGGGCCGGATCAAGGCCGCCCAGCAGGATCTCGTCCACGCTGGCCTGGTCCAGAAGGCCATCCTGCTGCGGCTGCGCCTCGGGTGTTGCTTCAGCGGTTTCCGCCGCCGCCTTGCCTTCATCCGGTTCGGTGCCGGCCGGAGCGCCCGCCTCGGGTGCTGCCCCGGCTTTTTCTGCTTTATCCGCAGCGGGTGGCGCTTTTGGCGCCTCTGCGGCGGCTGCAGACGGGGCCTCCGGCTCCGGGGCCTCAGCAGCGGCGGCTTCTTCCGCCGGGGCTTCCGCGTCCGGCGCCGCTTCCGCCGCCAGCAGGCTGTGGGGCAGAAAATATTGAAAAACCCCCAGGTTCTTGTCATTTAAGACCAGCTCGCCTGAAAAAGCGGACAAGCGGCCTTCGGGGAGGGTCAGATCGCTTGTTTTGGCCGCAAAAACCGCCACTTCGCCCTTGACAAAATGGAGGTCCTTCCTGGCAAACGCCTCGTAACACGTGGAATTGAGCACACCGGAGAGGATGTTGGCGATCTCGGAGAACGCGTCCAGGACCTCGCCCTCGATCTTTCCCTGCTTTTTGCAGGCCGCGATCTCGTCGGCCGGCAGCATGATCAGCCGGCCGGCCAGCTCAATGGCCAGCTCCAGGCTGAAAAGAAGCTGCACCGGCTGCCCCCCACCGCCCTTCAGGTCAAAGCGGGTCAGGCCGAATTTATTTTTCGGCGGCGAAAAGACCTCGGCGGCGGTGCCGGAACTGTCGGCCTGCTTTTGCAGGCTCAGGGTTTCGCCGATCAGGTCGCCCACTTCCTGGACGCTTCTTTCCAGCAACTCCGGGTATATGTCGTCAAACGAAGCCATTAATTCCCTTGTCCGTCCTCTTTATCAATCCGGGTTTCCCCGGGGAATTCCCCCGATCCGGCCGTTCAGCGCTCAGGCCTGTTTCTTCAGCTCCAGGCAGACCAGGAAATCACCGTGGGAGACCGAAAACGGAACGATCATCCAGTCCGCCTTGTTGATAACAGTCAGGGTGTACTCCTCGCCATAGACCACCGAGGGCAGGGACAGCTCCACTTTTTCCCCGTTATCGGCGATAAACGGCTTCAGGGAGCCGGCCAGCATGTTGGCGAGTTCCCCCATGGCATCCTGGACGTCCTCGTTGATTTCATCCACTTCCATGCCGAGGAAATCGCCGGTAAGCCCCCGGGCCACCGCGTCCGGCGTATGGATGGCCAGGTTGCCCTGCTTGAACCCCGCAAAGCCCACCATGGCGGTAAGCGAACACGTAAACCGGGAGACGTGCTCGGCAAGCGGCTCCCCCGGGGTCACATCCACCATCACCATGGTTTCGAATATCTCCCGGGTGACCTCGATTATTTTTTCCTGAAAATCCATGGACTCCCTCCTTTATCGGGATTAAAGCAAGGGACCGAGCACATCGTTGACCTGGTCCGGGGTAAAGGGCTTCTTGACGCAGCCGGAGGCGCCGAGCTTCATGGATTCCGCGACCATGTCCTCGGAGCCGCCCTCGGTGGTGACCATGACCACCGGGATGTCCTTGATGGAGGGGTCATTGGCCTTGTTTTTGAGGAACTCGAGGCCGTCCATGTTGGGCATGTTGATGTCCGAGAGGATGATATCCGGCTTCTCCCCGGCCAGAATCTCCAGGGCCGCCTGGCCGTCACCCGCCTCCAGGATGGTGTCAAATTCCAGACCCGCCTGGCGCAGGGAGCGGTTCACGATTTTGCGCATGGTGGTGGAATCATCAATAATTAAGACCGCTTTTGGCATTTCTTCTCTCCTTGCTATTGATGGGTTGTCTGCCTGCTAAAATGGTTTTTCATTTATTTACAAAATGGATGCAAAATAAGGGCCAAATTTTCCTTTTAAGCGGGACGGATTGCTATTCCCCGGCTTTTGCGATTCTTTCACAGCTGCCATGGAAGTCGGTATGGTGAGGTTAAGTCAAGGACCTGCCGGAAACCGGCGGGTGTCGGGAAATCACGGGTGAGGCTGGGGGCTGGATTGATGGCGCCGGGCCCCGTCCCTGTTTAGCGAATACACAAAAGCCAGGATCTCGGCCACTGCCTGGTATAACTCCACCGGGATCTCGTCGCCCAGCGGGACCTTGGCCAGGACCTCCACCAAATCGGGGTCTTGCTGGATCGGGATGCCGGCCTCTTCGGCAACTGAAAGGATTTTCCGGGCCACCTCCCCCTCGCCGCTGGCCGCCACCACCGGGGCATCCCCCTTCTGGCGGTCGTATAAAAGGGCCACCGCTTTTTTCAGCCCGTTTTCGCGCTCCGTCATGCTTTCCACCTTCCTTGAATTTTTTTCAGGCCGACTTGATCATCCGGTGCGGCATCCAAGCAACCCCGCCGGAAACGATATCACACCTGGGCTTCCAAAAAATGCTCCCCATCGGGCGCCAGCCGCTTCACCAGGCTGGTCACCGGGTCCTGCGCCCCTGTGTCAACGGAGAAACTGTGCAGGGTGACGGTGCTCAGCCGTTCTTGCAGGCGGGGCAGGGCCTCTGAAATCAGCGCCGCTTTTTCCCTGGAATCGCAAAGCACCCGCAGCCGCAGGGCCTGGTCTTCAAACAGGAGCTTGATCTCAAGGGCGCCAAGGACCGAGAGCTTGAGATGAAGCGTCATTTTCCACGACTGCTCCGGCCGGTCTTCATCCGCCTCATCCTCATCCTCTGCATAAGTCTCCCTTTCCGCCAGGAGATACCCCTGCTCCAGAAACGGAAAGGGCAGCGGCAGGAAAAAAATGTTCTCCTGGGCCAGCCGGTACCGGCACAGCTGATAGAGGTTGAACTGGTCCAGCACCCGGTCCAGGCCTTCCGGGAATATCCCCTGCTGCTCCAGGCGGCCGGCCAGGGTGAAGAGCAGGGATTTCAGGCCGATCCGGGCCTGCGCGCCTTTTTCTTCCGCCAGCAGGGCCTCCAGGTTGAGCCCCAGCTTTTCCCAGAGCCCGGCCAGGTGGTTTCCGCTGACTTTTCCGGGTGCGGCCTGCAGCAGGCGGGTGATTTCATCCAACGCGGCCTGCATGTCCGCCGGCAGGGCATTTGCTGCCATGGCCGGCTGCCCGGGCTGCGCCGGATTTCCGAAAACAGTCTGGGATGCGGCCTGCCCGCCTGTCGGCAGGGATGCCGGCCGGCCGGCGTCCGTCAGCTGCTGCAGGTTCTTGAGCAGCGGCAGCAGCCGGACATTGTCGCCCAGGTTGTTTAGCAGCCGGAACAGGTGCCTCAGCTCGGCGGCCTCCATGATGCGCAAATGAACCCGGGGCTTTGTGGCCACCACCTGGAGGTTGAGCTGCTGACCGGTTTTCAGGGGGACCCGGGTTTCAGCTGAAAGCTGCTGCTGCCGGACGTTTAAAAGCACCTTCTCCAGGCCGCCCTCGGCCACCGTTGCGCGGATGATCTGGTATTGCGCCAGCTTCAGGGGCTGGCTTTCCGTCCCCCGCTGCATGGAGATCTCGGCCGGCTGGGCCAGCGTTAAAACCGGTGGTGGTGGGGCGCTTACAAACATTGGCGTTACACGGCCCTGTGGTTAAGGTTCAAAAGTGCAAGCCGGGTCGGGGCGATCGGAGAAAGCGTGGGTATCGGAAGAGAACGGCCGCCGGTGCCCGGGCGATAAAACAGCAATCCTGCTATTCATCTTATCGGCAGCACGGCGGAAATATTTAAAAATTTAAAGGCAGGGGCTTTTTAAACCCTTATCGGTATTGCCAGGAGGCCCCGCCCGGCAATACCGTTAAGGGCTCAGACAGCGGACATGGGCGGCGGATTGCCTGAAAATATCACCAGCCAGGTAGGGCGGACCAAGCG
>CAZNSO010000025.1:0-30610 GCA_964575805.1 uncultured Desulfobacteraceae bacterium
CGATCCGATCCCGATCCGATCCCGATCCGTGCTCGATCCATGGTCAATCCGCACCCTCCAGAAGCAGAAAAGCCGCAACCTTTTGAGATTGCGGCTGATTCTTTATAAGTGGTGCCGAAGGCCGGATTTGAACCGGCACGGGAGTTACCCACTACCCCCTCAAGATAGCGTGTCTACCATTTCCACCACTTCGGCACGAACTGGATGTTTATTCCGACGGCTGGGCACCCTGTTGCGTTTCCCCTCCGGATGCGGGCGGGCTTGCCTCGGATGCCGGCTGCTGTTCCCCGGCCTCTCCGCTTGTTTCATCACCCGCAGGCACGGTCTGCGTTTGCTGGGCTGCCGGCTGGACATTTTCTAACACGGATTCATCACCGCTTTTGGAAATGTAGGCAAGACTCAATGAGGTGAGCATAAAAACAATTGCCGCCCCCGTGGTGGCTTTACTCAGCAGGGTGCTGGCGCCGGTGTTGCCGAAAAGCGTTTGATTGCCCGCGCCGCCAAATACAGCGCCCATGTCCGCGCCTTTTCCCGTCTGCAAAAGCACGATCAGGATCAGTGCGAAACATACCAAAAGATGTACAATAAGAATCAGAGTAGACATATGCCCGGTATCATAATTTTAAGATTGATAATGAATAATGCTGCTGAATGTGTCAGGTGCCAGACTCGCCCCGCCCACCAGGGCGCCGTCAATATCGGGCAGCGCCATCAACTCCGAAATATTGTCCGGCTTGACGCTGCCGCCGTATAAAATCCGCACCGCATCCGCAACCGCCTGGCCGAAACCCTGCTGTACCAGTTTGCGGATGTAGGCATGGGCTTCCTGGGCCTGGTCAACGGTGGCCGTCTTGCCCGTTCCGATCGCCCATACGGGTTCATAGGCAATTACCGGCGCATTCCGCGCATCCAAATTTAAACCTTCTAACCCTTTTTGTATCTGTTTGTCAAGGACGGAAAATGTTTTTCCGGAATCCCGCTCGGATTCCGTCTCTCCCACGCAGACCACGGGGGTGAGTCCCGCCTCGAATGCCGCCGTGATTTTTTTATTGACGCCTTCATCGGTTTCCCCGAAAAATTGCCGGCGTTCCGAGTGGCCGATAATGACATAGCGGCAACCCGTGGAAGCAATCATGTCGGCGGAAATCTCGCCGGTAAACGCGCCCTGTTTTTCCCAGTGCAGATTTTGGGCACCCAGCCGGACCGGCGTGCCGTCAATCACCCTGGCCACGGACTCCAGGGCAGTGAAAGGCGGGGCGATCATGATGTCCACGGCTTTTACATCCGCCACTGCGGCGGCCAGCCGCTCTGCGGTTTCCACCGCTTCCGGGCCGGTTTTATGCATTTTCCAGTTTCCGGCAATCAATGGTTTTCGCGTTTCCATACCACCTCCTCACACAGGTTAAAGCTTGCCAGCAATCATTTCCGCAAGGTCCACCATCCGTTCGGAATATCCGGCTTCGTTGTCGTACCAGGAAAGCACCTTGACCATTTCCTCCATGTCGTAGGTAACCGGCGCGTCAACGATGGAGGAGAGCTTGTTCCCGTTGAAGTCGCAGGATACCAGCGGGGCTTCGCTGTACCCCAGGATGCCGGCAAGCGGTCCTTCCGCGGCTTCCTTCAAGGCGTTTTTGACGTCCTCGGCCGAGGCGGTTTTTTTCAGGTTGGCCACAAGATCCACAAGGGAGACATTGGGTGTCGGCACCCGGATGGCCAGCCCGTTGAGTTTTCCCTGGAGTTCGGGAATAACAAGGCCAACGGCTTTTGCCGCGCCAGTGGTGGTCGGGATCATGGACAGCGCGGCGGCCCTTGCGCGCCTCAGGTCTTTGTGCGGCCCGTCCAGCAGCATCTGATCCCCGGTGTAGGAATGAATGGTTGTCATCAGCCCGTGCTTGATGCCGAACGTGTCATTGAGCACTTTGGCCACAGGCGCAAGACAGTTGGTCGTGCAGGAGGCATTGGATACGATGTGATGGTTTTTGGGATCATAGGTGTCCGCGTTCACGCCCATGACCAGGGTGGCATCCGGTTCTTTGGCCGGTGCTGAAATGATGACCTTCCGGGCGCCTGCTTCCAGGTGTTTGGCCGCGGCCTGCCGTTCCCGGAAAAGACCGGTGCACTCAGCCACGATATCCACGCCGTGATCCTTCCAGCCAATCGCGGCCGGGTCTTTTTCAGCAAATACGGCAATTGTCCGGCCGTCTATCACAATGGCGTTTTCTTTGGCGGCAACCGTTGCCCCCAGATTTTCGTGAACCGAGTCATAGCTGAGCAAATGAGCCATCGTGGCCGGGTCCATCAGGTCATTGACGGCAACGACCTCCATTTCCGGGCGTTTCAAGGCGGCCCGAAACACCATTCGTCCAATTCTGCCCATACCGTTAATCGCTATCTTCACTCCCATAGGAACCTCCTTTGAATATTTTTCCCATAATTAGCGCGTCTTCGCCTGTGTCCAGGTAATAGCCGGGGCGCCTGCCCCACAACTCGAACCCCAGTTTCCGATACAGTCGTATTCCCGCCAGGTTCGCGGGCCGGACTTCAAGGAAGGCAAGGTCAAAAGCTTCAGGTATCTCTGCAAGACACTGGCTGAAGAATTGACTGGCGATTCCCTGCTGCCGGTATGCATCGTTTACCGCAATTTTGAGCACATGCAGTTCATTGACAATCAATCGCAGACAGATATAGGCGATCAATCGGTGCTCAGGGCTTCTTAATACAAAATTATAAGCGTTGTTGCAAGCCAGTTCGCCGATAAATGCCGGCATTCCCCACGGGTTCTTGAATGCCCGGCTTTCAAGCCCGATCACGGATGAAAGATCCCCGGCTGACATGGGCGTGACCCGCATTGGCGCCTCATTCCCGTTTGTTGCCCTTGACCAGTTCACTGGCCAGGGAGATGCTTTTTTTCCCATACGTTTCTATGGTTTTTGCCATTGAATGCAGGTCCTGGTCTTTTTTCCGGAGATTGACGGCCTTTATCACCATCGGCAGATTCACCCCTGAGATCACCTCGATTTTTCCCTCTTCCAGAAAGGAATAACTCAGGTTTGAAGGGGTTCCCCCGAACATGTCGGTCAGAACCAGGACCCCGAAATTATGACTGACCTTTTTAATCCCATTATTAATCTTTTTTCTCAGGATTTCAACGTGTTCATTCAAATCAATGGAAACAGCGGCAACATGTTCCAGCTGGTTCCCAAAAATGATTTCCGCCGTGTCGATTAATATGTTTCCGAACTGGCCGTGGGTGACGATAACGATACCAACCATACTTCTCCTTGAATCATGTTTTGATGTCAATATCGCGGTGCGTGATATTGACTGGCCGCCCGGGCCGTTTAATATGTGTGTACAGGGTCTCGGCGATCACGATGGAGCGGTGCTGGCCGCCCGTGCAGCCGATGGCGATGGTTAAGTAGGCCTTGCCTTCCTTTTCATAAAGAGGGACCAGAAAGTCCAGCAGGTCCTGGAATTTAGACAGGAATTCCCGCGTGGCCGCGTTGTTTAAAACAAAATGCTGAACCGCCGCATCCCTGCCGTTCTTGTGTTTGAGCGCCGGTACGAAAAATGGGTTGGCAAGGAAGCGGACATCCATGATGATATCGGTGTCAGGCGGAATGCCGTGCTTGAAACCGAAGGAGACTACCTGGATTCTCATGGGAACGGCGTCCAGGGAGCTTCTGGCAATCTCGAATATGATGGCCTTCAGGTCATGACGGTTGTATTTGGATGTGTCAATCACGCGGGTGGCCGCGGATTTTAAAGGCTCCAGCAGGTTTTTTTCCTCCCGTATGCCTTCGAGCAGGGGTTTGTCCTGGGCCAGGGGATGGTGGCGCCGGGTTTCGCTGAAACGCTGGAGCAGCACGTTTTCTTCCGCTTCCAGGAAAATGATTTCCAGGTTGTAGTTTTTCTGACGGAGTTCCTCCACGATTTTGGGATAGGTTGTCAGAAACCGTTTTTCCCGGAGGTCCATGACAAATCCCAGGCCGTGGATATCAGACTCCCGCTGGATCGGCAGGTCCAGAAATTTCGGCAGGAGCTCCGCCGGCAGGTTGTCCACGCAGAAAAACCCCGCGTCTTCAAGCGCGGCAACCGCGACACTCTTGCCGGAGCCGGACAGGCCGGTGATAATAATGAGTTTGAGCTTCTTCATGATCTGTTTGCTGTGATTGGCCGACAGGTTTCAACCGTCAGGAATTCCATACGAAGCCGATTAAATGGGGAATTCAGAACTCTTCATCCATTTCTTCAATGGTCCGGATGACATCCCCGGCATCGGCGACCTCCATCAAGCGGTTTTTAAATCCCTCGTCTTTCAGCAGTTTGGAAATCTGGGCCAGAAGCCGCAGATGCAGACCCGCAGACCCGTCCGGGGTCAGCAGAAGAAAAAAGATATGGGTGGGCTTTTTGTCAATCGCATCGAAATTAACGCCTTTGCGGCTTAAGCCAAACCCCAGGATCAGCTCGGACAATGATTGCAGCTTGCCGTGGGGAATGCCGATGCCCCCACCGATTCCGGTACTGCCCAGATGTTCCCGTTCAATCAGCACCCGCACCAGTTCCTTGTGATTGGCCTGGGTGATTTGGGCCACCGGCAGCGTCAGCTCCTCCAGAACACTTTTTTTATCCTGGGCCTGAAGTTCGGTGAGGATGGTTTCCTTGTATAAAAAATCGAGAATTTTCATTTTGGCTTCGGCGCTTTAATACAGGCGTTAAAAAAAAGGCGCAATTTTGCGGGTGAAGATTTACGCCAGCGGTTCAATCAAGCCCAGGTCCCCGTCATTTCGGCGATAGATGACGTTAATCTGGTTGGTCCGGGCATTGGTGAAGACAAGAAAATTGTCCGGTGTCAACTCCAGCTGCATGCTGGCCTCTTCCACATCCATGGGTTTATAATCAATACTTTTCACCCGGATCCGCGGGTTGTCCTCTTCCTGAGGCTCACTGCCGCCGGCTTCCTGCAAGGTTTTTTCTTTAAGCTCGCCGCGCGGGCCCTGACGGTGTTTGCGGACTTTCTGCTTGTTTTTTTTGAGCTGCTTCTCCAGCTTGTCCAGGGAAAGGTCTATAGAGGAGTACATGTCATTGGACTCTTCCCGGCAGTTTAGCGTCAATCGGTCCCCAATCAGTTTGATTTCCGTAATATGCCGGATTTTTTCGACCGAGAGCACCACATAGGCTTCTGCCGGGTTGTCCAGCAATTTATCCAGCTTTTCAATCTTATTGGTCACATAGGCTTTGAGGTTTTCGGAAGGCTCCATGTTTTTAAATGTAACCGATGTCTGCATACCTGTTTTCCTCCCTAAAATTGTTTGCGTTTGCTGGATGGCAGAATCCCTAAGTTTTCCCGGTACTTTGCCACCGTCCGGCGTGCGATGTCAATGTCCCCCCCTTTGAGCATTTCGGCGATTTTTTTGTCACTGTACGGCTTCTTCGGGTTCTCCCGTTCAATGATCCGGCGGATTTCCTCCTGGACGCTTGCCGAGGCAATGGTCTCGCCATGAGACCGGTTGATGGAGCTGTTAAAGAAAAATTTCAACTCAAAAATCCCCTGCGGGGTATAGGCATATTTGTTGTTTGTAACGCGGCTGATGGTGGATTCGTGCATTTCAATGTCTTCTGCCACATCCCGGAGCACCATCGGCTTTAAATGGGAGATGCCGTGTTCGAAAAATGGCCGCTGAAACTTAACAATACTGGTCATCACGTTGTAAATGGTTCGCCGGCGATGCTGGATGCTTTTAATCAGCCATTCCGCGGAGCGCAGCCGGTCTTTGAGGTAGTTTTTGGCATCACTGGGGATGGGTTCTCCCTTTTTTACGGCTTTTTTATAATAGGAGTTGATCTGCACCTGCGGCATGTCATCGTCGTTCAGCAGGATGACAAAGTCGTCCCCGTCTTTGTAGACATAGACATCCGGGACGATATAGATCTCCTCGCTTTCCGTGTATTTGTCGCCGGGCTTGGGGTCCAGCCGCTTGATCAGCTCAACGGCCGCGACAATCTCCTCGATGCTTTTGTGCAGGGCCTTGGCAATGACTTTATAGCGCTTGTTTTCAAGGTCCTTGAGATGATCGGAAATGATGGCAACGACCACCGGATCGTCGATGCCAAGGTAGGCGGCCTGTCTCAGAAGGCATTCTTTCAGGTCCCTGGAGCAGATGCCGGGAGGGTCAAAGGTCTGCATCACCGCCAGAACCGATTCGACTTTCTCGGCAGTCGTCCCGGCAAAACCGGCGATCTCTTCCGCGCTGGTGTCCAGGTAGCCGTCTTCATCAATGCAGCCGATAATATAGCTGCCGATGGTTTCTTCCTCTTCTGTGGGCCGGGTCATCAACAGCTGCCATCGCAAATGATCGGCAAGGGAGGTCTTGCTGGCGGTAAAGGCCTCATAATCCGGCGCTTCTTTCTTTTCGGTCTCCATGTGGATTCTGCCGGTGGAATTGAACTCATCCATGTAGTTCTGCCAGTCGGCGAAGTCTTCAAATTTTTCTTCGATGGTGACTTCCTTGGCTTCCGGCTCTTTTGCCACTTCCGGCTCATCCGACTGCTCAACGTCGACCTCCTGGACCTCCTCCTCCAGGGTGGGGTTGGTTTCCAGCTCCTGCTGGATCATTTCCACCAGCTCCATGCGCGAGACCTGGAGCAGCTTGATGGCCATCTGCAGCTGGGGGGTCATTACCAGCTGCTGTTGCAGGCGAAGATTTTGTTGGAGTTCTAATGCCATATCAGAGTCTAAACTGTTCTCCCAGATAAATTTGCCTGGCTGTCGGGCTGGCGGCGATGGCTTCCGGGCTGCCGGATTCCATGATCCGGCCGTTGTTAAGGATATAGGCCTGGTCACAGACACCCAGGGTTTCCCGCACGTTGTGGTCTGAGATCAGCACACCGATGCCGCGGGTGGACAGGTGGCGGATTATGTTTTGTATATCAAGAACCGCTAGCGGGTCGATACCGGCAAACGGCTCATCCAGGAGGATGAAGCTCGGATCGGTGGCCAGCGCCCTTGAAATCTCAAGCCGCCGGCGTTCCCCGCCGGACAGCTGCCCGGCTTTCTGTTTGCTCAGCCGGATTATGCCCAGTTCCTCCAAAAGGGTTTCCGCTTTCTGTTTTTGTTCCTGCCGGTTTAAGGCCAGGGTTTCCAGTATCGCCATGATATTTTGATAGACCGTTAATTTGGAAAAAACCGAAGGCTCCTGCGGCAAATACCCGATGCCTTTGCGGGCACGCAGATACATGGGTAAAGGGGTGATGTCCTCATTGTTGAGATAAACATGGCCCTTCGCCGGTTGAATGATGCCCACGGTCATGTAAAAGGT
Organism: uncultured Desulfobacteraceae bacterium; assembly: GCA_964575805.1. Classification (GTDB taxonomy): domain Bacteria; phylum Desulfobacterota; class Desulfobacteria; order Desulfobacterales; family Desulfosalsimonadaceae; genus M55B175. Next base: position 7,320 of record CAZNSO010000025.1, read on the forward strand.
GGTTGTTTTTCCCGCCCCGTTGGGACCCAGCAGGCCCACCACGCTGCCGCTGTGAATGGCCAGATCCACGGCGTCGACAACCTTTTTGCCGTTATAGGCTTTCTCCAGTGTCTGCAGGGAGAGAACAGTCATTTCCGGTTCAGGGGTTCTTTTCTTCGGTTTGCGGTTCCAGTATATTGCCATCGCCTTGATGAATTATCGCATTTACGCGCTGTCCCCCTTCGCCGTCAACGATTATTTCTCCGCTTTCCTGGTTAAAAGTGATTTTCCTGCCGGTAATCGAATTGTTTTCACTCCTGATTACCACCGCCTCGCCGGTTAAAACGAGTCTTCGCACATCCGCCCGGTAAACCGCTTTTTCGCAGGTGGCCTCCCGGTTTTCCATGTCAATGCGCACATCCTTGCGGGCAACGATTTTGTCAATGTTGCTCTCCGCTGCCGGGGCATCGGCCGCAGGCGCCTGCTTGTAAAAAACTTTCAATTCCGATGAGCGGATACGGGTGGTCCCCATCTCCACGTCCACATTGCCCGTAAACAGAATATAATTCGAATTGCGTTGGGATACAAGTTTATCCGCACGCACATGGATTTTATTCTCCGCAGCCGGGTCATCGGTTTGCTCGGTTGCCGCCAGCGGCGAGGTCCCCGGCCCGGCGCAGGCGATCAGCAGCGCCGTGAGCAAAACCCTATTCAAAAAACCGATTATTTTCTTTAGCACTGAGGGTGCCTTTCACATTGCCCCGGCATATGATTTCGCCGGTTTTCACATTAAAAGACAGGGTGTCCGCTTCGAGCGCAAGCGCCTGGCCCTCTATGCGGACCGGTGTTTGCGTACTTATTATATGCGAGTCGCGGCTGTAATGCAAGGTTTCGGTTTCCAGCCGATAGCGGCGGTTTTCAACAATTATGCGGCCGGAGACGTCCATGTTCTGGCTCTTCAGGTCCAGCCGGCCTTTTTTTGCTTTCAGCCGGGTTTCGGGCTGATCGCCGGCCGGGAAAAAGGTCAGGGTCAAATCCTTGAGGCGGACGCGGTTCTCGGTGAAATACTCGGCTGAGGCGGCCTCGAGGATCCACTCGGTCCGGCCTTCCCGCGTGGCGGTATGCCGAAACTGATTGATCGACAGCGCTGCATCCGTCTGCCCCGGCCCCGTTGGTTTTTCCGTGTCCCGGCCGCCTGTGACATGGCGAAGAAAAAAAAACAGCAAAAGGGCAAGCAGAAGGAGAAAAGCCGCCAGCAGGGCATATTTTGCCGCCGTCCGGGGACTCACGGATCTCTCCGCCACTGGCTCAGCTGCGCCTGCCAGAGGCCTTTGGCCTCGAGTATCATTTCGCAGACCTCGCGCACCGCACCTTTACCGCCGGCATTGCGCGTTATGATGGCCGCCTGCCGGCGAACCGCTTCATGGGCGTCGGCCACGGCAATGCCCAGCGCGACTTTTGCCATAAGCGGCAGATCCGGCAGGTCGTCACCGATAAAAGCGATTTCCTCGCCGCGGCATCCGCTCTGCTGCATGATCGCCTCCAGGACCCGGTCTTTGTCCGAAATATTGTCGAAGACAAGCGAGATGCCCAATTCCCGGCATCTGCGCAGCAACGCGTCAGATGCGCGGCCGGTGACAATCCCTGTCTGAATGTGGTTCTGGTGGAGCATCCGGATGCCAAGTCCGTCTTTGACGTTAAACACCTTGGTCTCCTCCTGCCGGCCGGTATATGCTATCGAACCGTCGGTTAATACCCCGTCGACATCCAATAGCAGGAGTTTGATGGACTGCAGCCGCGTCAGCATGTAAGGGCCCTCCCTTGTTTTTAACGAATCGCCTGTTGAATGTTTTTGAGCTGTTTCAACAAGGCCTCCACCGCATCGAGCCGCATGGCGTTGGGCCCGTCCGAAAGCGCTTTGTCGGGTTCGGGGTGCACTTCCAGGAAGATGGCATCGGCCCCTGCGGCAATGGCCGCCCGGGCCAGCAGAGGGGCGAATTTTCGCTGCCCGGCGGAAGAGGCGCCGGCGCCGCCCGGGAGCTGGACGCTGTGAGTGGCATCGAAGACCACCGGGCAGCCGGTTTCCTGCATAATCGCAATGCTTCGGAAGTCAGAGACCAGGTTGTTGTATCCGAACGTGGCGCCCCTTTCCGTCAGCAGCACCTGATTGTTTCCGGTGGAGCGGACCTTTTCGACACAGTTGATCATGTCCCCGGGGGCAAGAAACTGCCCCTTTTTTATATTTACGGGCCTGCCTGTTCGGCCGGCCGCGACAAGGAGGTCCGTCTGGCGGCAGAGAAAGGCGGGTATCTGGATGATGTCGAGAACCTCCGCGGCCGGCTTGATTTCGCTCAGGTGGTGGATGTCCGAGAGGACCGGGACGTCCAGGTCCTCCCGGATGCGGGATAATACCCGGAGACCCGCCTCCAGACCGGGTCCGCGGTAGGAGTCGATGGAGGTGCGGTTGGCCTTGTCATAAGAGGCCTTGAAGATGTAAGGGATATCGAGTTTGCTGGTTAAGTGCCGGAGAAAGCGGGCAATCTGATAGGGTGTGTCGTTGTCTTCAATTACACAGGGGCCTGAAATCAATGTAAATGGCTGTCCGCCGCCTATTGAAAACCCTTGGATTTTTACGGGACGTGTCATGTTCCCTCCTCTCTGCATTGGGTCGGATATGCAACAAGCCTCTGTTATCCCGGGGTTTGCGAAAAGTCAAGACGGGAAAATAAGATCTTGCTAAGCGCGGGATTAGCTGTTAAAAAAATATAATTTTTTATGTGCAAAGATTCAGGGGGATAGGACAGCGATGGGATTTAAACGCAAGGAAAGAGGCAAGAGCCTGAAACTTTTATTAATTGTTTTGCTCTGCATTATAATTTTCGGCTCGGGCGGCTGGCTGATCTGGACCAAGTTCGAAGGCCGCGGCCCGGAAATCCGGCTTGACCTGGAGAAACAGATCCTGGGGGAAACCACACAGCTTTCCGGAACCGTTCGGGACCCCCGCAGCGGCGTGCGAAAATTGTGGGCAGGATTGATCCAGGACGGGGAAGAAACGGTTTTGCTGGAAAAAACCTTCGCCAAAGCCGGAAGCCGGTCGGAACCGCCGGAAACGCCGGTGCCGTTTGATATTTCAATTGATGCCCAAAAGCTCGACTTGGCGGACGGCAAGGCGGTTTTGCGGATGGTGGCCTGGGACGATTCCTGGCGCGACTGGGGGAAGGGCAACCGCACCTACATTGAGAAAGAAGTGGTTTTTGACACCCAGCCGCCCGGCCTGGCGGTTTTGACCCGTCAGCACAATGTCAGCCAGGGAGGCTCCGGCCTGGTGATCTACCGCTTGTCCGAGGACTGCGAGAAAAGCGGCGTTTATGTGGGTGACGAGTTTTTCCCCGGTTATTCCGGATATTTTGATGACGAGGCCATTCACATTGCCCTGTTCGCCCTGCGCTATGACCAGGGAAAGGATACCCGGCTTTATGTTAAGGCCGTGGATGCAGCGGGCAATGCCTCGCAAAGCGGATTCTATAATTATATCCGCGAAAAGCAGTTTAAAAAGGATGTGCTGAGGATATCGGATCGCTTTCTTGAAAGGAAAATGCCCGAATTCGCCTCTTCCGTTGACGAGCTGAACGATGCCTCTCTGCTGGATCAGTTTCTCCATGTGAACCAGGCCCTCCGGAAGAAAAACAATCAGCGGATTTTATCGGCCGGCCGGGAAACGGAAAAAAGCTTATATTGGAAGGGCGCATTCGGGCGCCTGCCCAATTCCGCCCGGAGGGCCAATTTTGCGGATCACCGGGTCTATCAACACAACGGCGAGGTCATTGATCGGGCGGTTCATATGGGCATTGATCTGGCCTCCGTGCAGCATGCCCGGATACCGGCGGCAAATGCCGGCAGGGTCGCTTTTGCCGGAGAACTCGGCATTTACGGCAATACCGTGCTGATTGACCACGGCTACGGGCTTTTCAGCGTTTATTCGCACTTGAGCCGTCTTGACGTCGATACCGGCGACATGGTGGCCAAGGATGAGATTATCGGCAACACGGGCACCAGCGGCCTGGCCGGCGGTGATCACCTGCACTTCGGCATGTTTGTTGATCACGTGTATGTCGACCCGACCGAGTGGTGGGATGCCGCCTGGATTAAAAACAACATAACCGGAAAACTTCAAGAGGTTCGATCACTTGACGAATAATGGGGCCGGGAGCCGCTTTTGGTGTCTGTTGGCCGGCCAATGGGGCCGTCCGTATTTTTTTCCGTATCCATTGACCTGAACCGAGCGGTTTTCAAGCTTGCGGCATCTGCTTGAAAACGCCTGGTTCGGGTTTTTCCATATTTATTCGAATACCAGTCAGGCTGGAGAGGTTGCAGAACAATGGCGGGGTATCGCGTTAATAAAACGTATGCCGGGATTAATGAAAAAATCCGTTCCGGCGAGGTGGTCGTGGCCACGGCCGAGGAAATTATCGATATCGTAAGGGAAAAAGGGGCGGTGGAAGCCGCCCGAACCGTTGATGTGGTGACCACGGGAACGTTTGCGCCCATGTGCTCCTCAGGGGCGTTTATCAATATCGGCCAGAGCGTGCCCACCATCAAGGCCTCCAAGGTATGGTTCAACAATGTGCCCGCCTACGGGGGCCTTGCGGCGATCGATTGTTTCCTGGGGGCCACCGAGCCATGCGAGGAGGATCCCCTGAACAAGGTCTGGCCGGGGGCGTTCAATTACGGCGGCGGCCACGTGATTCAGGACCTGGTGGCCGGCCGTTCGGTCCATCTCCGGGCCACGGGTTACGGGACTTCCTGTTATCCCAACCGGGAGGTGCAGAAGACGGTCACCCTCGACCAATTGCCCCAGGCCACCCTTTGCAATCCCAGGAACGCCTACCAGAATTATAACTGCGCCATCAACCTGACCAATAAAACCATTTATACGTATCTGGGGACACTCAAGCCCAGGGCCGGCAATGCCAATTATTCGACCTCCGGCCAGCTCAGCCCGCTTTTCAACGACCCTTACTACCAGACGATCGGACTGGGAACGCGGATTTACCTGGGCGACGGCATCGGCTACGTGACCTGGCACGGGACCCAGCATAAACCCGGCGCGCCCCGGGGAAAAAACGGGATCCCGATGAGCCCTGCCGGCACCATGTGGGTCATGGGGGATCTCAAGCAGATGTCCCCGGACTGGATCGTCGGCGTCAGCATTCAGGGGTACGGGGTTTCGCTTGCCGTGGGAATAGGGGTCCCCATTCCCTTGTTAAACGAGGAAATCGCCCAATACACCGCCGTATCCGATGCGGACATCTATACGCAGGTGGTGGATTATGGCAATGATTACTGCAACGGGGTGGATCGGAATTATGGGTATGTCAGTTACGCGGAGCTCAAAAGCGGGGTGATCCGGGTAAATGACAAGGAGGTGCCGACGGTTCCGCTCTCCAGCGTGGTAAAGGCCCGGGAGATTGCCGGGCGGCTGAAGAAATGGATAGAAAACGGGGAATTTTTCCTCGGTGAACCCCAGTTTACGCTTCCGGTCCGCTAGAATGGAAAAGCCCCGGGCGGGCGTGTTATCGAATGCAGGCAGGTACAGGTGATTTTTAAACCCAAGTCAGACAAGCAAACGGATGCGGCGGATCAGAAGCAGCCGCCGTCGAAAAAGGGCAAGGGCAAGCTTCGGGAAAATTTAGAGGCCGTTCTGATTGCCGTTATCCTGGCCCTTTTCATCCGGACATTTGTGGTCCAGGCCTTCAAGATTCCCTCCGGCTCCATGGAGCCGACCCTGCAGATCGGCGACCACATCCTGGTCAACAAGTTTATATACGGGGTCAAGCTCCCGTATCTGCGGACCACGATTGTTCCCCTGGGAGAGCCGGAGCGCGGCGATATCATCGTCTTTGAATATCCCAAGGACCCGGACAAGGATTACATCAAACGGGTTATCGGGGTCCCCGGGGATACAGTGAACATCCGCAAAAAAGAGGTTTTTGTGAATGGCCGCCCCTTGAATCATGACTTTGGCATCCATACCGATTCCAACGTGATCCCCCCGCAGGTGAACGAGCGGGACAATTTCGGTCCGGTGACGGTTCCCCCCAAAGCCTATTTTGTAATGGGGGATAATCGGGATAACAGTTATGACAGCCGTTTTTGGGGGTTTGTGGATGAATCGGCCATAAAGGGGGAAGCGTTTATTATATACTGGTCCTGGGACAGAGAGGATTTCGATGTCAGGTGGGGCAGAATCGGAACACTGCTTGAATAAGGGAGGAGCGCGGTAATGGGCGTGTCGGGCAAAGATATCCTGGATATGGACTCCCTTTCGGTCGATGAGATCCAAACCATCCTGGATACGGCCGAGGGTTTAAAGGAGATCTCCCGCCGGCAGATCAAAAAAGTGCCCACGCTCCGGGGAAAAACCGTGATTCTTTTTTTTCACGAGCCGAGCACGCGGACCCGTATGTCCTTTGATATTGCCGCAAAGCGCCTGTCCGCGGATGTTATCGGCATAACCGCCGGCTCCAGCAGCATGGTCAAGGGGGAGACCTTGATCGACACGGCCCGCAACCTTGAGGCCATGAGCCCGGATATCATTGTCATGCGTCATGGCTGCGCCGGCGCCCCGTACCTGCTGGCCAAAAACCTGGGCTGCGCCATTATCAATGCCGGCGACGGCATGCATGCCCATCCCACCCAGGCCTTGCTTGACATGATGACCGTTCGTGAGGTCAAAAAACGCCTGTCCGGGCTGAAGGTCGCGATCATCGGCGATATCGCCCACAGCCGCGTGGCCCGTTCGAATGTGACCGGCTTTACGAAAATGGGTGCCGAAGTCCGGCTGGCCGGACCCCCGACCATGATCCCCCGGGGGGCGGAAACCCTTGGCGCCCATGTCACCCATGACACGGATGAAGCCATTCACGGGGCGGATGTCATCATGATGCTGAGAATCCAGAAGGAGCGTCAGAACAGTTTTCTGTTCCCCTCCGAGAGGGAATATGCCAGGCGTTTCGGGCTCAATGCCAGGCGCCTGGAAAAGGCCGGGCCGGAGGTCCTTATCATGCATCCCGGGCCCATGAACCGGGGGGTGGAGATTTCACCGGAAGTGGCCGACGGCCCATACTCGGTGATCCTTGACCAGGTGGCCAATGGGGTGGCGCTTCGGATGGCCCTGTTATATCTGCTGGGAGGAGGTGCCCGCAATGCGGACAATGATTAAAGGCGCGCATGTGCTGGATCCCGGTCATTTGGACGGCATGGGGGACGTTTATCTGGAAAACGGCATCATCGCTGCAATCGTCGATGAAAGCGGCGCCCCCCCGCCCTATGCCGAAGGGGAGGCGGATCGGGTCATCCATGCGGACGGCTGTCTTCTCACCCCCGGGCTGGTGGATATGCATGTTCATCTCCGGGAGCCGGGCGAGGAATATAAGGAAACCATCGAAACCGGCATCCGGGCGGCCGCAGCCGGCGGATTCACCAGCATTTGCTGCATGCCCAACACCCGGCCGGTCAATGATTCCAGGGAAGTCACCGCCTATATCGTCAATGAGGCCCGGCGGATCGGCTCTGTCCGGGTATTCCCGGCCGGAGCCGTCAGCAAGGGCCTGCAGGGCGAATCGCTTGCTGAATACGGCGAGTTGAAAGATGCCGGTGCGGTCGCGGTAACCGATGACGGGCGTCCTGTTTCCAATTCGCGCTTGATGCGCCGCGCCCTGGAATATGCCGGCAGCGTGGGAATCCAGGTGATTTCGCATTGCGAGGAACGGACGCTTTCCCAAGGGGTTATGAACGAGGGGGCGGCGGCAACGCGCCTGGGCCTGTCCGGCATTCCCAATGCCGCCGAGTCCGTGATGGTCATGCGCGATATTGCCATGGCCGAGTTGACGCAAATCCCGGTGCATATCGCCCATGTCAGCACCCGTGAGTCCGTTCGGGAGATTCGCTGTGCCAAGCAGCGCGGCGTGCCGATCAGCGCTGAGACGGCCCCGCATTATTTTACGCTGACGGATGAATCGGTTGCCCAATACGACACCCATGCCAAAATGCACCCTCCCTTGAGATCCGTTGAGGACCGGCTGGCCGTGCGCGAAGGCCTGGCGGACGGCACGATCGATGCCATTGCCACGGATCATGCCCCGCATTCGGAACTTGAAAAGCAGGTCCCTTTTGACGAGGCGGCCAACGGGATTATCGGCCTGGAGACATCTCTGCCCCTTGGGCTGCGCCTGGTCAATGAAGGCGTGCTCTCGCTGCGCCAGCTGATCGAAAAAATGTCGGTCAATCCGGCCCGCATCCTGGGAATTTCAAGTGGTCTGCGCAAGGGGGCCCCGGCGGATTTGACAATTATTGACCCTTCACGGCCGTTTAGCTACCGGAGCGCCTCGGGGTTTTCCAAAAGCCGCAATACGCCTTTTGAGGGCTGGGAGTTCAAGGGACGCGCCACTCATACGGTAGTCAATGGGCGTGTGGTTTATGAACTCTGATTCCTGATTCCCGTTTTCTTTATGACTGAAACAGACATGAACATACTCGTGGTGGACGATGAATTCAGCATGCGCGAATTCCTCGAAGTCATGCTGGCCAAGGAGGGCTACTGCGTGAACAGCGCGGAAAGCGGCCGGCAGGCCAACGAGATGCTGGAAAAAAATTTCTATGATCTTGTCCTCCTGGACATCCGGCTGGGGGACATAAGCGGCCTGGACGTGCTGCGGAAAGCCAAATCCCTTCATCCCAAAACCATTGTTATCATGATCTCCGCCTATGCCACGGCCGAGAACGCGGTTGAGGCAATGAACGAAGGGGCATATGATTATCTGCCCAAACCTTTTGACAATGACGAGCTCAAGGACACCATCGCCAAGGCGCTGCAGCTCAAGACCCTGAAAGATGAAAAGGCCCATATCGACTCCGAGCTCAAAGAGTACCTGCACTATGGGCTGATTGTGGGCAACAGTCCGCGGATGCTCCATATTTTTGAGGTCATTGAGCAGATCGCCCAGACGCGGACCAATGTTTTGATCACCGGGGAGAGCGGGACCGGCAAGGAATTGATTGCCAGGGCCATTCATAACCAGAGCCAGCGCCGGGACAAGCCCTTTGTGGTCATCAACTGCGGCAGTATACCGGAGACCCTGATCGAGAGTGAGTTTTTCGGCTACAAAAAGGGCGCTTTCACCGGCGCTCAGCACGACAAAAAAGGCCTTTTTGAAGCAGCGGATACCGGCACCCTTTTTTTGGATGAAATCGGGGAGCTGAATCTGCAGATGCAGGTCCGGCTCCTTCGGGTGCTGCAGGAGCGGGGCTTCAAACCGGTGGGATCGAACGCGGATGTCTCCGTTGATATCCGCATCATTGCCGCGACCAATAAAAACATCGAGGAAGAGGTGATTGCCGGAAGGTTCCGGGAGGACTTGTTCTATCGCATCAACGTGGTGGAGATCAAGGTGCCGCCCCTTCGGGAGCGAAAAGGCGATATCCGGGCGCTTGCCCAGCATTTCCTGGAAAAGTACTCCCGGGAGGCGGGCAAGGAGATTACCAAGATTTCCTCTTATGCGGTGGACCTGCTGAAAAAATACGATTTTCCGGGAAACATCCGGGAGCTTGAAAACCTGATCGAAAGAAGCGTGGCCCTTTCGGCCACCAACATACTGCTGCCTGACAGCCTGGCCATGTCCATGCACAAGCGCCGCTGGATCGAGGGCATTGAAAACCAGCGGTTTGATCTGGATGAAGTTTCAAAAGGGGTCAACCTGGACAGCATTCTCGAGGCCATTGAGAAGGCATACCTGGAAAAGGCCCTGGAATGCGCCAACGGCAGCAAAAACAAGGCGGCCGAACTCCTGGGCATCAGCTTCCGTTCATTCCGGTATCGATGCAGCAAATTGGGCATAGACTGACCCGCCGCAGCGGCGGGGCGCAGGCACGGCTTGCCGTTCAGGCGCCGCTCCGCATTCTCCCTCCTGCCATTTACCCCTGCCTGATGGTTTTGATTGCGGCACTCCGCCGGTTTTGCGAGGGCTGTCGGCCGCTTCGGCAATGCAATGGATCATTGGATGAATAAGTTATGCTCAATATTGAGGGTCTGACAAAAAGTTACGGCGAACTGGTCCTGTTCGACGATATCGCTTTCAAGGTCAATTCCGGGGAGCGGGTGGGACTTGTGGGGCGAAACGGCCACGGGAAAACCACCCTTTTTCGCATGATCACCGGTCTTGAATCACCGGATGGCGGCAATATCAGCATTCCCAAAAATTACCGGCTCGGTTATGTCACCCAGCATATCGATTTTCAGGAGGCAACGGTCCTGGCCGAAGGCATGCGCGGGCTGCCGGCGGATGCCGCCGGTCAGCACTGGCAGGTGGAAAAGGTGCTGTTTGGCCTGGGCTTTACCGAAGCGGACATGCAGCGTTCGCCGCTGGAATTCTCCGGGGGCTTCCAGGTTCGGTTGAACCTGGCCAAGGTATTGGTGTCCGAGCCTGACATGCTGCTGCTTGATGAGCCCACCAATTACCTTGACATCACCTCCATCCGATGGATTAAACGTTTTCTTCGGGCGTGGCCCCGGGAGCTTTTTTTGATCACCCATGACCGCAGTTTCATGGATGACGTGGTCACCCACATTGTGGGCGTTCACCGCCGGAAAATCCGTAAAGTCAAGGGGACCACCCAGGCCTATTACGCCCAGATCGCCCAGGAAGAGGCGATTCATGAAAAAACCCGGCTGAAAAACGAGCGCCGCCAGAAAGAGATGGAGCGATTCATCAACCGGTTCCGGGCAAAGGCGCGGCTGGCCAATCTCGTCCAGTCACGGATCAAGCAGCTGGACAAGTTGAAAACCCATGAAAAGCTGGAGCGGTTCAAAACACTGGATTTTGAATTTCTCAACAAGCCCTTTGCCGGTAAATACATTCTTCAGGCCGAAAACCTGGGGTTTTCCCACAACCCTCGGAGTGAGCGCCTGGTTGAGGACTTCAGCCTCTCCATCGGCCCCCGGGACCGGATCTGCATTATCGGGAAAAACGGTGCCGGCAAGACGACGCTCCTGCGTCTGCTGGCCGGTGATTTGAAGCCCGACGAGGGACATATCGCCTGGCAGCCGAATGTGCAGGCCGGCGTCTTTGAGCAGACCAACATCAACACCCTGGTGCCGACCCGCACGGTGGAGGAGGAGATCCAGTACACCAGCCCGGAGCTTGACCGGCAAATGGTCCGGAACATCTGCGGGGCCATGATGTTTGAGGGGGATGCGGCCCTGAAGCGGATCAGCGTGCTCTCCGGCGGTGAAAAATGCCGGGTGATGCTTGGCAAACTCCTGGGCCGGCCGCTCAATTTCCTTCTGCTTGACGAGCCGACCAACCATTTTGATCTGGAATCGGCAGACGCCCTCCTTGCGGCCATCGATGCGTTTGAAGGGGCCGTGGTCATGGTGACCCATAATGAAATGTTTTTGCATGCCCTGGCCGAGCGGTTGATTGTTTTTCAGGAGGGGGGAATCTCGGTTTTCGAGGGCGGTTACCAGCGTTTCCTGGAGACCGTGGGGTGGCATGAGGAAACCGCGGCGGCCGGGGGCGGGGAACCCTCGGCTGGCCCGGCGCCCCCCGATCAGCCGGCCGGTCCCATGGACGGCGCCATGAATAAAAAAACGTTTCGGAAAGAGCGCTCGGCCATTATTGCGGAGCGCGGCAATGTCTTAAAACCCCTGGAGAAGCGAATCGCCAGGCTTGAAGAGGAAATTGTCCGGGCGGAAAACCGCCTGGCGCAATTGCATGAGCAGATGCAGGCGGCCAGCAACAATGGCGACGGCAGCAAAATCGTGGCCTTGTCCCGCGACATTCACAGCTGCCAGAGCCGGATTGACAGCGCATTTGAAGAACTGGAATCAGTGACGACCGAGGCGGAGCAGAAACGGGCCCGCTTCGATGCTCAGCTGGCCCGGCTCGAGGACCGGAAGCCGTTCTGAGGCTCAGTTTTTTTTCCACAGGATCTGGTAAAGATCCAGCCGGCGGCTCTGGATATTGCGGACGCTGCCCTGCTCCCGCAGTTCCTTTAAGAGATCCAGGTCCAGATCCACCATTAGCGTCATTTCCGTATTCGGCGTGGCCTCGGCGGAGATGGCGTCATGGGGAAAGGCAAAATCCGACGGGGTGAAAACAGCGGACTGGGAATACTGAATGTCCATGTTTTCCACATTCGGCAGGTTCCCCACGCTTCCGGAGATGGCCACGTAGCATTCGTTCTCGATCGCCCTGGCCTGGGCGCAGCGCCTGACCCGAAGATAGGCGTTTTTGGTGTCTGTCCAGTAGGGCACCAAAAGAATATTCATGCCTTTTTCCACCAGATACCTGGAGAGTTCGGGAAATTCGGCATCATAGCAGATTAAAATGCCGATTTTGCCGATATCGGTGTTAAATATCTTCAGTTCCTCGCCGCCTTTCAAACCCCAGTATTGGGCTTCATCCGGCGTGATGTGGAGTTTGTACTGGCAGTCCCAGGTACCGTCGCGCCGGCAGAGGTAGGACACGTTATAGAGCTTCTCATCCCGGTATTCGGGCATGCTGCCCGCCACGATGTTGATATTGTAGCTAAGGGCCATTTTTATGAACTCGTCGCGCAGCGGTTCCGTGTATTCCGCCAGGGAGCGCATGGCTTCCGCCGGGTTTTCCTGGTTGAAATTGCGCATCAGGGGTGCATTCAAAAGCTCCGGGAACAGGATCAGGTCCGAGTTGTACCCGGAGACGGCATCGATGAAAAATTCCGCCTGCTGCATGACGTCTTCAAAAGACTGGAAGGGCCGCATTTGCCACTGCACCACCCCCAGGCGGGGATAAGCTTTCCGGCCCCCGAAAAGCGGCCTTTTTTTTTCGTAATAAATATTGTTCCATTCCATGAGAATGCCGTAGGCGTGCGACTGCAGGTCCTCGGGCATATACCCCTTGATGACCTTTTTGATGTGAAAGTCGTTGGAGAGCTGAAAAGAGAGGACCGGATCATAGATTTCATTGTTTTTGACTTTTTGAATGTACTGCTCCGGGCTCATCTCGCTGGCGTGATCCTTGTATCCGGGGATGCGGGCGCCGAACAGGATGCCCCTCAGGTTCAACTCTTCGCAGAGCTCTTTTCGGGCATCGTAGAGCCTGCGTCCCAGCCGGAGCCCCCGATATTCCGGATGCACGAAAACATCGATGCCATAAAGGGCGTCTCCGTTGGGGTCATGGGAGCGCATGCGCCCGTCGCCGACAAGGTCCTCATAGGCGTGCCGGGTTTCATATTGGTCATGATTGACGATCAGGCTCAGGGCCGCTGCCACCACCTTGCCCTTGTCCTCGATACAGATCTGGCCCTCTGAAAAGCGCTCGATCAGGGCCGCAAATTCGCCGAAATCCCAGGCCCCGCCCATTGATGGGTAGACCAGCTCCATGATCTCCTTTACGTCGTCATAATCCGCGAGCCTCAGGTTGCGCAGTTCCAGTTTATGTTCATACCGGTCGTCCTGGTTGATTTCAGTCATATGGGTCTTCTCCTTCTTTTTGATGATATCGTGTGTCTCTCTATTATAAAAAGCAAGGCCGCCGGGTCAAGCGCAATCCAAGTTGACAAGCGATTCCTGTTAAAGTTATGATAGAAGCCGAAAGATACCTTTTCTCCGGGATCTGTGCCGGGCTCAAGTCACATTCCTCCAAACACGCAGTGTGAGCCCGTGCCGGTGCCCCCGCATTCTGCGATATGACACAAAGCCCCTGGTGTTTCCCCGGACGGGGAGGTGCCCGCCGCGGGCTTTCAAAAAAAATTAAAAAAACGGTTAACAATCGGCAATAAATGGCCGATGATAATTTACGAGGCGAAAAAAAATGAACGGGAATCGACAGAACTTTCAAGTAATATGGGGAATGGCCCTTTTCCTGATGGGTATCGCCGTTTTTTTCCGGATTCCGCATGTCATGGAGCGGGTGATGACCATCGATTATTTTGTCCCGGCCGCCGTCTTTATCCGGATATGTTTCTACATCATGGGCATTCTGCTTGTGGGCGGCGGGGCCAAAAAGCTATACGGGCTCTGGTTCGGAGACAGCCGGGCCCCTCATTCAGGTAACGAGTAAAGCGTTTTTACCGCTTTGCTATACCCTTATCCACTATTCCGACAGGTGAGAGACCATGGAGTCTACAGAAAAATCCAACCATTCTTTCAAAACAGCGCCCAACGGCAACAGCGATGTGCAGCATTTAAAATCCGAGGTGGCGTACCGAACCAAACTCCAGGAGATCAGCAACCAGATTTACGCTGCTTTTAACCTGGATGAGATTCTGATCGACATAAAAGAGGAAATCGTTGAGCTGGTTGGCGCCGAACGGATCACCATCTATTACGTTGACGGCATCAAGCGTGAACTGGTGTCCCGGTTCAAATCCGGGGAAGAGGTCTCCGAGATCCGGGTGCCGGTTTCAGACAACAGCATTGCGGGCTATGCCGCCACGCATCAGCGGATGGTCAATATCAAGGACGTTTACCAGCGCAGTGAACTGGGGGCTGTGGACGGGGCATTGAAGTTTGATGAGCGGTGGGACCAGCGCACCGGCTTCCGGACCCGCCAGGTTTTGGCGGCCCCGATTTTATTCAAATCGTACCTGCTGGGCGTGCTTCAGCTGATGAACCGCCGTGATGGCGGCCCCTTCACCCGTCGGGACGAGGATAATATCACCGAGCTGGCCAAGATAATGGGCATCGCCCTTTACAAGCAGAAACGCATGGCGTCCCAGGGCAAGGGGAAGTTCGATTACCTGCTGCAAAACCACATACTATCGCCCAAAGAACTCAACCAGGCGGTCGCCAAATCCCGGGAAAAGCGGGAGCCTGTTGAAAATGTCCTGATATCGGATTTTAAAATCCCCAAAAAAGAGGTGGGGGTTGCGCTGAGCCATTATTTCGACATGCCCCTGGTGGAATATCACAACAATCTTCCCATCCCCGGCGAGCTGCTGCAGGGGCTCAAGGTCAAGTTCATGCGCAACAACACCTGGGTGCCGGTGCGCTCGGAGAACGGGGATGTGGTGATTGCCATTGACAACCCGGACGATATCCGGCGCGTTGATGAAATCAAGACGCTTTTCCCCAGGAAAAACATCAAGTTAAATATCGCCGTCAAGGAAGACATCCTGAAGCTGATCGACCTGTTCACCTCAAATGTCCAGCAAAGCGAATCTTCCATAGATGATATCATCTCCCAGCTTGAAGGCGAGGACGAGTCTTTTGAAGAGGAAAGCTATTCGGTTTCCGAAGAAAGCAGCGCCGTGGTGCAGCTGGTCAATAAAATTATCCTGGATGCCTATAACCGGGGGGCTTCAGACATTCACATCGAGCCGCTGCCCGGCAGGGTGAACACGGAGGTCCGGCTCCGTGTGGACGGTGCCTGCAGTCTTTATCAAACCATTCCCTACAGTTACAAGAATGCGGTGATTTCCCGGATCAAGATCATGTCCGACCTGGACATTTCCGAACGTCGAAAGCCCCAGGACGGGAAGATACGGTTCAAGAAATACGGGGGGAAAAACATTGAACTGCGGGTGGCCACGGTGCCGACCCAGGGCGGGCTGGAGGATGTGGTGATGCGCATCCTTGCCAGCGGTGAGCCGATTCCCCTGGATAAAATGGGCTTTTCCGAGCGTAATTATGAAAGTTTCGTTAAGGCCGTCTCCATGCCGTACGGCCTGATTTTCTGCTGCGGCCCGACCGGTTCGGGCAAAACCACGACGCTTCATTCGGCCCTGGCCCAGATAAACGAGGTGGACCGAAAGATCTGGACAGCGGAGGACCCGGTGGAAATAACCCAGAAGGGCTTGCGCCAGGTCCAGGTCAAACCCAAGATCGGCTATGATTTTGCCGCTGCCATGCGGGCTTTCCTCCGCGCGGACCCGGATGTGATCATGGTGGGCGAGATGCGTGACCGGGAAACCACCCAGATGGGCATTGAAGCTTCCCTGACCGGGCATCTCGTGTTCTCCACCCTTCATACCAACAGTGCGCCGGAGAGCATCACCCGTTTGCTGGACATGGGCATGGACCCCTTTAACTTTGCCGACGCCCTGATCGCCATCCTGGCCCAGCGACTGGTGCGCACGCTCTGCAAAAACTGCAAGGAATCCTATCACCCGGAGCAATCCGAGTACGATGAGATGGTTCGCGAATACGGCGGGGATCTGTTTGAAAAGAATGTGAACATCCCCTATTCGGAGGATTTGCTGCTCTATCGGCCTGTCGGGTGTGATCAGTGCAACAACACCGGCTACCGGGGTCGTATGGGGCTCCATGAGCTGCTCATGGGCTCGGATAACATCAAATCGCTGATTCAGAGCCGGGCGCCCATGTCGGAAATCCGGGACCAGGCCATTCTCGAGGGCATGACCACCCTGAAGCAGGACGGCATCGAGAAGATTTTTGAAGGCCACTGCGATCTGCTTGAAGTGCGCAAGGTCTGCATCCGGTAGGCGGGATGGACACCTCGGCAAACCCCGCTGGCCTGTTGACGGATTTGGGATGCATGGCCTTCGGGGAGGCCCACGCGCTTCAGCATAGCCTGATTGAAGCCCGGCACGGCAAATCCCTTGGCCGGGATGTGGTCTTGTTCCTGGAGCACCCCCCTGTTTTTACCCTGGGCCGCCGCGGCGGACGCGAAAACCTGATCGTCAGTGAAGCTTTCCTCAGAGAGCGCGGCATTGAGGTCGTCCCGGTCGAACGGGGCGGTGATATCACCTTTCACGGCCCCGGCCAGCTGGTGGTCTACCTGGTGATGGACCTGAAGGCCCGCAAGCTCGATATCCCCGCCTTTGTTGATATCCTGGAAACGCTCATGCTAAGGACCGCCGCTGACTTCGGTGTTGCTGCGGCGCGCGATTGCCGGAACCGCGGCGTATGGGTAAAAGGCAGGAAACTCGGCAGCATTGGCGTCGCCATCCGTCACGGTATTGCGTTTCATGGCCTTGCCTTGAATGTAAATACCGATTTAACGCCTTTTCAGTGGATTCATCCCTGCGGCCTGCAAGGGGTCCCCGTGAGCTCGCTGGCTGCTGAAAGCAATCTCCGTCTGGATATGGCGGATATCAAAAAGCGTTTTCGCATTCATTTGCAGTGCCTTTTCAATGCAGCATTCAAAACGGTCCCGCCAGACACCCTCTATCGATTATTGCCTGCCAACATCCCGAATCCCTGATTTTTTTAAAAATATGAAGGGAAAGGCCGCCTGGCTGCCGGGCATGGTTTTTTGATTGTCGGGGCCAAAAATGCTTGACAGGCAAAATAGGTGTAAGTAAGTTTTACCTAACAACAAACTTGCAAGCAGGAGTCTTCTATTGGCTGCCCCAGTGAACAAAAATGTGAAACAAGGCCCCGGCGATTCCGGGCCCAAGCCCTCCGGCCGGACCAAGCTGGCCGGGGCGCTCCGGCAGCTTTTGGCGCAGAAGGATTTCAGCTCCATA
The DNA here is from genome assembly GCA_964575805.1 of uncultured Desulfobacteraceae bacterium. Lineage (GTDB taxonomy): Bacteria > Desulfobacterota > Desulfobacteria > Desulfobacterales > Desulfosalsimonadaceae > M55B175. The sequence continues at coordinate 24,771 of CAZNSO010000025.1, forward strand.
ACCACAGCTGAAATCGCGAGAACCTCCGGGGTGAACGAGGCGCTGATTTATCGCTACTTCGGTGATAAGCGCGGTCTGCTGCACGCGGTGCTCGATGAATACCTGGAGAATTTTGTGGAGCAGGTCAAATGGGGGTTGAAGGGTATCGAGGGGGCGGAAAACAAACTTCGAAAACTGATATGGAGCAGCATTTATTTTTACGACCAGGATCGTGTCTTCTCAAAAATTCTGCTCCTGGAAGTGCGCAATTACCCTGGCTATTTTACCAGTGCGACCTATGAAATTGTAAAACATTACAGCAACCTGATGTTTGAAATCATTGAAGACGGCATGGAAAAAAAACAAATCCGGAGCGACCTGCCGGCTGCCGGCATGCGGCAGATCATTCTGGGGGGCATCGAGCACCTGGTCCTGCCGGCTGTCATCAATGACGGGCCCATTGACCCGGATTCCCTGACCGAAGATTTCTGCACGCTGATATTTGAAGGCAGCCGACCGGAGGGAAGGCGGAATGGGCAAGGCGGAGCCGGGTATTGAGCCGGGTCTTCCGGGGAGGAAAAATTGTATGTATGCCTTACATACCTTTTGATTTTTGTAGAAAAAATGTTATGGGTAAATTGTTTTTACGGTGCTCTCGAAATTGACAACAGAATCCAAGTTTAAGGAGCCGGAAATGAAACTTCTCAAAATCGACCATATCGGAATTGCCGTCAATAATATCGCTGATGCCCGGAGTTTTTGGGCGGATACGCTGGGACTCCCGTTTGAAGGCGATGAAACCGTTGCCGAGCAGAAGGTCAACACCGCTTTTTTCCCGGTGGGAGAAAGCGAGGTGGAGCTTCTGGAATCCACCGATCCGGAAGGGCCCATTGCCAAATACATCGAAAAAAAAGGCCAGGGCATCCAGCACGTGGCATTTCGCGTGGAAAATATCGACCAGGCCCTGGAGGAGCTGAAGGAAAAAGGTGTGCGCCTGATCGATGAGACGCCGCGCAAGGGCGCCGGCGGCGCCAGAATCGCTTTTCTGCACCCCAAGGCCACCAACGGGGTCCTGGTGGAGCTCTGCGAGCGATAAGCGTTTGCCATTTGAGTTTCTTGTGCTATTTTGGACTATTCTTATAACAGCGTCAATTTCTCCAGAAACCTGTCATCAAAACGGAGTATAACCATGAGCGACCATCCGGATATCGCCAAGTGGAAGGAACTGGCTGAAAAGGAGTTGCGGGGCAAACCCCTGGAATCCCTTAACCGCAGCACCCCCGAGGGGATTGCCGTAAAGCCCTTGTATACCCGGGAGGATCTTGAAGGCCTCGCCTTTGAGAACACGCTGCCGGGGATGGCGCCCTTCGTTCGCGGGGTGCGGGCGACGATGTACGCCAACCGGCCATGGACCATCCGCCAGTATGCCGGTTTTTCAACGGCCAGGGAATCCAATGAATTTTATCGCAAAAGCCTGGCAGCGGGCCAAAAGGGTCTGTCCATCGCCTTTGATCTCGCCACCCACCGCGGCTACGATTCCGATCATCCCCGGGTTTCCGGGGACGTGGGCAAAGCCGGGGTGCCCGTGGATTCGGTGGAGGACATGAAAATTCTTTTTGACGGGATTCCCCTTGATGAGATGACGGTTTCCATGACCATGAACGGCGCGGTGCTGCCGGTTCTTGCCGGTTATATAGTGGCTGCCGAGGAGCAGGGCGTCTCTCAGGAAAAACTTGGGGGAACCATCCAGAACGACATATTAAAGGAATACCTGACCCGCAACACCTACATATATCCGCCCACCCCATCCATGCGGATCGTCTCCGATATCATCGGCTATTGCTCAAGGAACATGCCGAAATTCAACTCCGTTAGCATCAGCGGCTATCACATGATGGAAGCCGGGGCGGATTCGGTCCTGCAGACCGCCTTTACGCTTGCCGACGGGCTGGAATATGTCAAGACCGCCCTGAACGCGGGCCTGGACATCGACGATTTCGCTCCGCGGCTCTCCTTTTTCTTTGGCGTGGGCATGAATTTCTTCATGGAAATCGCCATGCTTCGCGCGGCCCGCTTTCTTTGGCACGAGCTGATGCAGCAGTTCAACCCCAAAAATCCCAAGTCCCTGATGCTGCGCACCCATGTCCAGACATCGGGATGGAGCCTGACCCAGCAGGACCCCTACAACAATATCATCCGAACCACGCTGGAGTGCCTGGCCGCCGTTCTGGGGGGGACGCAGTCGCTTCACACCAATTCCTTTGACGAGGCGGTGAGCCTGCCCACGGATCTCTCGGCCCGGATTTCACGCAACACGCAGTTGATTGTCCAGGAGGAATCCCACGTTCCGGACGTGGTCGACCCCCTGGGCGGGTCCTACTATGTTGAGTCCCTGACGCAATCCATTGTGGAAGCGTCGCGAAAGATCATCGAGGAGGTCGAGGAACTCGGCGGCATGGCCAAGGCCATCGAATCCGGCATGCCCAAGATGCGCATCGAGGAGGCGGCAGCCCGCCGGCAGGCCAAAATTGACCAGGGCAAGGAAACCATTGTCGGGGTCAATAAATACCAGGTGGAGGAGCAGACCGAGATCGATGTGCGCGAGATATCCACCGAGGTGCGCGATGAGCAGATTGCCCGCCTGCGATCCATACGGGAAAACCGGGATGCGGATGCCGTAAACGCGGCCCTTGAGAAAATCACCCGGTATGCCGAGTCCGGCGGCAATCTTCTGGAAGCCAGCATTGAGGCGGTTCGGGCACGGGCCACGGTCGGGGAGGTGACAGATGCCATGGAAAAGGTTTTTGGCCGCTACGTGGCCACCACGCAGTGTATATCCGGGGTTTACGCCTCGGAGTACAAGGACGATGAACTCATTGCCGCCCTGCGCAAGCGGACGCAGCAGTTTGCCGAAAAGAACGGCCGGCGGCCCCGCATCCTGGTGACCAAAATGGGCCAGGACGGGCATGACCGGGGTATCAAGGTGGTGGCCACCGCCTATGCCGACCTGGGCTTTGACGTGGATATCAGCCCCATGTTCCAGACGCCTGCTGAAGCCGCCCGCATGGCGATTGAAAACGATGTGCACGTGGTGGGGGTCTCAAGTCTTGCGGCCGGCCACAAAATACTCGTCCCGGATTTGATTGACTCGCTCAAACAGGCGGGTGCGGATGATGTTTTGGTGGTCGTGGGCGGCATCATTCCGCCGGCGGATTACGATTTCCTTTATGGCTGCGGCGTCTCCAAAGTGTTCGGGCCGGGAACAGCGGTTACGGAATCGGCCAATCAGGTTTTAAACGCACTGGAACAGCGTTAATGGAGGCGGATCCCCAATATTTTATCCAGGGGGTTCGCGCAGGTGATCGAAAGGTCCTGGCAAAGACCATTACTTTGATTGAAAGCTCCCTTTCGGCGCACCATTCCCTGGTGACAACCGTTCTGGACCAGCTTCTCCCCTATACCGGAGAGGCGATCCGGCTGGGAATAACCGGGGTGCCGGGTGCCGGAAAAAGTACCTTCATTGAAAATCTCGGACTGAAGCTGGTTGAGAAGGGGCATCGCCTGGCCATCCTGGCGGTGGACCCCAGCAGCGCCAGGAGCGGGGGCAGCATCCTGGGGGATAAGACCCGCATGGAGAAGCTCTCTTCCCATGAAAAGGCCTTTATCCGGCCTTCCCCCTCCGGCGGCTCCCTGGGCGGGGTTTCCCGCAAAACCCGGGAAGCCATGCTGATTTGCGAGGCCGCCGGTTTTGATGTGGTCATCGTGGAAACCGTGGGTGTCGGCCAATCCGAGGTTTCAGTGGCTTCAATGGTGGATTTTTTCCTGGTTTTGATCCTGGCCGGCGCCGGCGACGAACTCCAGGGGATTAAGCGCGGTGTGCTGGAACTGGCGGATGCCATTGCCGTGAACAAAGCTGATGGCGACAATATCGAAAATGCCGAAAAGACCCGGAAAGCCTATGCGGATGCCCTTCACCTGCTCGCTCCCTCGTCTTCCGCCTGGGTGCCCCCGGTGGTGACCTGCAGTGCGGTTACCATGGCGGGGGTTGAGGATATATGGGACACGGTAAGGGAGCATCGCCAAAAGTTGAGCGAAGCCGGTGAACTGGAGAGCAAGCGTAAGCGCCAGGCCCTGGACTGGATGCAGTTTTTACTGGAAGAAGGTTTAAAGGAGTGGTTCTACGCCACTCCCGAGATCAAACAGGAGCTGCCGCTGCTCCGGCGCTCAGTTGCAAACGGGGAAACCACGCCGACGGCGGCTGTAAAAAAAATGCTGGATATATTTACCGGCGACAGGAAAGGAACGAATAATGGGGCGCAACGCTGACAAACTCGAAGAGCTCAAAAACCTCAGGAAACAAGTCCAGGAAATGGGCGGGGAAAAGGCGGTGGCCAAACAGCGCGACCAGGGCAAGCTGACTGCCCGTGAGCGGCTCGACAAGCTGTTTGATACCGGAACGTTTCGGGAACTCGATATATTCGTCAAACACCGCTGTGTTGATTTCGGTATGGATAAAAGCGACATCCCCGCAGACGGCGTGGTGACGGGTTACGGGTACGTAAACAACCGCCCGGTCTTCGCCTTTGCCCAGGATTTCACCGCACGTGCCGGAACCCTCGGGGAAATGCACGCCCGCAAGATCTGCAAGGTCATGGATATGGCCCACAAGGCCGGCGTACCGGTGGTGGGGTTCAACGATTCCGGCGGCGCGCGGATCCAGGAAGGGGTGGATGCCCTTTGCGGCTACGGCGAGATTTTCTACCGCAACTCCATCTGCTCCGGCGTTATCCCCCAGATATCGGCCATCATGGGGCCGACCGCCGGGGGGGCGGTATATTCGCCGGCCATGACGGACTGGATTTTCATGGTCAAAAAGACCAGCCACATGTTTATCACGGGTCCGCAGGTCATCAAGTCCGTTACCGGAGAAGAGATCACCTTTGAAGATCTGGGCGGAGCGGTCTCCCACAACGAAAAAAGCGGGGTCGCCCACTTTGCCTGTGATTCCGAAGTCCAGGCCATAGACCAGATAAAGGAGCTGCTCTCCTACCTGCCGTCCAACAACATGGAGGACCCGCCAGTGGTGGAAACCGGAGATGACCCCGGCCGCATGGATCCGGCCCTGGACAGCTTCGTTCCGGAAGACGCCAACAGCGCCTATGATGTCAAGGAGATCATCGCCTCCATCGTTGACAACGGCGATTTTTTTGAACCGCATGCCCTGTATGCCAAAAATATCGTTATCTGCCTGGCGCGGCTGAACGGAAAGACCGTGGGCATCATCGCCAACCAGCCCAATTACCTGGCCGGCTGCCTGGATATCGATGCCTCGGACAAGGCCACGCGGTTTATCCGTTTTTGTGATGCCTTCAATATCCCGCTTCTAACCATCGCGGATGTTCCCGGCTATATGCCGGGCAGCGACCAGGAATGGGGGGGGATCATCCGTCACGGGGCCAAGCTTTTGTGGTGTTACTCCGAGGCCACGGTGCCCAAACTGCTCCTGATTGTCCGCAAGGATTACGGCGGCGCCTATATCGCCATGTCCTCCAAGCACCTGGGCGCAGACATCGCCTTTGCCTGGCCGTCCGCCGAAATCGCGGTCATGGGCGCGGAAGGCGCGGCCAACATTATTCACCGCAAGACCATTCAGGAGGCGGATGATCCGGATGCCAGGCGCAAGGAAAAAATCGAGGAGTACCGGGACCTTTTCTCCAATCCCTACCGGGCGGCCCGGCGCGGTTATGTCGATGATGTGATCATTCCGAGCGAAACGCGCCCCCGGCTGATCGAAGCCCTTGAGATCATGTACAACAAACGCCAGATGCTGCCGCCCAAAAAGCATGGCAACATTCCGGTGT
>CAZNSO010000025.1:30710-39451 GCA_964575805.1 uncultured Desulfobacteraceae bacterium
ATGTACAACAAACGCCAGATGCTGCCGCCCAAAAAGCATGGCAACATTCCGGTGTGAACTGGAAACTAGAAACTGGAAACTAGAGACTGGAAAAAGGAATGGATCCTTTTGGGTTAAAAAGCAAAGCAAAAAACAATAACCAGCGATATCAACGGAGACGCGATGAAAGCGGACAGGAAGCAAGCCGCCGCCATTTCAGCGGTAGTTGCCTATATTAAAGCACAGGAAGAAGCGGTTGCCGGCATTGAAGCCGAACCCGCGGCCATCTCTGCCGTTGAAGCAGCGGCTCCGGCCGTGCCGGCAGCCGGAACCTCGGTATGGAGCCTGAGCGGTCGCCAGCAGCAGATGCAGATGCGCAACCTCATGCAGATGAAAGCCCTGCAGCGTGCCGCCGGCTGGCGGCGATAGCCGGTGCGGGGATAATTTTTAATTTTTCGTGGTATGGCGGAAATGAGGAGAGAAGGATATGACGGACCATTTTGATGTTAAAATGAGCTCGATGAACTATGAAAACAATCGGCCCCAGGCGGAAAATCCGGTCAAAATCCAGGACCTGACCCTGCGCGACGGCCACCAGTCCCTGTTTGCCACCCGGGGCCGAACCGAAGACATGATCCCGGTTGCGGAAATGATGGACGAGGTCGGCTTCTGGGGGGTGGAGACATGGGGCGGCGCCACATTTGATTCCATGCACCGGTTTTTGAATGAAGATCCCTGGGAGCGCATTCGGACACTGAAGCGCTATTTTAAAAAAACCCCCTTTTCCATGCTGCTGCGCGCCCAGAACCTGGTAGGCTACCGCAATTACGCGGATGACGTGGCCCGGGCCTTTGTCGAGCGCTCCGCGGAAAATGGCATTGATATTTTCCGCACTTTCGACGCATTGAATGATTTCCGCAATTTTGAAACCGTTGTGGAGGTCATCAAGAAATGCGGCAAGCATTTCCAGGGCTCTATCTGCTATTCGCTGACCGAGCCCCGCATGGGGGGCGAGGTTTACAACCTGGACTATTACCTGGCCAAGGCCAAGGAATTGGAGGAGATGGGGGCCGATACCATCTGCATCAAGGATATGGCCGGTCTTTTGGCCCCTTATGACACCTTTGAGCTGATCCGGGCCTTAAAGGAAAAAACCGCGATCCCCATTCACCTGCACAGCCATTTTACTTCCGGCATGGCCTCCATGACGCATTTGAAGGCCGTGGAAGCCGGCGTTGACATCATCGACACCTGTATGTCCAGCTACGCTTACCGCACCTCGCACCCGGCCATTGAGCCCCTGGTCATGGCGCTTCTGGGAACAAGCCGGGACACCGGCTTTGATATCAAGGCACTGGCCAACATCAACGACATCCTGGAGAAGCAGATACTGCCCAAGTACAAACACCTGCTGGATGACTCCAAGGTTTCCATCATTGACATCAATGTGCTGCTCCACCAGACGCCGGGAGGCATGCTCTCCAACCTGGTCAACCAGTTAAAACAGATGGATGCGCTGGACCGGATCTACGATGTTTACGAGGAGCTGCCCCGGGTGCGAAAGGAACTGGGCCAGGTGCCCCTGGTCACCCCGACCAGCCAGATTGTCGGGACCCAGACGGTCAACAATGTGCTTTTTGATGAAGGCGAAGAGCGCTATAAAATGATTACCGGCCAGGTGAAGGACCTGTGCTACGGCCTTTACGGGAAAACCCCGGCGCCGATTGACCCCAAGGTCCAGAAAAAAGCGCTGAAAGGCTATGAGCGCGGCGAGAAGCCCATCACCTGCCGGCCGGCGGAAGTTCTTGAGCCGGAGCTGGATAAGGCCAAAGAGGAGATCAAGGATATTTCCACCGATATCGATGACGTGTTGATTTATGCGCTTTATCCGATTACCGGCAAGAAATTCCTGAAGTACAAATACGGCCTGGAATCCCCGCCGGATGAGGTCAAGCCCAAAACCCTGGAAGAGGCCCGGAAGGAAGAGGAACTCGTGGCCAAGGCGCGCAAGGGGGAGCTGGTGGAGAAGAAAACCCCGGAAACCAGCGAATATGCACGGACCTTTAACGTATTTGTCGATGATCAATACTTCGAGGTGCTCGTGGATGAGCCCGACGGCCCCCCCGTTGTCCTGCGCTCCGCCCCGGCTGCGCAGGAGGCCAGGCAACAGCCGGCTCCTCAGCCGGAACCGCAGCCCGCGGCCAGGCCGGAGCCCAAGGCCGCCCCCCAGGCCCAAACCCGGGCGGCTGCCCCGCAGGCCCCGTCCCAGAAGGAGGCGGCCCCGTCCGCACCCGAACCCAAGCCATCCACAAGCGCCCCTGCCGAGGGAACCCCGGTGAAGGCGCCTATGCCCGGAATGATTATCAACTACGAGAAAAAAGTGGGCGACAGTGTTGAAGAAGGGGAAACCGTGGTGGTCCTGGAGGCCATGAAAATGGAAAATTCCCTGCCGGCACCTGCCAGCGGCACGGTCAAATCGGTTAATTTCAATGTCGGCGACTCGGTTGCCAAGAACGATGTGCTGTGTGTTATCGGATAGCAGCGGGAGTGTTTGCCAATGAAGATCCATGAGTTTCAAGCCAAAGAGCTTTTCAAGGAATACGGGGTGCCCGTGCCCAGGGGCGCGGTGGCAAGAGAGGTCAGCGAGGCTGTGCAGGCGGCCGCTTCGCTTGGCGGCTATCCCGTGATTGTCAAAGCCCAGATCCATGCCGGGGGCCGGGGTAAAGGCGGCGGTGTGAAACCGGCCCAATCCGAGGATGAGGTGCGGGCCCATGCAGAGGCTATCCTGGGGATGAACCTGGTGACCCACCAGACCGGTCCGGAGGGGCGAACGGTCAAGCAGGTGTTGGTCGAGCAGGGCCTCGAGATTAAAAAAGAGCTGTATTTAAGCCTCATTATTGACCGGGATACGGCCAATATCATGGTGATCGCCTCCCAGGCGGGCGGCGTGGAAATCGAGGAAGTGGCGGCAAGCACGCCTGAGAAAATCATCAAGGTGCAGATCAACCCGCTGCTGGGGATTCAGCCTTACCACGGCCGCCGGGCCGCATTCGGCCTGGATTTGCCCAAGGCGGCAATCAAGCCGTTCACGAAGATGCTCAATCAGCTCTATGAGCTCTTCGTTGCCTGCGACTGTTCGCTGGTTGAAATCAACCCACTGGTCCTTACCGCCGATGATGCCGTGATTGCCCTGGATGCCAAGATGGATTTTGATGACAACGCCCGGTTCCGGCACCCGGATCTGGTTGAGAAATACCGGGATCTTGATGAAGAGGATCCCCTGGAGGTGGAGGCTTCCAAGTACAACCTCAATTATATCAACATGGACGGCAACGTCGGCAACATGGTCAATGGTGCCGGCCTGGCCATGGCGGTGATGGACACCATCAAACTGGCCGGGGCTGAGCCCGCCAATTTCCTTGATGTGGGCGGCGGGGCCACGGCCGAAATGGTGGAAAACGGATTTCGGATCATCTTAAGCGATGAAAAGGTCAAAGGAATCCTCATCAATATTTTCGGGGGTATCCTGCGCTGCGATATCCTGGCCCAGGGGGTCGTTGCGGCGGCCAAAAACATGGATATCCGGGTGCCCGTCGTGGTTCGCATGGAAGGCACCAACGTGGAAGAGGGCCGGAAGATTCTGGAAGAATCCGGCATGAAGCTTTTTACCGCGGTTGATATGAAGGATGCCGGCGAGCAGGTGGCCCGGATTGTCGCCTGAATCAGTTACTACAGGATGCGGAGCATAGGATAATGAGTGTTTTTGTCAATTCGGATACCAGGCTGGTGGTGCAGGGGATTACAGGCAGGGAAGGCCAGTTTCATGCCCGCCAGTGCATATCATACGGAACAAACGTGGTGGCGGGTGTCACCCCCGGTAAAGGCGGCGGCGATATGGACGGGGTGCCGATATTTAACACGGTCAAGGAGGCGGTAACCGAGGCAGGGGCCAACTGCAGCATGATTTTCGTTCCCCCGCCATTTGCCGCAGACGCCATCATGGAGGCCGCAGATGCCGGGATCGAAATGATCGTTGCCATTACGGAGGGCATTCCTGTTCTCGACATGGCGCGGGTCAAGCATGTGCTCAATGCGACCGGGAGCCGCCTGATCGGACCGAACTGTCCGGGCATTATCACGCCGGGGGAGGCCAAGGTGGGCATCATGCCGGGCCCCATTCATCTTCCGGGCGGCCCGATAGGCGTCGTCTCGCGCTCCGGCACGCTTACCTACGAGGTGGTTTTCCAGCTTACCCGCGAGGGCCTCGGGCAGACCACCTGTGTCGGCATCGGCGGCGACCCCATCAACGGGACCAGCTTTATCGACTGCCTGGCCGCTTTTGAGGCTGATCCCGAGACCAGGGGCATTGTCATGGTGGGGGAGATCGGCGGCAATGCCGAAGAAAACGCCGCGGATTTTATCAAGGCCAATGTGAGCAAACCGGTTGTGGGCTTCGTTGCCGGCGTTACCGCTCCACCGGGGCGCCGAATGGGGCATGCCGGGGCGATTATCAGCGGCTCTTCCGGAACCGCCGGCGCCAAGATAAAAAAACTCACCGCCTGCGGTGTGCACGTCTGCGAAAACCTGGGCGATATCGGCAGGGTGAGCGCGGGGGTTTTTGTGTAGCAGGCCTGCGGTGCCGGGTACATCAGTCGCTATATTAATTATAACCCATAAAAACAAGAGCAGGGGGCGTCTTTAACCTGTCTGCCCCCTTGAGCGAGCCAACGGCTGCTTAAAGCGCAGCCCGGATACGGGAGCGGGAAATCGGCATGAACAGTTTGCTTGATACTTTTCGGACATCCATTGGCAAGAAGCTGCTGATGGCGGTGACAGGCCTGGGATTCTGCATTTTTTTGCTGATCCACCTTTTGGGCAACCTGACGCTGTATGTCAGCAGGGAGGCATTTGAATCCTACGTTGAGCACCTCCATGCCCTGGGGCCGCTGATCACCGTGGCGGAGCTGGGGCTCCTGCTTTTTTTGATCATCCACGTCACCACCGGGGCGCTGCTCTATCTCCAGAACGCAAGGGCGCGCCCAAAGCGTTACGTGGTGAACAAGCGCGCCGGAGGCCGTACGCTCGGTTCCATGACCGCCCCCTATACCGGATTTCTGATTCTGCTCTTTGTCATCCAGCACCTTTTGACGTTCCATTTTGTCGAGCATCCGCAGGGTCTGGTGTTCAATACCGTGGCTGCCACTTTTTCCAGTCTTTTCTACGTGCTTCTCTACATGGCGGCCATGCTTGTTGTGGCGCTTCATGTGCGGCACGGGTTCTGGAGCCTTTTCCAGACCCTGGGCGCCAATCATCCCAAATACATGCCGCTCATCCAGGGGGCCGGAATTGTATTTGCCCTGTTTCTGCTAATTGGATTCGGCCTGATCCCGGTCTACATTGCATGGTTAATCTAGGCACCGGAAATAAAAAAAGGAAATCCTTTTTCCCGGTTGTCTGCTTACAGGATGGACAAAAGCGAGGTTCACAGTGAAACTTGATGCAAGGATTCCCGGTGGTTCCCTGGAAGAGAAATGGGACCGCCATCGGTTTGAATTGAAGCTGGTCAATCCGGCCAACAAGAAAAAATTTGAAGTCATTGTCGTGGGCACCGGTCTGGCGGGTGCCTCGGCGGCTGCAACCATGGCGGAGCTGGGCTATCATGTGAAAAATTTCTGCATCCAGGACTCGCCGCGGCGGGCGCACAGCATTGCCGCCCAGGGGGGGATCAATGCCGCCAAGAATTATGCCAATGACGGCGACAGCATATGGCGGCTGTTTTATGACACCATCAAAGGCGGCGATTTCAGGGCCCGGGAAGCCAATGTCTACCGCCTGGCCCAGCTGTCCACCCGGATCATTGACCATTGCGTGGCCCAGGGGGTTCCGTTTGCCAGGGATTATGGCGGGCTTTTAGACAACCGCTCATTCGGCGGCGCCCAGGTCTCCCGCACTTTCTACGCCCGGGGCCAGACCGGCCAGCAGCTGCTGCTGGGCGCCTACAGTTCGCTGATGCGCCAGGTCGCCAAAGGAAAGGTGGAGATATTTCCCCGCCGGGAAATGGTGGATCTCGTGCTGGTTGACGGCAAAGCGCGGGGCATTGTAACGAGAAACCTGATCACCGGCGAACTGGAAACTTACGCGGCCCATGCCGTGGTGCTTGCCACAGGCGGCTACGGCAACGCCTATTTTCTTTCCACCAATGCCATGAGCTGCAATGTCACGGCGGCCTATCGCGCCTACAAAAAGGGGGCGGCCTTTGCCAACCCCTGTTTTACACAGATTCATCCCACCTGCATTCCGGTCCACGGCACCTATCAGTCCAAGCTCACCCTTATGAGCGAGAGCTTAAGAAACGATGGCCGTGTCTGGGTGCCCCGGCAGCCCGGAGACAAACGACCCCCCAACGAAATCCCCGAATCGGAACGGGACTACTACCTGGAGCGCAAATACCCGAGTTTCGGCAACCTGGTGCCCCGGGACGTGGCCTCCAGAAACGCGAAGGAGCAATGTGACAAGGGCAAGGGGGTGGGCGAGACCGGACTTGCGGTGTACCTCGATTTCGCCGATGCGCTCCGCCGGGATGGCAAGGAGGCCATTGAAGCCAAATACGGCAACCTGTTTGAAATGTATGAGAAAATTACCGGGGAGAATCCATACGAGACCCCCATGCAGATTTATCCCGCGGTTCATTACACCATGGGCGGGCTGTGGGTGGACTATAATCTGATGAGCACCATTGAGGGTCTTTTCGTGATCGGGGAGGCCAATTTTTCGGACCACGGCGCCAACCGCCTGGGCGCAAGCGCCCTGATGCAGGGGCTGGCAGACGGATATTTCATTCTTCCCTATACCATTGGCGGTTATCTCTCCGGCACGACGCTTCCGGCTGTGGACACGACCCATGAGGCATTCAGGGAAGGCGTGGCCGGGGTCACCCGGCAGGTCGAAAAACTGCTTTCCATCAAGGGCGAGCGGACCGTGGACGAGATTCACCGGGAGCTTGGCATGATCCTTTGGGATTACTGCGGTATGTCAAGAGACATGGAGGGCCTGGAAAAGGCGCTGCAAATGATCCGGGAGCTTCGGGGGCGGTTCTGGAAAGAGGTGAACGTCCCCGGCAGCAGCGCGGATCTCAATCAAAGCCTGGAAAGGGCCGGCCGGGTGGCGGATTTTCTCGAATTCGGCGAACTGATGGTCATCGACGCCCTGAACCGGGAGGAGTCCTGCGGCTGCCATTTCAATCTGGCTTGTCAGACAGAGGATCATGAGGCGCTTCGGGATGATGAAAACTACTGCCATGTCAATGCCTGGGAATATGCCGGGGCGGAACACGCACCGACGCTTCACCGGGAACCGCTGGTTTTTGAGAATGTCGAGCTGACGCAAAGGAGCTATAAATAATGAGCGCGCCCACGATTAATCTCACCCTGAAGGTCTGGCGGCAGAACCGAACAGATAAAAAGGGAAAACTCGAAACCTATCCGGCCCGCAATATTTCAACCGATATGTCCTTTCTTGAAATGCTGGATGTTGTCAATGAAGAGCTCACCCGGCAAGGGGTGGAGCCGATTGCATTTGACCATGACTGCCGGGAAGGCATCTGCGGCATGTGCGGAGCGGTGGTCAACGGCCGGGCGCACGGCAAAGAGCCCGAAACCACCCTGTGCCAGCTGCATATGCGGCATTTTAAAGACGGGGACACGATTGTAATCGAGCCCTGGCGCGCGCGCGCCTTCAAGGTGGTTAAGGACCTGGTGGTGGATCGAACACCCCTGGACCAGATCATGCAGGCAGGCGGCTATATTTCCGTCAATGCCGGGGGGGCGCCGGATGCCAACACCCTGCCGGTTCCCAAGGAGGCCGCGGATATGGCTTTTAATGCGGCAGCCTGTATCGGCTGCGGGGCCTGCGTGGCAGCCTGCCCGAATGCATCGGCCATGCTCTTTGTCGGCGCCAAGGTCTCGCACCTCGCCCTGTTGCCCCAGGGCCGCCCCGAGGCCGCGCGCCGGGTTCGGGCGATGGTTCGGAAGATGGACGGGTTGGGCTTTGGCAACTGCTCCAACGAGGCCGAATGTGAAGCCGAATGCCCGAAGGGCATCTCAATCAGGGAAATCGCCCGCCTGAACCGGGAACTGATGGCTGCCGAGCTCAAATCCGCCTGAAAAGACTGGACGGAAACCCTTCTGTTGTGCCATACATAAAACTGTTAATCCGGCATGAGACGCGACTGTTTATATTAACCCTGAATATTTGGAGGCACGCGGCATGACCAAGACATCCCTGGTGGGGTTGCTTATTTTGCTGGGCGGCGGGCTGGTTTACGGATTTAAAATGCTGTCCATATTTATGGAGCAGGCTGAAACGACTGAGCACATATCTCTTATGAACGCCCTGGGCGGGGCGGAACATTTTGAGTGGATCAACAGCCTGCCGGCGGGATTCCTGCAAAAATGGGTGGACGGTTTCGTCAATTTGCCCCTTTTCCTGGTCATGGTGGGGTTGGGCGCGCTTATTATGATTTTGAACGGTATCTTTGCGAAGAAGTAACCTTATTTATTTTTTTGATTTCATGGCTTCCTGAAGCTTCTCACCCAGATTCCCCATGCCGGAGGGGGCTTTTTTCTTCGATTGCGTCGACTCCGTATATTTTTCCAAATCCCGGGGATCAACCGCGTCCGCAGGGGCAAGGGTTATTTTTTTGTCCTGTTTATCAATGGCCTCGATTTTTACCGCAATGGGGTCATCGGTTCTTAATTTTTCAA
>CAZNSO010000026.1:0-38928 GCA_964575805.1 uncultured Desulfobacteraceae bacterium
AGCTCCCGGGCCTGGCGCAGGTATTCAAGCGCCTTTTCATAGCCTTCGGCAGAATCCTGGCCGGCTGTCATGTCCGCCTTGTTTAAAAGAAAGGTGAACTCGATATGGTTCAGCCGGTTTTTGACCTTTTGCAGCTGCTTGCTTGTCACCGCATATTTTTTTGCCTTTTTCAATTCCCCGCGGATGGCTTCAAAATCGGGCACACCGTCTTTTTCAGAGAGTTTTTCAGCCCTTTGCATGTAATAGTCAAAGGGCAGGGAATAGGCTTTCTGCCTGGAGACAGCGCCTTCCCCCATATCCGGCGGCATCTTTGTGCCCTCAAGCGTGACCACTTTTTCCTTGCCGCGGGGGGAGAAATCCCCCTTCCAGATCTCCACGCCGGCGTCACCGGGCTGGATGTAATATTTGCTTGAATTCAAGGCACTGGCAAGGATGATGCACCCAAATATGGCGGCGACACTGATGATCAGGATTTTAAGCGCGTTGCTCATGGGCTCGCGCGGCTCTTGAGGGCCGCCGGGCGGCGGTGGCATCGGCGGCTCCCCGCCGTTGCCAGCGGGCGGCTGGGGCGGCTGCTTGGCTTTTTCGTCTTTGGCGGAAGCCTTGGGGGCGGACTTTCCGGATTTGGCAGCCGACCCCGCTTTTTGTTTTTCCGCTGTTTCCTTTTTCCCGCTTTTTGGTTTCTCAGCCTTGGGTTTGGCCTCGGGCTTGTCTGCCGCCGGGGCGGGCTCCGGCCGGGCCTCCGCCTGCACGGCTTCAGGGGCTTTATCGGCCGGTGCTTTTTCCTGTTCGGCCGGCTCAGCCGGTTTTTCAGGTTGGGGTTCCCCGGCCGCCGGGGCTGCCTGCTCAGGCTCAGCGGGCGGTCTGGGGGTCACTTTGGACAAATCAAACTCCCGGGAAATAAGTTCCCGGAATTTGGGTTCATTGTCTTTATCGACAATCGGGGGGGCAGAAAATTCAGCGTCAGCCGCTTTTTCGGGACCGGGATGGAACAGCGCTTCCGGCTGCCAAATCTCAAATTTTCGGGCCAAAAGCTCGGCAACAGAGGGTTGCGGCGCGGGCTCCGGAGTCTGGTTCTCATCTTTTTCCGGTGCAACGCTTTCTTCAGCTTTTGCGGGTCCGCTTTCCTTGGCCGGGGTTGAAGGCGTTGTTTCCGACAAATCAAAGGTTTTCCCGAGAAGGGCTTTTATTCGACCGCTCTCTTCGGCATCACTTTTGTCAATGGCGGGGGGGGCTGAAAAATGAACCTCCGCCGGCTCCGGCGTGAAAAAGGTTTCCGGTGCCCAGGTGGTGTCGAATTGTTTCTGGAGCAACTCTTTTACGGTAGGAGCCTTCCTGGGAGCTGTTTTTTTGGCTGGTTTCTTGGGGCTTGCCGGTTTGGCCGCTTTTTTGGCGGTTTTGGCAGCGGTTTTTTTCGCCGGTTTGGCGGTTTCGAATTGTTTTTTCAGTAATGCCCGGATTTCTTTGGCTGATTCCTTGTCTGTGGACTCAACAGCCGGCGGCGCGGTGTAGGCGCCGGTTTCCGGCTTCGGTGAGAAGGAGACCGCGGGGGTCCAGGTGCCGAAATCTTTTTTCCGCAGGGATTTCAATGTCGGTTTTTTTGCGGTCCCTGCTTTTTTGGAAGCTGTTTTCCCGGTTTTTGTCTGAGCTGTATCGGCTTTTGCCGCATCACTTTTGGTGGTACCCTTTTTTTTGGTTGCTTTTTTTTTGGACGTGGATTTCGTCAGGCTTTTTTTTCCCATAATCCCCTCTTTTACAATATGCAGAGATATTATATGTTGGCATTCTCACTTGCATTTCCATGACAGGTGGACTTTTATATAAAAACCTGCCTTTTTTGTAAACAGTTTTTTGTGTGGGTTCAGATGTATTTATTTAATATTACAATATAATTGTATGGACGACAGGAATCGTCGTGCATCTGGTCGCCAAGGAGTTCCGATTGACCCGACTGCAGGAAAAGGAAAGACGGCTTTTTGATGATCTCGGGCGGTATTCGTCGCTGATGGTCGCGGTTTCCGGGGGCGTGGACAGCATGTACCTGCTTTATGCCGCCCATAAGGCGCTGGGGAGCGCGGTGGTGGCAGTTACCGCTGTTTCGGCGCTGCACCCGGAACAGGAATCCCGGATTGCCGGTGAATATGCCCGGAACCTGGGGCTTCGTCATGTTTTCGTGACAACGGGGCAGATGGATTCCGGGGCCTTTATTCAGAATACCCGGCAGCGCTGCTATGTATGCAAAAAACTCATGTTTGCAGCGATTGCGGCGGAAGCGGGAAAATACGGAATCCGGCACCTGGCTCACGGAGCGAACCGCGATGATGAAGCGGACTTTCGGCCGGGTTTGCAGGCCTGCCGGGAGATGGGGGTCTTGGAGCCCCTGGCGGCCGCCGGTTTGACAAAAGCCGATATCCGCGCCCTGTCTCGGAGGGCCGG
Organism: uncultured Desulfobacteraceae bacterium; assembly: GCA_964575805.1. Lineage (GTDB taxonomy): Bacteria > Desulfobacterota > Desulfobacteria > Desulfobacterales > Desulfosalsimonadaceae > M55B175. The sequence continues at coordinate 2,437 of CAZNSO010000026.1, forward strand.
GCTTTCCACCTGGGACAAGCCGGCTTCGGGGTGCCTTGCCACGCGCATTCCCTACGGAACCCCAATTACCAGGGAAAACCTCGGGCGCATTGCCCGGTCGGAACAGGCCCTGGCTGCTGCCGGGTTTGGCGGTTCAAGGGTGCGTTTTCATGGAGACCTGGCCAAAATCGAGGTGCCGGCGGACGATCTGCTGCGCATCATGCAGCCGGGGAGTCGTGCTCAGATAGTTTCAGCGCTTCGCAGGATCGGGTTTTTGTATGTGACGCTGGACATGGAAGGCTTTGCGTCGGGCCGATTGAACCGCGCGGGCGAGGCGGGCGCATCTGAGGGGGGCGCGCTGGAATAGCGGCAGGGGGAAATGAATGGAAAAAAAATTCCAAAATCCTGAATTAAAAAGTTTAGGTTTGCCAATAGAAAAAATTCCGGTTATAGTAGTAAAGATTCCGGTTATAATGGTTAAGAAACCATAATCCGGGAAAGGTAAGGGCAGGTGCGTTGCCCTATCCGGTCATCACTTTCAGGTACACCCTTTTTTCAGAACTGAGATGGTTTAATCTGGGGATAGCATGGTTTTAATGCCTCATCTCGTGGTAAAACATCCGAAAGGGTCCTCTCCTTTTTTTCTTTTCTGCCGCATAAAGCTCAAAAAATTTTTACTGCATTCGGCTGTGCTCTCGTTGTCGAATGATTTTTTAACCGTTCTATAGAGGGGGGTTTTTATGAAACGCGTGGCAGCCCAAACAGTCCTTTGCGTAACGATGTTTATGTTTGTGATCGCCATTGGCAGCGGGTTTGCCGCCGCTGCGGATGAGATTGTTATCGGCCATCCGGCCTGTCTTTCCGGCAAATATGCAAAAGCCGGCGAGCAGGCGGTAGGCGGCATTGAAGCCTGTGTCAAATGGGTCAACCAGGCGTACGGCGGGGTTGGTCTGGAAGGAAAAAAGGTGCCGCTGGTCTACAAGAAATATGACTGCGAGTCCAAAAAGGAGAATGTCACCAGCCTGATCGGCCGTTTGATCACCGTGGACAAGGTGGATGTCGTGTTCGCCCCATACAGCTCCGGCCTTACCCTGCGGGGGGCCCCGGTGGCGGAAGGCCAGGGCATGCTATACATGGATCACGGGGGGGCGAACAATAAAATCTTCCAGCAGGGGTTCCGCTATACCGTGCAGACCATCGGCCCGGCCACCAGTTATCACGAGGGAACCCTGGACATGGTCAAGCAGATCGCACCAGAGGCCAAAAAAGTGGCGCTTGCCTATGAAGACTCCGAGTTTGCCTCCATGGTGATGGAAGGCGCCAAGGCCCATGCCGAGAAACTCGGGTTTGAAGTGGTGTTTGAGCGCACCTACCCGAAGGGGGTGAGTGACCTGACTCCGCTGCTCTCCGCGCTAAAAGCAAGCAAGCCGGATTTCGTTTTGGGAGGGGGCCATTTTGAGGACGGCCAGCTGTTCAACCGCCAGATGGCGGATTTAAGCATTGATGTGGACTGCCTCTCGCTTATCGCCGCCGCCACCCTGCCGGCCTTTTACCAAGCGCTCGGCAGCATGGCTGAAGGCGTTATGGGCCCTTCGCACTGGGAATATGGCGTGACCTATTCGGAAGCAGCCGCCAAGGAAGCCGGCACGATATGGATCGGCCCGAGTCAGGATGAGTTTGTCCGTCTTTTCAAGGAAGCTGTCGGGGATGAGGACATGATACCGGACTATCATGCCGCGGAAGCCGGCGCCCAGGTGCTGGCCTATGTTCTGGCAGCCCAGAATGCCGGCAGTGTTGAAACCGAAGCTGTCCGCAAGGCGCTGGGGGAGCTTGAGTTCATGTCGTTTTACGGCAACTGGGACATCGACGAATCGGGCCTCCAGGTCGGGCACACCATGGTGGACGTGCAATGGCAGGACGGCAAACGGGTCATTGTCTGGCCGGAATCCGCCCAAACCGGAAAACCCTGCTATCCCATGCCCACATTTGACGAGAAGCAAAATGGTAAAAAAGCGCTGCCATAACCGCCAAAAATTGATGAAGGCTTAAAGGACCGGGGCAAATGATAATCGAACAGCTCATGGGCAATATGGTTCAGGGCCTTGTGCTGGGGGCCGTCTACGGTATGGCCACCATGGGCCTGAGCCTGATATTCGGTGTATTGAAGGTGGTTAACGTGGGCCACGGCGCCTTTGTCATGGTAGGGGCCTTTATCACCCTCTTTTTCTTCAACACCCTGGGGCTCAACCCGATTTTCGCCATACCCGCCGCCTTCCTGGTGGGTATGGCCATCGGCCTGATATTCTACCATGCGGCCATCAAAAAACTGTTAAACGCCCCGGAGCTGGCCACACTTCTGGCCACCTTTTCCGTGGGGGTGCTCCTCGAGGAGAGCATCAAGCTCCTTTTCGGGTCCGAGTACCGGGGCTACCACTGGGATGTGGGGAAAATCGATATCGGGTTTACGGTTATGCCCATGGGCAAGATATATGCCTGTGTGGGCAGCGCCGCTATCGCGATATTGCTTTATCTCTGGTTCAAAAGGACCCGGGCCGGATCGGCCATGCGAAGCGTGGTTGAGGACAGTGAGGGGGCCCGGGTGTGCGGGGTCAATGTCGGCGGCGTCTATGCCACGAGCTTTGCCCTGGGCATCGGGCTGACGGTGGCCAGCGGCGTGCTGCTCACCATGTTTATTCCGGTCGGCATCAATCCTTACATGGGCGGTGCCTATACCTTGAAAGCCTTCGTCATTGCGGTGCTTGGCGGCTTGTCCTCCCCCTACGGCGCTTTTTTTGGCGGGCTTGTCTTCGGTTTTATCGAAAACACCTCCTACAGCCTGTTCGCCCTGATTCCGGGGGTGGAGCCCTTTGCCCTCACACGGTTTTTATCGTTTCTTATCTTGTTGATCATTTTATTAATTCGACCCACAGGAATTATTAAAACAAAATGAAAAATCGACTGCGCCCCTATTATCCCCTGCTTCCCGTGTTTGCGGCCTATCTGGTTCTGTTTCTGTTTGGCCGCAACGTTCCCGGCACGTGGCAGCTGGTGGCGACGCTGCTTTTCTACTGCGCCCTGGGCCAGGCATTCAACATATTCCTGGGCATGACCGGATATGTGGATTTCGGCTATGTCGCCTTTCTCGGGATGGGCACCTATGGCATGGCAACGGCCATAACCGGCCTGGCGCGCTACCCCGAACTCGGCATGGGCATTATCGTTATCGGCTTTTTGCTGGCACTGGTCATGGCGACGCTTCTGTCAATGGCCGTGGGAGCCGTGGCCCTGCGGCTTCGGGGAGCTTATTTTGCCATTGCCACCATCGGCGTGAACGAGGGCTTCCGGTTCTTAATCGAAGGGGCCAACCTGTGGAACGGCTCGGCCGGCATGATTTTTACCGCCGAGCTCAATGAAATACTCGGCCGCGATCTGGCCAGCCGGTTTATGACATTCTGGGCGGATGTGCTGGTGCTGGTGATTGCAGCGCTTGCGGCGGTGGTCACCCTTTTATACATGAAGAGCAAAATCGGCTATGCCCTGACCGCCCTGCGCGAGGACGAGGATGCGGCAAAGGTGATGGGGATCAATGTGACAAAGTATAAAATTATTGCTTTTATTACCAGCGCCTGTTTTGCCGGGCTGGTCGGGGCCACTTCCTGGGCGCTGAAAACCCCCTACGTGTTTCCCCCGGAGGTTTTTGAAATCCACTACACCATCGAGGCCATTATCATTGTGATGCTGGGCGGGGCCGGAACGCTGCTGGGGCCGCTTGTAGGGGCCCTGATCTACGGCATTTCGAAATACTATCTCTCCATTTACCTGCCCGGCCTTCAGTTGTTTATATTTGCCTTTGTCATTATTTTCATTATCGTGATGTTTCCGCAGGGCGTCGTGGGGGTGATCAAAGGGAAAACCCGCAATACGGCGGCGGAGCGCTATATTCTTTAGGATGGACCATGTCTTTGTTGCGGCTTGAAAATGTTACCAAGAGGTTCGGCGGCCTTGTGGCTGTCAACAGGGTGAGCCTGGAAATTGCGCCGGGTGAATTCGTTGGCATCGTGGGTCCTAACGGCAGCGGCAAAACCACCCTTTTCAACGTGATCAACGGGGTCTACTTCCCGGAGGAAGGGCGGGTTTTTTTTGAAGAGGTGGATATCACCCGGTTTCCCCCGTATAAACGGGCGCCCCTGGGTATTGCGCGTACGTTTCAGATCCCCCGGCCCTTTCCCTCCGCCACCGTACGGGAAAATATCGCCGTGGGGGCCATGTTCGGGAGCCAGGGCAAATCCTTAAGCGTTGAAAAGTCTCTTGAATATGCCGACCAGGTCATTGAGCGCATCGGGCTTGCGCAGCACCGGACAAAAAGTGCGGGTGTTTTGACCCCGGTGGAAAAAAAGCTCATGGAGATCGGGCGGGCGCTTGCCATGAAGCCCAGGCTGCTTTTGATGGATGAGGCCATGGCCGGCATGCATCCCAATGATATCGACAAGATGGTCAGCTTCCTGACCCGTATGGCAAAAGACGAAGGCATTGCCATTGTTGCCATGGTGGAGCATGTTATGCGGGCCGTGGTTAACATGGCGCAGAAAGTGATCGTGTTGCATTACGGGGAAAAAATTGTTGACGCGCCCACGCAGGAGGCGCTCACCGACCCCCGCGTGATGGATGTCTATCTGGGCAAAAGCGAAAAGGATGAACATGCTGACGGTTAAAGAGATCGAATCCGGCTACGGGGCCATGCAGGTCTTGTGGCAGCCCGGCCTCGAGGTGGCATCCGGGTCCATTACGTCCCTGCTGGGCCCGAACGGGGCGGGAAAGAGCACACTTCTGGGAACCATCCTGGGTTCGGTAAGGCCCTGGGCCGGTAAGATCTATTATCAAAACGCGGATATCACTTTTTTACCCAGTCACAAAAAAATTGACATGGGCATTGCCCTGGTGCCTGAGGGAAAGCACCTTTTCCCCAACATGAGTGTCTATGAAAACCTGGCCATGGGCGCTTACCTGAAAAAAGCCCATGAGCACAAAGAGGAATCCCTGGAACTCGTCTACACCCTTTTCCCGCGGCTCAAAGAGCGAAGCCGGCAGATGGCGGGGCTGTTAAGCGGCGGGGAACAGCAGATGGTCACCATCGGCCGGGCGCTGATGACCAAACCGCAGCTCATGATGCTGGATGAGCCCAGCCAGGGCCTCGCGCCCAAACTGGCCAATGAAGTCTTTAAAACCATTGAAAAGTTGAAGCACGATATCGGCCTGACCATTCTTTTGGTTGAACAGAATGCCGATGCGTCGTTGAATACGGCGGATTTCGTCTATGTGATGCATGAGGGCAAAATCAAGGCCAGCGGCCCACCGGCTGAGATAAAAGCCTCCAAAGAGGTCAGGGAAGCCTTCCTGGGAATTTGAAGCGATCGGCTTTTTCCCGATCCCCTATGGTGACACGCCCATCCACATCCCCCAGCCGGTGATCATGGCCTTGATATGGGCAAAAAGGAAATGCCCCGTGCCTGTCATGTAGACGTGGATGACGATTAATGCCAGGATGGCCAATGCAAGGGCCGTATGGAGCATGGGTATGGCCCCGGGCTCAGAAAACCACACCCCCACACCCCCACGCCCCCACACTTCCCAGGATTGCAGGATCAGTAAAGAAGAGCGGTCAGCATATCCATGCATACGGGCCGTGTACTTCCAATCCGGTTATGCGGATTTGCAGTTGAAACTGAACAGGTTCATGTTAATATTTGTTAAAATTGATTAACAACTGTTAAGCTGTAAGCCGGTGCCGGGTTTCCGGGGCAGACAGCCAGGAGGGGCGGGGAAGTTTTGAAAACAGCTGTTTGCGTCGCCCGATGTTTTTGCCGGCTATTAAAAAAAGAGGTGGGAAAATGGATATCGGCAGATACTGGAAAACCATTATCGATACGTTAAGGGACGGGGTGCTGGTGGTGGATACCCAGGGCCATATCGTATCAGCCAACCCGGCTGCGGAGCGAATTACCGGCTACCGCATGGAGGAGCTGGAGAACCGGAGCTGCCGGATTTTAAACTGTACCGGCTGCCGGATTATCGGTGAGGGCCGCGCTGAAAAATGGTGTTCCCTGTTTGCCGTTAAATCCATCCGGGACAAAAAATGCATGATCACTCACAAGAACCACCGGACCATCCATATCGTCAAAAGCGCTTCGGTCCTGCATGACACGGACGGACAGGTTATCGGAGCGGTGGAGACGCTGACGGACATGTCCGAGGTGATGCGGCAGCAGCAGGAGATTCGTTCCTTGCGCCGGACCTTTCAGCTGGACGAGGGCTATCATGGTATTTTCGGCAAATCCCAGGTCATGCAGAACCTGTTCGAATTAATAGAAAATGTCGCTCAATCCGAGGCGCCGGTTTTGGTCCAGGGCGAATCCGGAACGGGCAAGGAGATGGTGGCCAGGGCGGTCCATGAGGCCGGCCCCAGGAAGGACAAGCCCTTTATCAAGGTCAATTGTGCGGCCTTGAACGAAAACCTGCTTGAAAGCGAATTGTTCGGCCATGTCAAGGGGGCTTTTACAGGGGCAGACCGCAGCCGGATCGGGCGATTTGAAGCCGCGGACGGGGGCAGTATACTGCTGGACGAAATCGGGGATATCCCGCCGGCAACCCAGGTCAAGCTGCTGCGGGTGCTGGAGGAAAAACAGATCGAGCGGGTGGGGGACCACAAGCCCATTCCGGTCAATGTCCGGATCATCACCGCCACGAACAAGGACCTGGAGGCGCGGGTAAAACAGGGGGATTTCCGGGAAGACCTTTTTTTCCGGATCAATGTTTTTCCCCTGGACTGTCCCCCGCTGTCCCGGCGCCGGGAAGACATCCCCGCCATTGTGCAGCATTTTATTCAGGCAAACAGCATGGCCGGCGGCAAAAAAATACTGGGCGTAACACCTGAGGCCATGGACCGGCTGATGGCCCATGACTGGCCAGGCAATGTGCGGGAGTTGCGCAATGCCATTGAATATGCATTTGTTTTGTGCCCGGGCGGGGGTATCGCCCCGGAGCATCTACCTTCAAAACTCGCAAGCCGGAAGACCCCGGCTGAGCCGCCCGCCGGTGCGGCGGCGGATGAAGCCGGTCCGCGCCAGCAGGTGCTGGAGGCCTTGAAACAGACCGGATGGAACCGCACAGAGGCCGCTCGGGTGCTTGGCATCAGCCGGGTGACCCTTTGGAAGCGAATGAAAAAATATGGTCTTCAGCCGGTGGAATACTAATGTATGCAAAACCAGGTAACCATCAAATTAAGGTGTACACGCCATTTTAAGGCGGACACGCTGCGCTTGGTCCGCCCTACGGGAGTTACCGAGGCCTACGCAGCTGCCGGGTACCTTTTTCCGGCTTGAAGCGGATTCGGTTTTTGGTTATACTTGAGCCCTATGTTTTAAATTCCCTGTATCTGCGGCCGCATAGAAAGTCGCTCCGTTCAGGTGATAAAGCTGTTATGAATACCGGGTTCCCCCCGGGTGATTGAAGGAGTTCACGAGCCCATGCCGATCTATGAATTTTATTGCAGGGATTGTCACACCATTTTTAACTTTTTCTCAAAAACCATCAATACCCGCACCGTGCCGGCCTGTCCCAAATGCGAAAATCCCCGCTTGACGCGCCAGGTATCGCTTTTTGCGGTAACGGGCCGGGCTGAAGAGGGCGGGGACGCGGATCCGGGCCTGGATGCGTCCAAAATGGAGAAAGCCATGGAATGGATGGCCCGGCAATCCGGCAATATCAGCGAGGACGATCCCCGGCAGGCCGCCCGGTTGATGCGGCAATTCTCCGATATGACCGGCGTTGAACTCGGTGCCGGCATGCAGGAGGCCTTAAACCGGATGGCGGCAGGCGAAGATCCGGAACAGGTGGAAGCCGAAATGGGCGATGTCCTTGAAGCTGAGGAACCCTTTCTGATGCCGGGGAAAAAAGGGCTCAAAGGCCTGAAAAAACGACTGCCGCCGGAAAAGGACGAGACGCTCTATGACCTGTGATAAACGATCCCTTACTGATATTTGCAAAAACAGGTATACACCAGACCAAGGTTTACACGCAATTTTGTTGGCGGACACGCTGCGCTTGGTCCGCCCTACGAGACGCCCTGCGAGAGCTGCGAGCTTAGTCCGCCATGGAGACGGAAAATATGTCGATGGAATTAAGCCAACATTGATGGTCCCGTAAAAAGTCGGTTTGGGATGGCAAAGTAAAAAGTTCAAGCCCATTTAAGATCGGGGGGCGTCGCAAATCCCGAGGAATGCAGCGTACATAGAGTACGTGAAATTCCGATGGGATGCAGCGCAACGCAGATATTGGACTTTTTACTTTGCCATCCACATTAATAAAATCCGATTGACAAATCCGTCGGCCTCGGTTAGGGATAAAAGCAAATGGCCGGCCGAAGCCGGCAGTGTCAATTGTAAAAAAAATAAACGCGTTACCGCGCAATTGGAAATAAACCACGAAGGCAGGCGCATTACGAAGATGCGAGTGGCTTGTGGTTTTTTTTTGTCCGAAACGGGTTGCCGCGACAGCACCCATTTACGCAGGTTATCGTTCATGCATATTTCAGAGGGCATACTGGCCTGGCCCGTGCTTGCCTCGGCAGCCGGCATTGCCGGGGCCGGCGTTGCCATCGGCTTTAGAAAGCTCGGTTACGAGGCCATTCCCAAAACCGGCATTCTCTCGGCGGCATTTTTTGTGGCCTCTTTGATACATGTGCCTATCGGGCCGTCCAATGTCCACTTGATATTAAACGGCCTTCTCGGTTTGATGCTGGGATGGGCCGCATTCCCGGCGATACTGGTCGCGCTGGTGCTCCAGGCGATTTTTTTCCAATACGGCGGCCTCACCACACTGGGCGTTAATACGCTGATCATGGCCCTGCCGGCGGTTGTCTGTTATTACCTGTTTCATCCGTTCCTGCGGGCCGGACCTGCCGTTTATCTGGCAGCCGGCTTTGCCTGCGGCGCCTTTTCTGTTTTTTTAAGCGGGGTTGTTGTGGGCGCGGTTCTTGTTTTCAGCCAGCAGCACTTCCTGGAAGTGGCCATACTTGTGGTGACCGCTCATCTGCCCGTAATGATCGTTGAAGGCATCATCACCCTTTTCTGTGTGGGGTTTTTGAAAAAAGTGCAGCCGCTTTTGCTGGAATAAGCAAGCCCGGCGTGTTTTAAATTTCAAAGGCCCAGTTCAGGTTTCAGATATGATAAATGAACCCTTTGCCATTGGAAACTCCGTCATTCACCGGCTGGATCCGCGGTTTAAAATCATCGCGGCGATTGCCTTTTCCGTCGCGACGGCCGTTGCATACGGTTTCCCTGCGCTTGTCACCGCTATCGCGGCGTCCCTGGTAATGCTCCGACTTGCCGGGCTCGAGCTGAAATCCGTGGCAAAGCGGCTTTTGCCGGTAAACGGATTCGTGCTCATGTTCTGGCTGATTCTGCCGTTTACCGCTGAAGGCGAGATCATCTACCGGCTGGGACCGGCAGTGGTTTATCAGCCAGGAATTGTTCTGGCCGCCCAGATCACCTTAAAATCCAACGCCATCTTGATGGCCCTGATCGCCCTGCTTGCCACCATGCGCTTTGCCACCCTGGGCCACGCTTTAAATCAGTTGAAATTCCCGGAAAAATTTGTTTTTTTATTCATGTTGACCTATCGTTATATTTTTGTCCTCGAGGACGAATACAAAAAAATATGGCGGGCGATCCGGATCCGCGGATTTTCTCCCGGGACCTCGCTGCACTGCTACAAAACCTACGCGTATATGATCGGCATGCTTTTTATCCGGGCCGCAGCGCGTGCTGACCGTGTGTATCGGGCCATGCAGTGCCGGGGGTTCCAGGGGCGCTTCCATACCCTGACGGAGTTCCGCTCCTCGGGCAAAAACTGGATCTTTGCAATTCTGATGGCGCTCTGCCTATTGAGCATCATTTATTTGGAATGGACGGCATATGGTATCTGATCCGGCGAACGAGCCGATTATCCGAATGCGCGGCATCTGTTTTGCCTATCCGGGGCAGGCGCCGGTTTTGAACAATCTTGATTTTGACCTTCACCGCGGCTCCCGCATCGGGTTGCTGGCCCCCAACGGAAGCGGCAAAACCACGCTTTTTCATTTGATCATGGGGCTTCTGACCCCTTCCGCCGGAAGCCTTGAGATCTTCGGCCGCCGGATGGAAACGGAAAAGGATTTTCTGGGGGTGCGCCAGAGGATCGGGCTGCTCTTCCAGGATGCCGACGACCAGCTTTTCTCTCCAACCGTTATCGATGACGTGGCCTTCGGACCCCTGAACATGGGCAGATCCAAGAAGGAGGCCCTGGCCCTGTCCCGGCGCGTGCTGTCTTTTTTAGGACTGGCCGCCTTTGAGGACCGGATCACCTTCAAGCTCTCCGGGGGGGAAAAGAAAATGGTGGCCCTTGCCACGGTCCTTGCCATGGAGCCGGAAGCGCTGCTGCTCGATGAGCCGATAAACGGCCTGGACAACCATACCCGGGACAAGCTCCGCCGCGTGTTAAACGATATCGGCATCGCTTATGTGCTCATCTCCCATGACATTGATTTTTTGATCGAGGCCACCGATGCCGTCTACACCATGTCAGCGGGCCGGATTGTCAAGGATGAGCAGGTCCACGTGCACCGCCATGACCATGCGCACCCGCTGGGGCACGTGCCGCATCGGCATCAATGAGCCCGCCGGGGGGCGTTATTTCAGCCGGTACTTCTTTATCTTGTAGCGCAGGACACGTTCGCTGATTCCCAGTTCCGCCGCTGCCCGGGTCTGTACCCAGTTGCTGCGCTCCAGTGAACTCAACAGCATTTCCCGCTCCACCGCTTCCAGGCGCCGGGAGAGCGTTCCGCCCTCTGGCCCCTGGTGGAAGCGGACCTCCTCGGGGAGTTCACGGGCTGAGATGACATTGCTGCGGGCCAGGGCCAGAACCCGCTGCACCATGTGTTCCAGTTCCCTGACGTTGCCGGGAAAACTGTATTTCATAAGCCGTGTGGCCGCCTCTGAAGCGAGTTTTTCCTTGCCCGTGCCGTATTTTCCCATGAAATGGGAGACCAGGGCAGGAATGTCCTCCTTGCGGTCCCGCAGCGGCGGGATGTCAATGTCCAACACATTGAGGCGATAGTAGAGATCCTCCCGGAACCGGCCTTTTTCAACCAGGTCCTTCAAGGGTCGATTGGTGGCCGCCAATACCCTTACGTCCACATCAACGGCCGCCTCTGCGCCGACGCGGGTGATCCGGTTTTCCTGCAGGGCACGCAGCAATTTGGGCTGCAGGTTCAGCGGCAGCTCGCCGACTTCATCCAGGAAGAGGCTGCCGGTATGCGCCAGCTCGAATCGTCCCTGGCGGTTGGCCCCGGCGCCGGTGAAGGCGCCTTTGACATGGCCGAAGAGTTCGGATTCAAACAAGTTCTCCGGAATGGCGGCGCAGTTGACTTCGACAAAAGGCCTCCGGCTTCTTTTGCTCAGCAGGTGAATCAGGCGGGCGATCAACTCCTTGCCGGTTCCCGTCTCCCCCCGGATCAATACGGCCCATTCGGTCGGCGCGATACGCCGGATCATGGAAAGAAGGGTTTTCATGGCCGGGCTGCTGCCGATGATATGGATCGGCAAATCCGTTTCCGCCACTGCTTGACTGATCTCCGCGGATTCCGCATCCACCTGGAGGGCCTGCTCCATGGACTGGATCTTCTCCAGGAGCCGGGACAGGTCGATCGGTTTTTCCAGAAAGTCATCCGCTCCCAGCTTCATCACCTTGACCGCTGTGCTCACATCGCCGTATGCGGTGATCATGATGCTGCGAACGGCGGGATTGATGCGCTTCATCTGCTCCAGGGCCTGATCGCCGGTCATCTCCGGCATGCGCTGGTCGATCAGCACAAGCTGGAAAGGGTGCTCGGCAAAGCGCTGAAGGGCGGCTCTGCCGTTTTCCGCAACCACCACGGGGTAGCCCTGGTTTTGCAGGAACCCGGCAAGCAGGTCGCGCTGCAGTTTTTCATCGTCAACCACCAGGATGGGCATCTGTGTCATTGGACGCGCCTTGAATTCAATCGTTTGTCGGCTCACTGGTTTGCCGGTCGCTCTCCCCGGTTATTGGAAGCATTATCCGGATCCGGAGCATGCCCGGCTGCGGTGACGTGAGTTCCAGCGTGCCTTCATGAGCCCTTACAATCCGGTCCACCATGGCAAGGCCCAGGCCGGTGCCCCGGGTTTTGCTGGTCACATAAGGTTCAATCAACTGATCAACAGCCGGGTCCATCCCTGAAAGCCCGGGGTTTTCCATCTCGATGACCGCGAAGTCCCCCTGCCGGTCCAGCCGGATGCTGAGATGACCGCCTTCCGGCTGCGCTTCCAGGGCGTTGCGGATGAGGTTTTCAAAAACAATGGCCATCAGGTCGGCATCGGCGGAAACCGTCATGGTATATGAAGGGGTGTAATTGACCGCGATGCCGGAGGTTTGGGCCTGTTCTTCATAAAGGGTCAATTGGGAGGCAATCAGGCCATGGAGGCGAATTATCCGCCGGGCCGGCTTGATGGGGCGGGCGAATTGCTGCAGATCAGCAATCAAGCCGTTGCTTCGCCGGACCGATGCCAGCAGGGAGGCGATCAACTCCGATTGCCGGGAGCTTAAGCCGGGCGTTTCCATGTTCAGGCGCTGCAGCCCCATGCTGATGGCGTTCAAGGGATTGCGGAGTTCATGGGCGATTGCGGCTGTGGCGCGCCCCAGGGCGGCATCCTCCTTTTCCCGGGCCAATCGCCGTTCAAAGGCCCGGGTCTGGCTGACATAGGCGGATTGATAGCGATAAAGCCCCCAGGAAAGCAAAAGCCCGATAACAGCCGTTATTCCGCCAAGGACAAAAAACTGGGTCCACAATTGCCGGCTTCTTTTAAAATAGGGGGCGGCGTCCAGCCCGATCACGAGCTGATCGGCCTCCAGGGGCATCCGGGCTTCGGCTACACGGCTGCCGGATTTGTCGATGAAGCTTACCTCCGGGGCGGCTGCGGTATCGGTTTCCCCCGGCGACGCGATTATGCGGACATATTTGATTTCGGCCATGGCGGAAAGGGTTTCCAGAAGGGTTTGTAAACTGAGCTTGCGGCGAAGGCTCTGTATCTCACGGGATTGAAACCCCACGAGGACGCAGCCCCCCTCCGGACGGGGAAGGCTCAAATAATACAAGGCATTTTCCGGGGCATAGGAGAGGCCCGGGGGCTCGGCGCCGCAGTCTGCCGGCGGGTCCGGGGCCCAGTCCCGGGGCCCCTGGATGAACCCATCGTCCGGGTACCGGATCCGGATCCCGGCAAGCCCGTTTTCCCTTGCCAAAGCCGCGAGTTCATCCGGGGAAAACGGCTCGATCGCGTCCAGGTAATCCACAAAACGCGCCGTGTTGCCCAGAAAGGTCTGCATGATGGCTTCAATCGTTGTTTTGGATAAAACGGCGGTATTGGCCTGGGCTTGAATCACACTGGCCAGCAGCCGGCCATGGTTTTTGACGTGGGCGACAAAGGCCCGTTCCGAGGATCGGACCTGCCAGTACACAAGCCCGAGAAAAATGCCGATCAGGCAGCCGAAGACCAGGAGGTTGGCCTGCCATGTGGGCGCAAATCGGAGCATCCGGGAGCGGAACCCGGCATCGGGTTTCAGCAGGCGCCACACTATTGTTTATTCCCGGATTGCCAGCGTTTCAAGGACGGCCTCCGCCCCGGGGTCTTCCCATGCCCCTGCCCATTCCCGTTGGCCGAGGGCCGCATTCCCTTTTCAGGCGGGAGCGCACCCCCGTGGGATCCCTGCCAGGCTCGCGGGCGCTGCTGCGCACGGCCCGGATCTTAAAGACAGAAGGATCGGCTTTCGTATATTCTCCCCAAAGCCGAACCCGCACTCCAGGCCGGACAAACTCCGGCAGATGGCGGCCGCCGTAGGATACCCGCACCGGTCGGACATCAGGGGAAGCCGCGTTTTGAGCAGAAGCTCCTCTTGCATCGACAGCAACCACCATTTGCCGGCTCTTCCGGTCAATGGAGATCACCTCGCCCAGCAGGGCATCCATGGCCTGCGATGCAGAGGCTCCCAGCAGCAGGGCCGCCAGGGCGATTGTCAGAAAAATCGGGAAATACCGCATTCGATTCGTGTTTGATTATAGGTGTCTTTTCTTCAACAATAGGTGGAGTTTGTTACAATTTCAAGAATTAATGGGCGCACAAGGGGCCTTGATCGGCTGTGCCGGCCTCCCCGGGATTTTTCCCGGAGAAACCGGCCCAAAAAACTCTATCCAAAAAAACAATCAAAAACAATCTAGGGCTGTTGTTTCGGTTCCTGCTGCTGCCAGCGCATGCCGCCCCGCCATAGGGGATAACCGGAATCATCCCGCAAATCGAGGGTTTCCCCGCCAATGGTGATGTCTGTGGCAACCAATCGGGTATTTCCGTTGCTGAAGGTGGTTTCAAGAGCGTTGACCACCACTTCTTCTCCAATGGTGGGCCGGTCCATGCCCGCATTCGCCCAGTAGCGGATCGGTCCGACGCCGAAAACGCTCAGGATCTCGTCGCCTGTATCCACCCATAATCCCTGGCCGCGCCCGCAGGTCTCATAAACCGTGCCCGTGATTGTGCGCGGCGTTGACGCGTCAACCATGGGGTGGCTGCGCGCCGGGATATTCCCATAGTTGCCGTTTCTGTCGATTTGACGGCCATGATAAGCTTTGCCCGGGCATTGGGCGCTTGCCGGCAAGGCCAGCACCAGGCAGAGAATCAGGGAAAAAGCCAGGGTAAGAAAAAGGGTTTGTTTTTGCATTTAATTGTCTCCTTTTAAACGGGTTTATAGGATAGAAACCAAGTCCTTGACTGGCATGAGTTATTTCACAAAGCATGCCAATTAAGTATATTGATTGAAATCAGGGTGTTGTTTTAAACGCCGGGTGCCGCTGTCTCGACAATCGCCGGATTTGACCGACAATTTTGTCGAAACCATCCCCCTTGCCAGCCGGAGGCAAATCGGATATATTCAGAATTCATGGAAATTCGATTTTCAGTGGGTTTCGGCCGCAGGCCCCGGGCCGAATCCTTCAAACGCCATGGGTTGCGCAGGGGGGAGTTGGAAAGGCCCGGGTTCGGGTCCGGATGTGCCGCGGAGGGGGCAATGCCAGGCAGTCATGCAGACAGTGATTTACAAAGCCGTTTCGATGCGCTTTTCCAGGAAAAAAAGACGCTTGAAACGATTCTTGAAACCATTGAGGACGGGTTTATCGAAACCGATTTGAAGGGCCGGATCACGCGTTTTAATCAGGCCTTCTGCGATATCAGCGGGTATCCGCCCGACTCGGTTGAAGGGCTCTCCTATCGCTCTTATATGGGTGAAAAAACAGCCCGGAATGTTTACCACACCTTCAATGAGGTTTATAAATCCGGAATTCCCAGGAAAGCCTTCAATCATGAAGTGATCCGAAAAGACGGCGACCGCCGGATCGTGGAGGTCTCCATTGCGCCGATAAGGGATGACCAGGCCCGGACCTCGGGGTTTCGCTGCATTATGCGCGATGTCACCGGCAAAAAAGCGGCCGAGGACGAGCTGATCCGTCAGCGCAGCCGCCTTGAGGCTATTTTCAGGAGCGTGGAGGAAGCCGTTATCACGGTGGACAGGGAGTTAAACGTCACGGAGGCCAATGACGCAGCTGAGAAAATTTGCGGCATACGCCCCGGTCGGCCGCAGGGGGTCTTTAACGCCGGCGAAGCCGGGGGCTGTACCCTGGCCTGCCGGGATGTTCTCAGGGAGACCCTGGAGAGGCGGACCCCTGTCACCAACTGCCAGGTGCAATGCGGGCGGCATGCCAATCCGATGCAGAAGGTGAATCTCTCCTGCGCCCCCCTGGCCGCGCAGGACGGCGGTTTTTTGGGTGCTGTGCTGGTTGTCCGGGACATCACCCGCCTGAGCGACCTTGAAAGGGCGCTCAGGCAACGGCATCAATTCCATCATCTCATCGGCAAAAGCCATCAAATGCAGGCGATATACCGCCTGATAGAGGATATTTCCGATTACGAGGCAACGGTTCTGATCAGCGGGGAGTCCGGTACAGGCAAGGAACGGGTGGCCCGGGCCATCCATGACAACGGGCCGCGGCGGTTCAAGCCGTTTGTGACGGTCAACTGCTCGGCCCTTGCCGAAACCTTGCTGGAATCGGAGCTTTTCGGACATGTCCGGGGGGCCTTTACCGGTGCTTTCCGGGATCATATGGGACGTTTTGAGGCGGCAGAAGGGGGCAGCCTTCTGCTGGATGAAATCGGTGACATTTCTCCTTTGATCCAGCTTAAGCTCCTGCGTTTTTTGCAGGAGAAGTCCTTTGAGCGGGTAGGGGACGCCAATTTGCGGCATGCTGATGTCCGCGTGATTGCCTGCACCCACCAGGATTTGGGGGAGAAGGTCCGGTGCGGGGAGTTCCGGGAGGATCTGTATTATCGCTTAAACGTTCTGGATATTAAAGTGCCGCCCCTGCGGGAGCGAATGGATGATCTGCCCCTGCTGATCGAACACTTTATCGCCCGGTTTGAAAAGCAGTTTAAAATGGCCATTGATGCTGTCTCGGATGAGGTGATGAATGCTTTCATGACCTACCACTGGCCTGGCAATGTCCGCGAACTGGAGCATTGCGTGGAACGGGCGGTTATATTGAGCCGCGGCGCCACCATTGAGACCCGTCATATCCCTTCTGAAATTGCGGCCTGCAAAAAGCCCGGTCTCCGCCCTTCCCCTGTTCAGGAGGAAAACGAAAGCAGCCGTATCCTTAAAGTGCTTTCCGAAACTGACTGGAACAAGGCAAAGGCCGCCCGCTTATTGGGTGTCAGCCGAAAAACCCTTTACCAGAAACTCAAAAAATATAATATTCGTAACGATTCGCGCGGAAAAGTGTAACCGGTTACATGTGTGTGTGGTTACACTTGTGTTTCGATACACGACTGAGCTGTCCCGAAACTTACCGGCCTTTATCCGATGGAGACTAATAACTATCTGACTTTTTAGTTTTTATTTTTCCATGTAAGCCAGGTGTCGGCATTGGCATGCCTTTTGTTTAGGGGTAATGAAAAAAAGGAAAAACAATGACCGGGTTTAAGATCAACCATAAGAAAAGGCGGACACGCTTCGCTTGGTCCGCCCTACGCGGGTGCGTGGCTTTGATGCCGGAACTGGCCGGGCGATGCCGGGTTTCAAACGGCCGCAAGGCGGCTGCCCTGCCGCAACTGCCTGTCTTCCAGGGTTTTCCGGATGAGGGCCAGAGTCTCGGCTTTTTTCAGGCACCATTGCGGCGCTGCCAGTAACTCTCATAAAGCCCGTAACTTGCGAAATTCTGGTAGGGCGGACCAAGCGAAGCGTGTCCGCCTATAAAAGAAGCGAAGCCCCGCTTTGCTATTTAAAATTTAAATTCATTTTTCCATATAAGTTATGCCTTGGCATTGGCATGCCTTTTGATCAGGGGTAATGAAAGAAGGAAAAACAATGACCGGGTTTAAGATCAACCAGAAAGATATCTTTTTTATTCTCAAAGAGCAGCTGGACTACGCCAGTCTTTGCCGTCTGGAGCCATACCAGTCCCTGAGGCCCGAGACCCTCGACATGCTGGTGACCGAAGCCATGCGGTTTGCCAGAAAAGCCCTCGCCCCCCTCAATGAAATCGGGGAGCAGAAGGGGCCGGTGTATGCGGATGGCCGTGTGACATGCCCCGCCGAATTCCGCGAGGCTTTCAAACGCTACGGCGAAGACGGCTGGACGGCCGCCGCCCGGGATACCACCTACGGAGGCCAGGGGTTTCCCAACATGATGCGGATCGTGATCAATGATTTCATGTATGGCGCCTGCCAGTCATTTAATATGGCGCCCTCGCTGACCCACGGCGCGGCCCACCTCATTGAAAGCTTCGGCACGGAAACCCTCAAGCAGGCATTCGTCCCCCGGATGTATGACGGTACGTTTTCCGGGACCATGTGTCTAACCGAACCGGATGCCGGCTCTGATCTGGCGGCCACCCGGACCATGGCCTTTCCGGACGGGGACGGCTACCGGATCAAGGGCAGCAAGATTTTTATTTCCTGGGGGGAGCACGATATCGCGGACAACATCGTTCACCTGCTGCTGGCCCGGATCGAGGGGGCCCCCGAAGGGGTCAAGGGAATCTCGCTTTTCGTGGTGCCCAAGTACCGGCTGGATGCGCAGGGCAAGCCCGGCGTGTTCAACGACGTCGTATGCACCGGAATTGAGGAAAAGCTGGGCCTGCATGCCTCTCCCACGGCTTCCCTGTCCTTCGGAAGCAGGGACGGCTGCATCGGCTATCTTTGTGGCGAGCCGAACAAGGGCCTGGCGCACATGTTTCAGATGATGAACGCCGCGCGCATCAATACGGGGGTCTCGGGCATGACCCTGGCCGGCGCCGCCTACCAGCACGCCCTGGAATACGCCCGGCAGCGGGTGCAGGGCCGCGATGCGGCCGGCAGGAAATCGGGATCCGTCCCCATCATCGACCATCCGGACGTTCGTCGCATGCTGCTGTGGATGAAGGCTTCCGTCGACGGGATGCGCTCCATGATCTATACGGCGGCTTTCTGGGCGGAGCTGGCGGAAGCGGGCGCAGATCCGGACGAGCGGGCGCATTACCAGGCGCTCACGGATTTCATGACACCCATTGTCAAGGCCTACTGTTCCGATACCGGATTCCGGGTCTGTGAAACGGCCATGCAGTGCCTCGGCGGCTATGGCTACTGCAGGGATTATCCCATTGAGCGCTACATGCGGGACGCCAAGATCATGAGCCTTTATGAGGGCACCAACGGCATCCAGGCCATTGATCTGATGGGACGCAAGATGCGCATGAATGAAGGGGCCCTGTTCAAGGCCTTTACCCATGAGCTGGAGTCTTTCTGCGAGGCCCACCAGGCGCACCCGGAGCTTGGCAGCCGGGTGCGCGCGCTTGCGGATGCCTTCATGCAGATCCGGGAGATGGCCGCGGAACTGACCGCCAGGCATCAATCAGACCGTCTTCAGTGGGCTTCCTACACTTACCCGGCCCTGTTGGTTTTCGGTGAGCTGGTCATGGTGTGGCGCCTTCTGGACATGGCCCTTATCGCCTGTGACCGGGCGCGGCAAAAAGGCCGGCAGGGCGAGTTTTATAAGGGCAAGGTGGCCCAGGCCACTTTTTTTGCCGATACGACACTGCCGCACAGCCTTGCCCGTGCGAAAATCTGCACCCGTTCCGGGCGCGAGATTCTGGAAATGCCGGAGAGGGCTTTTGGATAAACGGCCGGAGCCGATTCCTGCCTGAGATGGGGGTATAACCCGGGGAGTCAACATGACGGAGCAAATTGTTATCGCAAGTGGTGTAAGAACGCCGGTGGGCCGGTATATGGGCGGCTTGAGATCTGTGGCCGCCTATGATCTGGGGGCGCTGGTGCTAAACGAGGCGGTCCGCCGGGCCGGGATCGAGCCGGCGCAGGTCGACGAGGTGATCATGGGGCAGGCCTATCAGAACGGGGAATACGTCAATATTGCGCGTATGGCGCTGCTCAATGCCGGGTGGCCCGAGGCGGTTCCCGGCTTTACCATCGATCGGCGCTGTTGTACCGGCATCGAGGTGATTCGCCTGGCAGCCGCGCTTATCCGCGGCGGGGATGCGGATATTGTCGTGGCCGGGGGCGTGGAAAGCATGTCCAATGCCGAGTTTTACCTGCCGGGGGATATCAAGTGGGGCATCGGCGGGGAGAAGGGCATGCCCAAAGGGCATGGCGACATTTCCATGTGGGGGCTTCCATTCTACGACCGCATTCAGCGGGCCCGGGTGATGAGTCAGCCCGAACACCGCTATGGATTGCTGCCTTCCATGATGTCCTGGGCTGAAACCGCTGCGGCGGAGGCGCGGGTGAGCCGCGAGGAATGCGACCAATGGGCATATGGCAGTCAGCAGAAGGCCTGCGCGGCCTGGGATGAGGGTAAATTCCGGGAGGAGGTCATCCCCGTGGAAGCCGGCCGGCAAAAAGGCGAGCCGGTGGTGGTCGCAGAGGATGAAACCCCCAGGCGCGATACGAGTCTTGAAAAACTGGCCCGCCTGAAACCGGTTCAGGGCGGTGTGTGCACCGCCGGCAACTCGTCCACTGAAAACGACGGGGCGGCCGCTGTCGTGCTGATGTCCGCCAAAAAGGCCTCGGAGCTGGGGATCCGGCCTTTTGCGGCGGTAAAATCCGTGGGTGTGGCCGGCACGGACCCGACCCGCACCCATCTGAGCGTTGGGGCGGCCGTTGGCAAAGCCCTCGGCAAAGCCGGGGCGGCGCTTGCCCAAATGGATCTGATCGAGATTCAGGAAGCCTTTGCCGCCCAGGTGCTGGCGGATTTAAAGGATATGGGGCTCACCCCGGAAGCCTACGGGAAAATCAATGTCAACGGATCGGGGATTTCCCTGGGTCATCCCATCGGCGCCACCGGTGTGCGGGTGCTGGTGACGCTGATCCATGAGATGCGGCGCTCAGGTGCCGCAATGGGACTGGAATGTATCTGCGGCGGCGGCGGACTGGGGATTGCCGCTGTTTTTGAAAATACCGGGGGCTGATACGGGCACCGCCCTCCGGGGCTTCCACCATGCTGCCCCCTGTTTTGAAGGAGATGGCCCTATGCACTTTGAACTGTCCAGGGAACACAAAATGCTGAAAAAGGCGGTTCGCGAATTCGCGGACAAGAAGATCGCGCCCAATGCGGACCAGTGGGATGCCGATCATTACCTTCCCGTGGAAGAGGCGATCAAACCCATGGCGGAGCTGGGGTTTATCGGCACCGTTATCCCCGAGGAATACGGGGGCGAAGATGCCGGGTGGATGGCGGCGGCCATTATCACCGAGGAAATCGCCCGGGCTTCGAGTTCCCTGCGGGTTCAGATCAACCTGATCGGTATCGGATGCGCTTACCCCATTTATCTGTACGGCACGGAAGAGGCCAAAAGGAAGTATATTCCCAAGCTGTGTTCGGGCGAGATGCTGGGCGCCTTCGGGATCACCGAACCCAATGCCGGCTCGGATGTGATGTCCATGGATACAGTGGCCGAGGACAAGGGGGACCACTTTGTCTTGAACGGCTCCAAGACCTGGATTTCAAACGCCCACCAGGCGGACGTGGTGGTGATATACTGCTACACCGACCCGGCGGCAGGCTCCAAGGGCATGTCCGCCCTGCTGGTGGAGCCGAAGAACTTTGCCGGGGTGAGCACTTCGGATATTGATAAGCTGGGCTCCCATTCTTCGCCCACGGGCGAGATTTTTTTCAACAACACGCCCGTGCCCAGGGAAAACCTTCTGGGAAAGCCCGGGCAGGGAGCCAAAATCGTGTTCAGCTCACTTGCCAACACCCGCTTGTCCGCGGCGGCCGGGGCTGTCGGCTGCGCCCAGGCCTGCTACGAAATCGCCCTGCGATATGCAAATGAACGCGTCCAGTTCGGCCAGCCTGTCGGCAGGTTCCAGATGAACCAGGACCTGATCGCAAAAATGGCCACAGACATCGAGGCGGCGCGGCTCCTGGTTTACAAGGCGGCCTGGCAGAAGGACCAGGGGCATCTTAACAACGGCTATGAAGTGGCCCAGGCCAAGTACATGGCAGGGGAGGTCGCCATGCGGTGTGCGGAGTCCGCCATGCGGATCATGGGGGCCTATGGCTACTCCACGGAGTATCCGCTCGCCCGGTATTACCGCGACATTCCGACCTATGTCATCGTCGAGGGCTCAGCCAATATCTGCAAGCACATTATTGCCATGGATCAGCTGGGGTATCGCAAGGCCAACCGCTAAGCCTGAAGCCGCCGCATCCCCGGCCGGGCGGGTGTGTGAGGCGGCGCCTACATGTTTCTGCGATACTTTCCACCCACTTCAAACAGGGCCTGGGTGATCTGGCCCAGCGTGCAGCAGCGCACGGTGTTCATCATTTCGGCAAAAATATTGCCGTCGGCAAGGGCCGTGTCCTTTAGGCGCTGAAGGGCTTCCGGGGCCTTGTCCCGGTTTTTTTCGACGAATTCATTCCGCCGGTTGAGCTGGGACTGCTTCTCTTCCTCGGTGGCCCTGGCCAACTCCAGGTCGGCGATGGACTGCCCCTGATCCACATCCGGGTTGAGGAAGGTGTTGACCCCGATGATGGGGAGTTCGCCGGTGTGCTTGAGCTGCTCGTAATAAATGGATTCCTCCTGGATTTTGCTGCGCTGGTAACCCCTTTCCATGGCGCCGCGGACCCCGCCCCGGGCGGTGATCCGGTCAAATTCGGATAACACGGCTTCCTCGACCAGATCCGTCAGCTCCTCGATGATGAAGCTGCCCTGGTTCATATTTTCGTTTTTGGTCATGCCGAATTCTTTGTTGAGGATCATCTGGATGGCCAGGGAGCGCCGCACCGATTCCTCGGAGGGGGTGGTGACCGCCTCGTCATACGCATTGGTGTGCAGGCTGTTGCAGTTGTCGTAGATGGCGTAGAGCGCCTGAAGGGTGGTGCGGATGTCATTGAACTGGATTTCCTGGCTGTGCAGGGACCTTCCGGACGTCTGGATGTGGTATTTGAGCATCTGGGAACGCTCCGAGCCCCCGTACATCTCCTGCATGGCAACCGCCCAGATCCTGCGGGCCACCCGGCCGATCACGCTGTATTCCGGATCCATCCCGCTTGAGAAGAAAAACGAGAGATTCGGGGCAAATGCGTCGATCGGCATGCCGCGCGACAGGTAATATTCCACGTATGTGAAGCCGTTGGCCAGGGTAAATGCCAGTTGGGAGATGGGATTGGCGCCGGCTTCGGCAATGTGGTATCCGGAGACCGATACGGAATAAAAATTGCGCACATCATTGTCTATGAAATACTGCTGGATGTCGCCCATCATTTTCAGGGCGAAGTCAACCGAGAAGAGGCAGGTGTTCTGCCCCTGGTCCTCTTTTAGAATGTCGGCCTGGACCGTCCCCCGCACCTGGGAGAGAACAGAGGCCGTGATCTCCCGGCTTTCCTGTGGATCGGGCGCGCGCCCGTTTTTTTCCCGGTATTTGTCGATCTGCTGATCAATCGCGGTGTTTAAAAACATGGCCAGCATCATGGGCGCCGGGCCGTTGATGGTCATGGAGACCGATGTGTTCGGGGCTGCCAGGTCAAATCCGCTGTAGAGGATCCTGACGTCCTCGATGTTGCATATGCTCACGCCGGACGTTCCCACCTTGCCGTAAATGTCCGGGCGGGTGTCCGGGTCAAACCCGTAAAGGGTGACCGAGTCAAAGGCGGTTGACAGGCGGTTGGCCGGGTAGTCGCCGGAAAGCAGCTTGAACCGCCGGTTCGTGCGGGCCGGGTCGCCTTCGCCGGCAAACATCCGGGTGGGGTCCTCATCCGAGCGTTTCAGGGGGAACACGCCGGCCGTGAAAGGAAAACGGCCGGGCAGGTTTTCCTTGCGCATCCAGGTGTAGATCTCGCCCGGGTCCGCAAAAGGGGGAAGGGCGATTTTGGGGATCCGGCTTCCGGAAAGGGATTCCACATAAAGGGGCTGGCGGATCTCGCGGCCGCGCACCGAATACACCAGCTCATCGCCGGAATAGGCGTTCCGGATCTCCTCCCATTCCGTCATCGCCTGCCGCGTATCCGCATCAATGGCGGCTTCAGCGCCATCCAGGGCCTGTCTCAATTTGCCGAGCAGTTCATCGGAATCACCGGACAGCGCATCTTCACCGCCCAGTTCAGCCGCGGCCGCCTTTAAGTGCCAGGCCCGGCGAAGGGCATCCGCCTGGCCCCTGGTGTGCGAATGATAATTGCGCAGCGTCTCCGAGATCTCTGAGAGATAGCGGTTTCGCTCGGGCGGCACAAAAATGGTCCGCGTCGTGGACACCCGCTCAGCCACTTCCGGAAGCTCTTCTGCAAACCGCACCCCGGTTTTTTCGTCAATGACCTTCAGAAGATACCGGTACATGGCGGTGACGCCATCGTCGTTGAATTTGGAGGCGATGGTGCCGAATACCGGCATCTGCGCGGGCGGGATGTCCCAGGCTTTCCGGTTCCGCTGCACCTGCTTGCGGATATCGCGAAGGGCGTCTTCGCTGCCCTCCTTGTCAAACTTGTTGACGATGATGATGTCCGCGTAATCGAGCATATCGATTTTCTCGAGCTGCGAGGCCGCCCCGTAATCACTGGTCATGGCATACATGGAAACATCGGTCAGGTCGAAGATGTTGGAGGCGCCCTGGCCGATTCCCGCGGTTTCGGCGATAATGAGGTCAAACCCGGCGGACTTCAGTATATTGATGGCATCGGGCAGCACCACGGGCAGTTCCGTGTTGGAGCTGCGCACGGCCAGGCTGCGCATGTAGACGCGGGGGCTGTCAATGGCATTCATCCGGATCCGGTCGCCGAGAAGGGCGCCGCCCGTTTTCCGGCGGGTGGGGTCGCAGCAGAGGATACCGATGTTCATTTCCGGATGGTGGTGAAGCAGGCGGACGATGAGTTCATCCGTCAGGGAGGACTTGCCCGCCCCGCCCGTGCCCGTAATACCGACAACAGGAACGGACTTGTGCTGAAGTTTCTCATACAGGTGCGGCCTGAGGGCGTTAAAGGCGTCCGCCGCACTTCCGGCGGTGCTTTCCGCCATGGTTATCAGCCGGGAAACCGTCATTACATTGTCCGGCCGGAAATTGTCCGCGTTGAGCTTCTCAATGTCCGGTTCGCCGACATCCACCGGAGAAAAATCCATGTGTTCCATCATGTGGTTGATCATGCCCTGCAGCCCCATCCGGGAGCCGTCCGCGGGGGAATAGATCTTGGTGATGCCGTAGGATTCCAGTTCCCGGATTTCCCCGGGCACAATGACACCGCCGCCGCCGCCGAAAATTTTGATGTATCCGGCATTGTTGTCCCGGAGCATGTCATGGAGGTACTTGAAAAACTCCATGTGCCCGCCCTGGTAGCTGGACACGGCCAGCCCCTGAACGTCTTCTTCCAGTGCCGCCTCGATTATTTCAACGACGGAGCGGTTGTGCCCCAGGTGGATGACCTCCGCACCCGAATCCTGGAGAATCCGGCGGATGATGTTGATGGCCGCATCGTGGCCGTCAAACAGGGACGTTGCCGTAACCACCCGAATGGGATGGGCTGGTTGGTAAACAGTGTCTGTCTGGCCCATTGCGCCTCCTTGATTAATCGGTCAAAATTTGCCAGTCCTCTGGTGACTCCAGCGGATCGACAGCTTGCGTATCTTGCCACCAGCCGGCATTCCGGGAAACCGGATCCAGGTATCGGCGCTGGCCGTCCACCAGTACCGGGGCCGCCCGGTCCAGCTCATCACGGCCGCACCGCATCAGCCGGTCGCACGCCATGATCCAGCCCAAAACCGGCCCATGGCGGTCAATGGCCTGCCGGCTGTACTCGGAGCATCCGGGATGCATGGGGCAGGAACCGGTGCGCACGGCATTGAGGTGATTGAGGGGACCGCGGTAGAATTCAATGGCCGAGGTCAGGGGGCCGCTGCCGGAAGCGGGGGCAGCCGGGTGGTGGGCGCACCCTGAGCCTGAAACACCCGCTGAAAGCAAAAGGCCCAGAAGCATCAGGGACAATGCCCGCCGGCCGACGGGGGGGCCGGATTTTTTTTGGAATGGTCTCATCCGCTTGGGTCCTGTTTTGCCGGGGGCCGGTGAAAAATGAAGTAATCCGCGATCATGGAAATAAAAAATCCGCTCGTGGCCACCAGTATAATGGCGGCCCCGGAGGTCAGGTCAAAGGTGTAGGCCAGCCAGAGGCCCGCCAGGTTGAATATCATGGCAAAAAGCGTGGCCAGCACCATCATCATCCTTAGGGACCGGGAATATTTTTCCGCGATAAACGGCGGAATCGTCAGCAGGGCGATTACCAGGATCAGCCCGACCACCCGGATAATAACCACGATGGACACCGCGATCAAGCCGATAAAAAGAAAAAACAGCCGGTTGACAGGCACTCCCCTCAGGCGGGCAAATTCGTCATCATAGGAGATGGCGAGCATGTCCCGGTAAAAATAAGTTGCGGAGCCAAGGGTGATCACGCTCAGGGCAAGCATCCACCAGATGTCTGAATGGGGGACGGCAAGGATGCTGCCGAAAAGAAAACTCATGAGATTGACATTATAGCCCGGGGTCAGGTCCAGAAGGATAATGCCGACGGCCATGCCCACCGCCCAGAGGACCCCGATAAATGTGTCGGCGCGGTTTCTGGCCTTTAATACCACGGCGGTCATCAGCAGGGCCGCCAGCAAGGAGAAGCCGAGGGTGCCCACAAAATAGGGGACCCCGAAAAAAAAGGCGGCCCCGATCCCCCCGTAGGAAGCGTGCGCGATCCCCCCGCCAAGGAAGACCAGGCGGTTGACCACAACAAAGCTGCCGATCACCCCGCAGATGAGGCTGGCAAAAAAACCGGCGAAAAGGGCGTTTCGTATGAATTCAAACTGGAGGGCCTCGATCATGGTTCACTCTCGTGGGATTGTAAAATCCTGTGGGGAATGCCGTGGGCGATCAGCTCCACCGGGCAGTGATAGCCGCTTTCGATCATTCCCTCGGTTATTTCCGCAGTCCCGTGGTAGTGAACGGACTGGTTGACACAGGCAACCGAGGATACGTAGCTGCTGAGCACCATCATGTCGTGGGTGACCAGCACAATCGTTTTGCTCTTGTTGATTTCCTTTAAAATGGCGTAGAGTTCGGTTCGCCCGGTGTTGTCCAGGCTGGCCGTGGGCTCATCCAGAAAGAGGATGTCCGGGTCCGTGGCCAGGGCCCGGGCGATGAATACGCGTTCGCGCTGACCGCCGGAAAGGGCATCGATCCGACGGTTCTGGTATTCCAGCATTTCCATTTCCGCCAAAGCCTCCCGTGCCGCTGTTTTATCCGATTTCGACAGCCGGGCCCTGCCGTGAAACCGGAGCCGGCCCATCAGCACCACATCGAAAACGGATATGGGAAAGGCCTTGTTGAAAGCCACATCCTGGGGCACATAGCCGATGCGGTGTACCGCCTTTTCCGGGGGGTCGCCGTAGATGCGGATCTTGCCTGTGCCGGGTTTCAAAAGGCCGAGCAGAAGCTTGATGAGGGTGGTCTTTCCGCCGCCGTTCGGGCCGATAAGGGCCAAAAATTCCTTTTCCTGAACCGAGAAGGCAACGTCCTGCAGAATCGCTTGATGATTGTAATAGAAACTGAGGTTTTCAACGCTTATTATCGGATCCGCCATGGGTTATTCCATCCCCTTTTTGATGGCCCGGGCAACGGCCCTGAGATTTTCCGCCCAATCCCTGGCCAGGGGGTCTGCCGGAATTACCCGGGCCCCGATTTCCCTGGCGATGATCCGGGCCTGCTTGTCTGAAAACTGCGGCTGGGTAAGGATAGAGGTGATGCCGGATTGTCTGGCCCTTTCAATCAGGCGTTGGACATCTTTTGCCTTCGGTGCCTTCCCGGCAACCTCGATGGGTATCTGAACGAGACCGTAGGCATCGGCAAAATACCCCCAGGAGGGATGAAACACCATAAACCGGAGGTTTGAAATGTTGTTGAACTGCTGAATCAATTCCGTGTCCAGTTCCGCCACCTGGCGGACGAAATTTTTATAATTTTCGGTGAACAATGACGCGGCTCCCGGGGACTCGGCCGTCAGTCCGGTCATTATGCGGCGGGCCTGAAGCATCACAAGCGGCGGGGAAAGCCAGATATGGGGGTCTTTGATCTCCTCATGGGCGCCGGAGTGCCCATGGTGGTCCGCAATGGGGCGCTTGACAATGTCTTTCTCCGTGTGGATGATCTCGAGATTCGGATTCACGCCGGCAAATTTATCCAGCCAAGCGGATTCAAAGGGCACCCCGATGGCAAAATAAATATCCGCGCGGGATAAGGCCACCATTTGCCGGGGCGAGGGTTCATAGTCGGCCGGGCTTTTTTCCGGGGCCACCATGACGGATATTTCAACCCGCTCGCCGCCTATTGCTTTGACAAAATAGGCCTGAGGGGGTACACTGACGAAAATTTTTATTTTGCCTTCGGCGGATGCGGTGCCAGCGGCCGATACGGGGCCTGCGGCCGATAATAAGAAGCCTGCGGCCGATAAACTGATTGCAGAGAAAACCGCAAGGAGTGATAAAATTTTTCGGACCATGCTATCCGATCCTTTCCTGCCTGGAGAAGTGCAGCCCTTTCGTGGACTGCTCAAGAGGCCGCCACGGTTGATAACCACGCACATTTGGGCTATGCTGTCAATCTATAGCACAATTTCTTTTGTTTTCAAATACGGGAAGCGGCAAGGAGATTGTCCCACCCAAAAAAAAGCGGACATTTTCCAGGGGAGGTGGCTGCCGTGACCGCCCGCCCCGCTGCAGGTCAGCCAGAAGATGTTTTGAGCCGCCGAGGGGAGGCCCATGAGCGAAAATACCGATAAAATGAAGGTCCATATGTATACCCGTCAATTCATACTGGTCGGGTATGTAAGTATCTTTTCCTGTGTCCGGCTCTCCGATTACCTGAATGAAGCCAAACCCTTTATTCCCATCACCGATGTCAAGGCATATGATCTCACCGGCAAGGCGTTATTTGCCGCCGGCTTTCTGAATGTCCGGCGCGACGGGATCGAATTCATCGTTCCGGCCGGGCAATTAACTGAAGCGCACGGGGTGCCCGACGGTTAGCAAAAACCCCGGCAGCCGGGGCGAAAAAGGCTGCATGCCGTTGGAATGGGTCAATGGGGCGTCTCATGCGGCGTCCATGCACACATCCTGTTTTGCTGATGCGGATTCCCGCCTGTGGAGAACCTTATGCAGCAGTTAAGAACGATCCTGGAAAAGACCGGCACCAAGATAATGGGCATTGCCCTGGTCATTATCGGCCTGTTCCTGCTCGCCCTTTTCGCCTTCTTTTTTCCCTATGTTGAAAAAGCGCTTTTCGATTCCCGGAAACTGGCGGCCAAAAACCTTGTTGATGCCGTGTACACGATGGTTGCGGACTACGAGAAACAGGTCGCGGCCGGTGACATGAATCCGGAAAGGGCCCGGAGACAGTCCTTGAAGCGGATCCGAAGCATGCGGTTTACGAACAACGGCTATGTGTGGATAAATGACACCACGGAGCCCTATCCGCGAATGATCATGCACCCGGTCATGCCCGAGCTGGAAGGCCGGGTTATGGATGATGCGGTTTTTGACACCGCTTCGAAGATTCAGCCGGGGCTGGACGAAGCCGAAATTGTTCTGCCCGGCGGCGACAAGAATATTTTCCATGCCTTTCTGGAAGTTGCGCAGGCGCAGGGGCAGGGGTTTGTGACATACGAGTGGTACCGGCCATCGTCTTCCGGCATCTCCGAAGATCTCTTTGCAAAAAGCTCCTACGTCCGGCTTTTTGAACCCTGGGACTGGGTTATCGGCTCCGGGGTTTACATTGATGATGTGTATGCGCAGATACGGCAGTTGAAATGGGCCATCATTTCGGTTACGGCCGGCATTCTGCTCATTGCCCTGCTGGGCACCCTTGTGCTGATGCGCACCATTACAAAGCCCATTAAGCAGCTGGCCCGGTTTGCCACGGAGGTTTCAGGGGGGCATCTCAATGCCGCCATAAAAGGGCGGTTCACCGGCGAGATGCGGCAGCTCAAAGAGTCGATTTCCCGGATGGTGGTGGAGCTGCAGAGCCGGATGCAGGAGGCGGAGGCCCGGGCGAGGGAGGCGGCGGCAGCGGAGCTGGAGCTGCGAAAAAGCGAGGAAAAATATCGGCTGATCTTTGAGAATGCGCCCCTGGGCGTTCTGCATTTTGATGAGGGCGGCGTGATTACGGCCTGCAATGACATATTCGTCGATATTATCGGCTCTTCGCGCCAGGCCCTGGTGGGGTTGAACATGCTGAAGCTGAGGGATCAAAAGATTGTCGCCGCCCTGACCCGGGCTTTGGCGGGAGAATTCGCTTATTACGAGGGCGTGTATGAATCCGTGACAGCAGACAAACAAACCCCGGTGCGGGCGCATTTTGCCCCCTTCCGGGGGCTGGAGGGCCGGGTCCTCGGCGGGGTCGGCCTGGTGGAGGATATCACGGAGCGCCACCGGGCTGAAGCTGCCCTTCGGGAGAGCGAGGAGAAATACCGGATTCTCGTTGAAAACGCCCAGGAAGCCATTTACGTGGCCCAGGACGGTATGCTGCGGTTTGCCAACAAGCGCTCCAGCGAACTGACCGGTTATCTTTTCGAGGAAATCACCAACACCTCCTTTGACCAGTTCATCCACCCGGAGGACCGGGAGATGGTTGTGGCGCGGCATTACAATCGCATGCAGGGAATTGAAACGGATTCCATCTATTCCTTCCGGATTATCACGCGCTCCGGCAATGTGCGATGGGTGGAGCTGAAAGTGGTGGCCATTGAATGGCAGGGCCGGCCGGCCACCCTGAATTTTCTCAGTGACATCACGGAGCGCAAGGAGGCCCAGAGCGCCCGGCAAAAACTGGAGCGCCGGCTCCGCCAGGCACAGAAAATGGAGGCCATCGGCACGCTGACCGGCGGGGTGGCCCATGATTTCAACAATATTTTAAGCATTATCATGGGCTACACGGAGCTGGTCCAGGGCGAAGTGCCGGAGGGGGACATCGCTGGCAAGGGCCTGCGTGAAATCAAGGCCGCCAGTCTCCGGGCCAAGGATGTGATCCGCCAGCTGCTCACCTTCAGCCGGAAAGGCGATGAAGCCCAGGCCCCCCAGGATATCGGCCTGATCATTAAAGAGGGCATGCGGATGATGCGCTCCACCATTCCTTCTTCAGTTGATATCAACACCCGGATAAACCGCGACCTGCCGAAGGTGATGGCCAACCCCACCCAGATCCATCAGCTTATCGTCAATCTTTGCAAAAACGCATCGGATGCCATGCTGGACAATGGCGGCACACTGGCCGTCCGGCTGGAACCGGAATCACTGGACGACACGGCGGCTTTATCGGACCCGGAGCTTACCCCCGGCGATTACGTCAAGCTGACGGTAAGCGATACCGGTCACGGGATTGCCGGCCCTGACCTGGACCGGATCTTTGACCCCTATTTTACTACCAAGGATGTTGACAAGGGCACCGGCCTGGGCCTCTCGGTCGTCCTGGGCATTGTCCAGGCCCATGGCGGGGTCATCCGGGTAGAGAGCGCGCCCGACCGGGGAACGCTTTTTGAGGTGTTCTTTCCGGTTGCGGACGGGGAAATGGCGGCGCCTGCCGAAGAGCCCCGGCAAAACCTGCCGACCGGCACCGAACGTATTCTGTTTGTCGATGATGAGCTCTCCGTTGTCCACTTGAACCAGATCCGGATGGAAAAACTGGGCTTCCGGGTTTTCAGTGAAACCGATCCGCAAAAAGCCCTGGAGCGTTTTCAGGCCAACCCGGAGCGCTTTGACCTGGTGATCACCGACATGACCATGCCGAAGATGACCGGGGATATGCTCAGCCGGGAAATATTGAGAATTCGCCCGGCGATGAAGATTATCCTGTGTACCGGTTACAGCGAGAAGATATCCGAGGCCACGGCTGCTTCCATCGGGATTGCCCGCTTTATTGAAAAGCCCGTTGCCATTGATACCCTCGCCGCGGCTGCCAGGGCGGTCCTGGACGGGGAATGAGGCCAGCCGGGCCGCCTGGACCAGCCGCGTATCCTGCACCAGTCAGGTAGGGCGGACAGAGCGCAGCGTGTCCGCCTTTTCTTGAAAGCCAGGCTCTTCGTTTTTTTTGTTGGCGGACACGCTGCGCTTGGTCCGCCCTACGAGAGTTCCGCGGCCTTGCTCCCCCATAGGCCATTAATAAAATTATGCAAATATCAATAACAGTAATGCCAAGATTTGTGCCTGTGATTCGGCCAGAAGGGCGTCAGGAATATCCCGGGCCGCTTTTCATCACCTGGCCGGGCAGCGGGTGCTGCAGGATTTTCTCCAGCATGCGGGCCGCCTGCACCAGAGCCCCCAGATCCAGCCCGGTTTCAACTCCCATGGCTTTAAACATGTAGGCCACATCCGCCGTCGCCAGGTTGCCGGCTGCCTGGGGGACATTCGGGCATCCGCCGATACCGCCCAGGGAGGTGTCAAATATCGTGATGCCGGCCAGGTAGCCGGCATACAGGTTGGCCATGGCAATGCCCCGGTTATTGTGAAGGTGCAGGCAGAACGCGGTTTCAGGCAGGTTTTCTTTGAAAAAGGCCACGTCCCTTGAAATCTGCGCCGGATTGGCCAGCCCCGTGGTATCGGCCAGGGTAATGCGATCGGCCCCGGCATCCACCAGGCGGCGGGCAATTGCAAGGACCCGGTCTCTCGGCACCCGGCCCTCGAAAGGGCAGCCGAAAGCCACGGCCACGGCTGCTGCAACGGGTACCGCACGGCTTTCGACCAGTTCAAAAACCGCGTCCAGCCCGGTGAGCGATTGTTTGATGCTGCGCCGGACATTGGCCTGGTTGTGGGCCTCGGATGCGGAGACGAATACCACCAGCCGATCCGCTCCCGCCTCGATGGCGGCCTGCGCCCCTTTTAGGTTGGGCACCATGACCTCGTGGAACAGACCCTTGTGGAAAAGGCCCTCCCGGCCGGCGGCAGCCATTAATTCGGCGGCATCGCGAAGCTGGGGAACAGCCTGTGCACTGACAAAAGAGGTGGTTTCCAGATATTTGACCCCCGCCTGGTATAAAGCCTGAACCAGGGCAAGCTTTTCAGGGGTGGGGACAAATGCCGCCTCGGACTGAAGCCCGTCGCGCAAGGCAACTTCCCGGATGACTACCTGTGGTTCCTCATGCATGTTTATTCTCCTGCCGGCTCTTCATTTCTCGTTTCGTCCTTTTCCGCCCTTGCCCCGGTTCCGGCACAGGGAAGAGAAAAGGCTGCTGCTGTTTTCTTATCAGAAATTGAAAAATAAATAAAATTGTCCTATGCTCAGCTATCCGGAAGTTTTGCCCTTTGCGGGGGGTTCGAAAATTCAAAGGCGGGCGCTGAATATGATGATACTGCAAAGCATGGCCGGTTTTTTTGTTTTTGCCGCCCTGGCCTGGTGCATCAGCGAAAACCGGGGCGGGTTTCCCCTGAAAACCGTTGTAACCGGCATGGCGGCCCAGTTGGCCCTGGGCCTGCTGCTGCTCAAGTTCCAGTTTTTTGCCGATGTTTTCGTGTATTTGAACCGGGCGGTCCTTGCGCTGGAGGAATCCACGCGTGCCGGGACCGCTTTTGTATTCGGGTATATCGGGGGCGGGGACAAGCCCTTTGAGGTGGTCGATCCCCGGGCAACCTTTGTGCTGGCCTTTCAGGCCCTGCCCCTGGTCCTTGTCATCAGCGCGCTCTCCTCGGTTTTATTTTACTGGAATGTCCTGCCGCGAATGGTGAACGGCTTTTCCTGGCTGCTTAAAAAAAGTTTGCGCATTGGGGGGGCGGAAGGATTGGGCGTGGCCGCAAACATCTTTGTCGGCATGGTGGAATCCCCCCTTCTGATACGGCCTTACGTGGCGAAGTTGTCGCGAAGCGAGCTCTTCACCGTGATGACCAGCGGCATGGCAACCATTGCGGGGACGGTCCTGGTCCTGTATGCCAGCATCCTGGATCCGGTAATCCCCAATGTAGCCGGCCATATCCTCACCGCCTCCATTATCAGCGCGCCGGCGGCCATCGTGGTGTCCAAGATCATGATCCCGGAAACCGGGCGCCTGACCTCGGGGGAACTCCGCGCGCCGGATGAGGCTTACGGCAGCATGGATGCCCTGACCCGGGGGACCATCCAGGGCATTGAGCTTCTGTTAAACATTATCGCCATGATCATCGTACTGGTGGCATTGGTCGCGCTGATCAATATCGTGTTGGGAACCGTGCCTGACGTCCGGGGGGAACCCCTGACCCTGGAGCGGATTTTCGGCTGGATTATGGCGCCGGTGGTATGGCTGATGGGCATTCCCTGGGCCCAGGCCCAGACCGCCGGGGCCCTGCTGGGGACCAAGACGGTTCTCAATGAATTTATCGCTTACATTAACATGACTCGTCTGCCCGAAGGGAGCCTCAACCCCAGAAGCCTGCTGATAATGTCCTATGCGCTGTGCGGTTTTGCCAATCCCGGCAGCCTCGGCATCATGATCGGCGGCTTGGGCGCAATGGCTCCGGACCGCCGCGATGAGATCGTTTCCCTGGGCCTGCGAGCCGTTGTCGCGGGCACCATTGCCACCTGCATGACCGGCGCCGTCGTGGGGATGCTCCATTTCTGACATTGCGGGATGAATTGCCGCCTCCGCTCGCCTTTGCTGTTTACTGACGGAAGCGAAATTGCTAAACTTTGAAATCACGGTTAAAGATTGAAAACCGCTGCGCCTGGAGTTAACAACCGTTTAACCGCAAGCTGACTGGAAGGCAGGGGCATGAAACGTATCCTTGAGGGAAAAGAGATTGTGCTGGGGGTAACCGGCGGGATTGCCGCGTATAAGAGCGTGGAGATCTTGCGCCTGCTGCAGAAGGCGGGGGCGGATGTCCGGGTGGTCATGACCCGCAATGCCGGTTGGTTTGTCGGTCGCATGACATTTGAAGCCATCTCCGGGCACCCCGTGTTCACGGAGATGTTCGGGGAGCAGTCAGACCCGCACATGCGCCATATCAATTGGGCCCAGGAGGCTGATGCCGTGGTCATAGCGCCGGCAACCGCGGATATGATCGGCAAACTGGCAGGCGGAATTGCCGATGATGCGCTCAGTACCTTCATGATGGTGGTCACTGCCCCCAGACTGCTCTGTCCCTCTATGAACACCCGCATGTATGAAAGTCCTGCGGTCCAAAGGAACCTGCGAACCCTTGAAAATGACGGCTATCAGATTGTCGCGCCCGGGGCCGGGGAACTGGCCTGCGGCACGGTGGGCGCGGGCCGGCTGCCGGACCCGGAAGCAATTGTGGAAAGTGTGGCGGCCAGCCTTTTGCGAAAGGATTTCATCCGCAAGCGGGTCCTGGTGACAGCCGGGCCCACCCGGGAGCCCATGGATCCGGTCCGTTTTGTCAGCAATCCCTCGTCCGGGAAAATGGGCTATGCCCTGGCCCGTGCGGCGGCGGCCAGGGGCGGGGAGGTGGTGCTGATTACCGGGCCCACGGCGCTTGCCGATCCCCCGGGAGTAAAGGTGACACGCGTGGAGACGGCCGCTGAAATGGCTGATGCCGTTTTGGGCGTCATGGACCAGGTGGATGTGGTGATCAAGGTGGCGGCGGTCTCGGATTACCGGCCGGTGGCGGTTTCCCTCCAAAAAATCAAGAAGTCCACTGATGAGCTCGTTGTAAAAATGGAAAAAACCGAGGATATCCTGGAATCTCTCGGCAGGCGAAAAAAGAACCAGGTACTGGTCGGCTTTGCCGCCGAGACCGAAATGCTCGAACAGCATGCGACTGACAAGCTCCGGCGCAAAAACCTGGACCTGATCGTCGGCAACCTCATCGGGACCCCGGGTTCCGGTTTTGAATCAGATACCAACAAAATGAAGTTCTTTTTTGCAGACGGCCGGGTCGAGGAGGTGCCGGTCATGGAAAAGCCGGACGCCGCCCACCTGCTGCTCGACAGAATTCACAGCCTCATGCCGGCGTGAAAAAATCCATTATTCGCGGTGCCCGCTGACCGGATTTTTTGACATCCGGGGGCATGGGAACGGCATCGGCGTGTTTTTTCCCTCAACAGGCGGGGGTCAAATTGTTGATATGAACGAAAAAGCTGCAAACATACGGGCCATGACCCGGCAAATCCAGCGTCACCTGGCCTATCTCTCCGGTCTCGGGTTAAAAGGGGTGGACTGCCGCCGGGAGACCCTGGAGAGGATAACCGAATGGGGACGCCCTCCGGTCCCTGCCGGTGGGTCCGTCTCCGATATTGCCGCCGAGCTGAAACATTGTCAAAAATGCGGACTGGCCGGCTTAACGACCCCGGCGGTGGCCGGATGCGGGGATCCGACGGCCAGGCTGATGCTTGTCGGTGCCTGGCCGGAGCCGGAAGACGGCCTCGCCGGCCGCCCTTTCAGCGGCCGGGACGGGGAACTGCTCAGCCGGATGCTCAAGGCCATGGGGTTGAGCCGGGATGCCGTCTATATCAGCTATGCCCTGAAATGCCCGCCGCCTTCGGCGCATCCGCCGCAATCCCGGGATCTCGAAACCTGCCGATCCTTCCTGTACCGGGAAATAGCCCTTGTCCGGCCTGAAATCATCTGCACCCTGGGAGACGCGGCTTTACAGGCACTGCTGGGGGATAATGCATTGTGCGTCCAATTCCGGGGGCGGTTTCATGAATTCCAGGGGTTGGCATTGATGCCCACCTATTCACCGGCCCACCTTCTGGCCAATCCGTCTGCCAAGCGGGAAACCTGGGAGGATATGAAGCAGGTGATCACCCGCTTGGCCAACCCGGCCGGCACCGTTTAAGGTGCAGGCAAGCCGTTTAATCAAGGTCGGGTTTTCATTCGGGTGCTAAATAGTCATTGACAAAATAAAAAAACTTGTATTAAAAATTAAAAGTTAAGCTT
>CAZNSO010000027.1:0-38138 GCA_964575805.1 uncultured Desulfobacteraceae bacterium
TTTGAGCCTGACACAGATATTGGCGAAAAAGACGGTTTTCGTTCAGGCACTATTTGACGATTGCGGGAAGGGCGCTTAATGGCTATTATTAATGAAATTCCGATTAAGTTGGCCTGACAGAAACATCAACAAGGAGCATCGAGCCACCATGAAGATTTCGAAACATTGGCGTTTCATCCAGCTAACGCTTTTTCTGATCCCCCTTTTGCTGCACGCCGTGGCCGCCCCGGTCAACGGCGGGGACACAGAAACGGCCATTTTCAATCCAAGCCGGCAGCTCCCCCATCAAATCTCGGATCTCCAGCCGGACCCCTCCCTTCGTTTCGGCAGTCTGGAAAACGGTTTGCGCTACATCCTGATGCCCAACCAAAAACCGGAAAACCGCGTGAACATGCATTTGTTCATCCAGGTCGGGGCCATGCATGAAAAACCGGATGAACGCGGCATCGCCCACTATCTGGAGCATATGTTGTTCAACGGGACCGAAAACTTTGCCGCCGGCGAGCTGGTGAAATATTTTCAAAGCCTCGGCATGCAGTTTGGCCCGGATGTCAATGGACGGACCGGGTTTTACAGCACGGCCTACCATCTTGACCTTCCCGGAGGCGATAAGGAAAGCCTGGATAACGGGCTGCTGGTGCTTGCCGATTATGCGGCCGGCGCCCTTATTGAAGCGCAAGAGGTGGAAAAAGAACGAAAAGTCATCCTGGCAGAAAAACGCACCCGGGACTCCGTGAATTACCGAACCTTTAAAGAAACGCTGAATTTTGAACTGCCGGATGCCCTCATCCCCAGACGCCTTCCCATCGGGACCGAGCAGGTCATCAAAGCCGCGGACCGGGAGCTTTTGAAAAATTTTTATGACGCCTGGTACCGGCCGGAACGGATGCATATCGTCATGGTGGGCGACTTTGACATGGAAACCGCCCGGGAACTGATAAAATCCCGCTTTGGCGGCCTTTCACCGCGGGCCGACCGGCGGGGCTACCCGGAACCGGGCACCATTTCTCATTCAGGGATAAAAACCTTTCACCACCACGAACCCGAGGCCGGTGAAACCCGCGTCACCATTGAAACCGTGAGGAAACGCCCTCAACCGGCAGACTCCACGGAACTGCGCCGCGAACGGCTGCTTTCGGCAATGGCCGGCCAAATCATCAATAATCGCCTGGATGACATGCTCAACCAGCCGGACACGCCCTTTACCGCGGCCCGGACGTCTGCCGGCAACTATTTGCATTATGTGCAGGCCGCCGAAATCCATGCGGATTGCGCACCGGAAAAATGGGCGGCCACCCTGCGCACCATTGAGCAGACCCTGAGAAAAGCGCTCGCGCATGGCTTCACTGAAAACGAACTCCTGCGGGTGAAAGAGGAACGTCTGGCGGCACTCACGCGGCGGGTTAAATCCGCCGACACCCGGGAGAGCGGGCATCTGGCCCGGCGCCTCATCAGCAGCCTGGACAACCGGCGGGTATTTCAGTCCCCGGAACAGGAACGGGACCTGCTTGCCCCCATGATCGCCGCCGCAGACAGGCAAAGCCTTCACCAGGCACTGAAAAAAGACTGGGCACCGGAGCACCGGCTGGTGCTGGTCACCGGTAATGCGGATTTAAGCGGCAGGGAAGACACCGCGGAAAAACAGATCCTTGATACATTCAAAGACAGCCGCAAAACCCTGGTGAAACCGCCTGTTGAAGCAGCGAAACCGGATTTTCCCTATCTCGACCCCCCCTCGGGAAACAGCCGGGTTCTTTCAGAAGAGACAATCGAGGACCTGGGCATTGTCCGGATTGAATTTGCCAACAATATCATCCTGAACGTCAAAAAGACCGATTTTAAAACCAACCAGGTAGTCGCCGCCCTTGCCTTCGGCGGCGGCAGGGCGGCTGAGCCGGCGGAAAACCCGGGGCTTTCCGGGCTTGCCCGAAAAGTTCTCAATTTGAGCGGGCTTGGCAGTCTCAACCGCGACGAACTCAGGCGGGTTTTGGCAGGCAAAAACACGGAGATTGAATTCCAGGTGGAAGAGGACCAGTTCGTTTTTAAAGGCCGCTCGGTAAGCGATGAGACCGAACTGTTGTTCCAGTTGCTCCACGCCCACCTGGAAGACCCGGGGTTCCGCCGGGAGGCTTATGAACTGGCCATGCGGCAATTTGCGCAACAATACGAATCCTGGCGTCATTCCATCCACGGCGCCCTTCAACTGGAGGGCAGGCGATTCCTGGCCGGAGGTGACAGCCGCTTTGGCATGCCGGATTACGCGGTTTTTAAAAAGAATACCCTGATGGATGTCAAAAAATGGATGCGTTCGGCCATTACCCGGGCCCCGCTGGAGATATCCGTAGTGGGGGATGTGGACACGGGTACGGTTGTAAAAAACGCGAAAACATATTTCGGCGCCATGGCGCCGCGGGTCAAACAGGACCGGCCGGCCGACGAAGACCGCCAGCCCGCATTTCCCGCCGGCCAATCCCGCCGGATTGAGGTGCCCACAAAAATCAACAAAGGCCTGGTGGACGTGGCCTTCCCCACCGATGACTACTGGGACATTCAAAGAAACCGGCGCCTTTCCGTTCTTTCCAACGTAATGGCCGACCGGATGCGGATAAAAATCCGCGAGGACATGGGGGCTGCCTATTCGTATCATGCCTACAACCAGGCCAGCCGCGCCTACCCCGGTTACGGGGTATACCATGCCATTGTGGAAATTGCTCCGCCGGATGCCGACAAGGTCATCGGGGCGGTCAAAGAGATAGCCGCGGCGCTTGCCCGGAACGGAGTCAGCCAGGAGGAGCGCGACCGCGCGGTCAAGCCGGTCCTCACCCATATCCGGGAACGCAGAAAAACAAATGAGTACTGGCTGAACAACGTACTTAAAGGCTCGAGCCGGCATCCGGAACAGATTGACTGGAGCCGGACATTTTTAAGCGGCTATGAAGCCATTACAGCAGAAGCACTCTCCCAAATGGCCAGCCGGTATCTGGCAGCCAAAGAGGCCGCCAGCCTGATCATCGTCCCGGAAAAGGCCGCGGATGATGCCGCAGCAAACCAAACAGCGGCGGGGGCCCGTTAATGCAGACAAAAACCATCGATTTCCAGAGCTTTGCCGAATCCGTTCCAGCCGCGCTGGATGCGGTGGGGCTAAAGGACAGGCTTGCCAAACACAATCCCGTCCTTTTAAAGCCCAACCTGGTCACCGCCGCCCCTCATCCCGTGACTACCGCCGCAGATTGCTGCCGGGCCGTGATTGAATACCTCCGGCGGACGGGCGCGGATGAAATTGTCATTGCCGAAGGCACGGGCGACCCCTGCGACAGTACGTCGCAGGTTTTTGACAAACTGGGCTACACCCGGCTCGCCGGGGAACTCAAGGTCGGACTGGTGGATTTAAACACACAGGCCTGCAAGCGCCGGGAACAGCCGGACTGCCCCCGCCTCCCGGAACTGTATCTGCCGGAGATCGCGGATACGCATTTCATCATCTCCCTTCCGGTTCTGAAGGTCCACACCCTCTCCCAATTTACAGGCAGCATGAAAAACATGATGGGCTTCGCCCCGCCCGCCCATTACGCCGGCTCCGGGGGCATCTGGAACAAGGCCGCGTTTCACCGGGATCTGCAGCAGGCCATTATCGACTTAAACCGCTACCGGAGCCCGGATCTCACTTTAATGGACGCCTCCATCGGCATGCCGGAGCAGCACCTGGGGGGAAGATGCTGCGATCCGCCGGTTGGCAAACTCGTTGCCGGCGATGATGCCCGGGCTGTCGACCGGGCATCCGCCGGACTCCTGGGGCTTGACTGGCAAAAGATCGGCCACCTGAGGGATACCTGACCCCCCTCCGGCTTTTTTTGCGGACCCTTTCCGCGAGAACCGTGGATCCAGGTCCGCACCGCCTTTAGGCCGTCCAAGCCGCTTCACATTTAAAATTCACTGAAATCCTTATCATCCAGGGCAATCACCCTGTCTGCGGAGGCGGTCCCGCCCTGATTCCGTTTCGCCCGGTTTGACAGCTGAGGCGTGCGGGTCCGTGGGACGGTGCCGGCCCTGGACCTGGACTGCTCCCGGGCCTCCGGCTCCGCCGCAGCCCGGCTGCTTTGCCCGCTGACCACGGCTTCCAGCTCGGCCACCATCCGCTCCATTTCCAAGGCCTGGGAGGAGAGCTCCTCCGCCGCGCTGGCCGACTCCTCGGAATCCGCCGCATTCTGCTGCACCACCTTGTCCATCTCCGAAACCGCGGTGTTGACCTGGTCGATTCCCTGGGTCTGCTCGCGGGAGGCCGCCGCAATTTCGGCGATCAGGGTATTGACCTTTGCCGAACTCTCCTTGATGGAGTTTAGCTGGGTGGCCACTTCTTCAGCGACAGTGACCCCATTATTCGCATTTTCCTGTGATTTTTCTATAAGCTGGGCGGTATTCTGGGCCGCCTCGGCACTTCGCTGGGCCAGGTTCCGGACTTCCTCGGCCACCACGGCAAAGCCCTTGCCCGCTTCACCGGCCCGGGCAGCCTCCACTGCGGCATTCAGGGCCAGCAGGTTGGTCTGGAAGGCGATGTCATCAATGGTCTTGATGATCTTCGATGTCTCGTTGGCAGAGTCCTTGATCTCGTTTATGGCGGCATTCATGCGCTCCATGGACGAGACCCCGTTGTCCACCACTTTGGCCGTCTCCTGGACGGAATTGTCCGCCTGCTCCGCGTTGTCGGCGTTCTGCCGGGTCTGGGCCGCCATCTCCTCGAGCGAGGAGGAGGTCTCCTCAAGGCTTGAAGCCTGCTCGCTGGATCCCTCGGCCAGGGACTGGCTGGTTGACGCCACCTGATTGGAAGCCGAAGCCACCTGCCCGGCACTGCTGTTCAGATTGTTGACAATGCCCATTACCCGGCGGCTGATGCCATTGGCGAAAAACCCCACCACAAGAACGGTGGCGGCAAGAAAAACAACCGTCATGGCCGTGATGAAATTGCGGATGGCATTGGCCGTCCCCATGAATTCATCGGCGGTCTGGGTGGTGACGACACTCCAGCCGGTGAGCGGCACCGGCGCGAAGCCGCCGATCTTTTCCTCTCCCTTATAGATGTAGGACTTCACCCCGGTCTGCCCGGCCACGGCCGCCTGCCCGATTTCCTCCATACCGGAAAGCTTTTTCACATTGACGTCCAGAATGATAGACTTGTCCGGATGGACGATCACTGTCCCATTTTGATCCACCATAAATGGGTAGCCAGTCTCACCGATTTCAACCGATGTGATCTCTTCGGCCAGAAAGTTGGTTTTGACAATCGATATCAGGGCGCCCGCGAATGTTCCGCCGGCGGTTTGGATCGGTGCGGCAATCGGGACCACCGGCTCTCCCGTGACCTTGGATGCGATCGGGGTGCCCACCAGGCGCTCCCCCTGCCTGGCCTTTT
Source organism: uncultured Desulfobacteraceae bacterium (assembly GCA_964575805.1). Lineage (GTDB taxonomy): Bacteria > Desulfobacterota > Desulfobacteria > Desulfobacterales > Desulfosalsimonadaceae > M55B175. Next base: position 5,408 of record CAZNSO010000027.1, read on the forward strand.
GAAAATATTCGCGGTCGGCAATGGAGACATCCTTGTAGGCCCCCTCGTTTCCATCCGCATAGATCCTGCCAGTGGCATCGGCAATAAACATGCCTTCATAATCATGGCCAATGGCTTTCATAATTCCTGTAAGCCGCCGGTCAAGGGCTTCAACTTCAGCCGCGGCATTTTGGGGCCCGGCTTCATCAACCGCCCCCACCTGCCCGCGCAGGCTGTCTTCTCCCGAGATCTGCGCCACCAGCTTCAACTCTTCTTTCAGCACCAGCTGCGTCATGCCCGAGAGATCCTTCGATAAATTGACGACCTGCTGCCTGGCCAGTGTCTGCAGGGCATCGGAGGACCGGGTGACACTGAAATAGCCAACCGCCAGCAAGGGGAGCAGCACGGCCAGAATGCCCCCGGCAATCAACTTGAACCGCAATGATTTGCCCTTCATCTCAATTCCTTTCCACTCAATGGGTTTGTTTAATATTTACCCGGCCCCCTGGAACAAGCCCGAGAGCCGGCATAGCGCACTTCTGGGGCTTTAGTTCCAAAAACCGTGCCACAGGATTAAAAAACCAATAAAGTCTTGAATTTCCAGTTGATGAGGGCAGGGATGAAAAAAAGAAAAAAAAGGAAAAAATGAGGCTGAACGTTCTCAAAATGATTGGATATGGATGTTATAATTTGAATTTATTTAAAAAAAATAGTCAGGAACAATTGACCCCAAATCAGGAACGATCGAGACCATATTTTTTAATTTTCTTGAACAGGGTCCGGCGGTTGATGCCGAGGCGCTCCGCAGCCAGGCCCCGGTGCCACTTGCAGCGCGTCAGGGCGGCGAGGAGGAGGTCCTTTTCGTAATCCTCGAGTGCGGCCTGAAGGTCCTGCGCCCCGGCGGCCGGACCCGGCTTTTGACGGCCGTTCCCCGATGACGGCTGAAGCCCGTCAAAGTGCCGGAGGGTAAAATAACGATGCAGGCTGTTCTGAAGTTCACGGACATTTCCGGGCCAGTCGTGGGAGTGGATGGCGTCCAGGATTTCCCCGCTGATCGGCGGCAGCTCGCCCTGAGCGGCATAGGACTGGCGAAAATGATCGACCAACAGCAGCAGATCCTCTTTGCGCTCCCTCAGGGGAGGGATATGTATCGGGATGACATGGATCCGGTAGAAAAAATCCTCCCGCATGCCGCCTGTTTTGACCAGTTCGCGGATATTGCGGTGGGTTGCGCCGATAAGCCGGATATCCGGGTAATGCGCCCGGCTGCCGCCAACCGGCGTATAGCCGTTTCCTTCAATCACCCGCAACAGCTTGACCTGCATGTTTAACCCGATCTCGCCCAGTTCATCCAGGAAAAGCGTTCCCCCGTCCGCCAGGGCCAGGTACCCCGGCTTGTCCCGGTCCGCACCGGTAAAAGCGCCTTTTTTATAACCGAAGAACTCGCTTTCCAGCAGCGTCTCCGGGATGGCGCCGCAATTGACCACCACGAAAGACGCCCCCTGCCGGTCACTGTTTTGATGAATCGCCCTGGCCACCAGCTCTTTGCCGGTGCCGGATTCCCCGTAGATAATGGTGTTGGCATCCGTGGCAGCGGCATTTAAGATAAGGTCGTAGACCGTCTGCATGGCCTTGCTTTTGCCGATGATATCCCCGAACCGGAACCGCTCTTTCATGCTGGATTTTAAGCGGACGTTCTCCTTGCGCAGATAGGCCGCGCGTTCGGCGAGAACCGATTCCACCCGTTTGCGCTCGGAGATATCAAGCACCAGGGATTCCATGCTTGAGACCCCGCCCCGGGCATCAACTATGGGCGAGAGGATCGCCTCATACCAGCGCCCGTCCAGCGGGTTTTCAAATTCCTGCCGCGCGCTTTGCCCTTCAAAAACCTGATCCCGCCGGCACCAGGGGCATGGCGCGTTCAAACCGCACAAGGCCTTAAAACAGGGCTCGCCGGTGGCGTCCCGCCCGATCTTCTCCATCAGGGTCTTGTTCATGAACTCGATTTGAAGCCCCGGCCCGCAGGTAAAAATAAAGCCTTCGGCCGCCTCGATGATGGTGCTTAATTTCTCCGTGCTCTCCTTCAGCGCCTGCTCAGAGTGCTTCAGCCGCGTGACATCCATGAACGAGGCGATGCTGCGACTGCCATCGGGCAGCATGCCCACTTTCATGAAGATATGGCGCCATTCGCCCGAGCGATTGACGAGGCGGCATTCATATTGCGAAGGCACTTCGGCGCCGGTCTGGCGGCGGCGGTAGTGATAGTGCACCATCCGCTCCCGGTCTTCGGGAGCAATCAATGCCGACCATTTCATGCGCCCTTCGATCTCCTGGCGGCTATAACCCGAAAGCTGCTCGAATTCTTCATTGGCCATCTCCATCGTCATGTCCGGCCCGATAACAACGGAGGCCGCCCCGGATTTATCGAACATCCGGCGGTAATGGGCCTCACTCTCCTGCAGGGCGGTCCCGGCCTGTTTCTTTGCAGGCGGCGGATTGTTCGGATCTGTCGCGGTCATTGCATCACCTCAAACTCAGGCCTCTGCCGGCTGCGGGGCCGGCGGCATCAACTCATGCCAGGCGATACTGCTGCGCAGATGCAGATCGCGCTGGGGAAAGGGAATCTCGATGCCGGCCTGCTTGAGGGCATCGAACAGGGCAAAATACAGATTGCTCCGGATCAGCCGGCGCGCGGTTTTCCGGACGTCGATCCAGACAAGGAGTTCAAAATCAATGGAGCTGTCGCCATAGCCCACAAACCGGATCTCGGGATGCCGGTACCCCATGGCCCTCGGCTCATTTTCCGCCACAGCCACTGCAATGCGCCCCGCCTCATTCGGATCCGCCGCGTAGGAGACGCCAAAGGGAACGCTGATGCGGATCATGGGCGAGGACAGGGAATAATTGACAATGGTGCTTGACATCAAGTCCGCATTGGGAATCAGGTATTCAATGTTATCCCGGTTCCTCAGCTTGGTGGCCCGAAGGTAAATATCGGTTACCACGCCGAGCGTGCCGCCAATCTCGATCCAGTCCCCCTTGCGGATTTTGCCGCCGAAAATAATGGCAAACCCGGAGATCATGTTAGATGCCACCGACTGCAGGGCAAATCCCAGGCCGATACCCATCGCCCCGGCAAACACCAGGAGCGCGCGCAGATCAAAACCCACGATCTGAAGGGAGGCAAGCGCCCCGACCAGCATAAAAAAATACTTTAAAAAAGTGTTAATGGCATAGCCCAGCCCGGGTTCCACCGCCAGCCGCGGATAGACGCGGTAGTCCAGGTAGGCGCAGAGAAACCTGGAAAGAAAGACAAAAACCAGCAGAATCAGCGCCGCCTTCAACAGAATCCACAATGACAGGGGCGCACTGCCGATCTTGATCAGCTGGAACGACAGGACGCGGTGGAGCGGATCCAGAATCCCCAGCAGGTCCATGATCACCAGGCTGGTGACGATAAGCGTGACATACAGCACCAGCGCCTTCAGGGATTTGAAGAAATACCGGGCCTCCTCATTTTCCTGCCCGGCCCGGTCCGCCAGTTTTTGAACCTGCTTGATCACCACGTGGTACACAAGCGAGAACCCGATGAAGACGCCGGCCACCGCCCAGGTCTTGGTCCACAGCACCGTGGAAAAGCGCCTGAAGCCCAGGCACCACAATATACCGGTAAAAAACGTGACAATCATCACCGGATAGTAAAACCGGTGCAGGCCCCGCAGAAAGGACTGATAGCTGTTGTAGGGCAGCTCGGGCAAAAATGAGAGGATAAAGGTTTTGCGCAGGAAAAAAATCAGGAGCACAAAAACAATGGTGAGATATAGGACAAAGCGGAAAAAGTGGATCACATCCGGCCGCACGATAATGGCCTCTGCACTCCAGAAAGCCGCGATGCCGATCAGTATGAGCAAGGCCGCCCGCCGGACGCGGCGCACCAGCAACTCGCCCATGTCATCGCTGACAGTGACGATGGAAAGCGCCACCACGCCGCGGACAAGGCTTAAAAAAAGCGCTCCCACCGACCAGAGCAGCAGAAGGCGGCCGATGAGCAGGAACCATGGCGCGTCATAGACAATAAACCCCTTGACCAGGGAATAGAGCCCGAGCAGCAGCAAGGGGATCAGGGCGGCTGCAAAGGAACGCAGAATCAGATGGAAATACTGGACGAACTCTTCCGGAAGCCTTCGGGAAACCGGGCTTACGCCCTCCTCCACCGCCTGGAGCACCCGCTTCTGACCGAGCAGGCTGTAGATGACCGCTGCCAGAAATATCACCATTATCACGGAGCCGGCAAAGCCCAGGATACGGCTTTGTTCCAGTAAATGGGTCAACAATTCCGGGAGCTTGGCGGGCAAGCGCAGCGTCTGGCGGGACAGGTAGGCAAGCGTGTCCCAATCCCATCCCAGGGGGGTGTGGACAAAAAGAGAACGGGCCTGATGGCCCAGATCTTCCGTCACCCGGGAGGCCTCCCGACTCATGGAATCGGCTGCGTCAGCCGGGAACACCACCGGCGCTTCATTGGCCGCTTCACCCGGCACCCCGCCCGAAGCGGCGGGGGGATTGCCCCCCTCCTCAACCGCCCTTGCCGCCCCGAAAGACGAAGGGCCCGGGACGCTCATGCCGGCGAGAACGGCCAGAAAAATCAGAAAAAGGCGAAATTGCATTTTCATCAAGAATTCCTATTGCTTTTCGCGAGCTGGGGCCGGAGCCGGGGGGGAGAAAACCTCTCCGTTTCTCAAGGCAAAATAATAAAACCGCCGGCCCGCCCTTTCCGTATGCAATTCCGGAAGCTCGTAGCTGGCCCCGGCATTTTCAATGGTAATGCCCGGACTCAGCTCACGGCCCGGCGGGAGCGGCACCCGGATCATCGTCCAGTAAGCCGGAAGTGTCTGCCAGGACCGGGTATCCGGCTCTTCCAGCACGAAAAAAACCCCGCGCACGACAACCTCGAGAAAGTCATCCTCGATATTTCTGGATATCGCTTCCTTTGCCGCCACCCGGGCGCTCTCCTTGGCCATCATCCGGGCGGCCCGTTCCTTCAAGGAGGCTTCCAAAACTTTTGAGATATCCGTTCTTACCTGCCGGCCGGAGAGCCTTCCATCGGCAGCATGAACAACCGGGGGGGCATAGGAGTGGGTCCGCTTCCGGTAGGAAACGAAAGAAAACCGTATGGAGGGCGGCAGCACAATATTGTGCGGAATTTTGACCGGGGCCCGGCCCTGACTGGCAAAGACGACCAGCTCCGGCCCCATCCCCCTGCTGATTTGCCGACGCACCCGCGGACTGAGATGGGTCTCGAATCTTTCAACTTCATCCCGGAATCCGAGCCGCCGGCCGAGAAGAACCAGCTTGTCGGCCACCGGCGCCGGGTCCCCCAGCCCTTCAGCCAGTTTTTTATACTCGATGTAGGCGCCGTTGATTTCCCCCGCCGCCTCGAAACAGTGAGCGATCAGGGCCCGGGTAAAATGGGCCTCACCCAGGACGTCCGGTTTTTCGGCAAAGACCTCAAGCGCCTGCCGGGCCTCGACCAGGGCGCTCTCAGGCCTATGCTGCAGGAGGTAATTCATCATCAGGTAGGTGTGCACCCAGAGCCTCTCCGCATATTCGCCCCGATAGCGGACAAGCCGCTCCGAGGTCAGCAGAGACCCGGTCTGGCGGCTGGCGCTGATGACATCATGCCTGTTGATAAACTCAGCGGCCTGGCGAAACATCCGGGTGCTGGCCGCATAGTCGCCCAACTGGTGCAGAACCACCCCTTTTTCCATGAAATACAGCAGCCGGTCCCGGCCGGGGACCTCCGAAGGGTCCCCCAGGACGGCTGCTGCGCGATCCAGCCTGCCGTTATAAAAGGACTGCCGGGCCTGGTCGAATCGGCCGGCGGCGCATCCAGTGGCGGCCACCAGAAAAAGGACCAGTAAAAAGCAGGCCCGGCGGTGTCTCAACCCCCCTGTTGGCATCGGCCGCCGTTACCAGCCGATAAAGGGCTTGGCTGATTCCCTGACGATTTCCACGCTGTCCGCCCATTCAACAAGCCCGGTCTCCAGGTCCGTGAGCTCCAGGTTCAGGCTGTAATACTGGAGGGTGCGCCTCTTTAAACGCACCTGGTCGGGCTGCTTCTTCCTGATGGAACGAAGCGTGCCTGTCAGCATATACTCCGCACCGATCTGGCGCGCCCGCTCCATCCGCGTTTCCGGGCTCACATGGCCGCCGTACTGGTAGTTGAGCTCCTTTTCAATATTGGCCCGCTGGGTTTTATTGACAAAGCGCGCCTTTTGGGTGGCCAATATTTCCTGGCGGATCTCGTCGGTAATGCCGCTGGTATCGATATGCTCGCTCGTCCGGTTGGCCACCCCGTAGATCACGATCACCGGCCGCCCCTCCCTGCAGCAAAGCGGCGGTTCGCTGGCCAGGGAATCGACGAGCGCCTCCACAATGGCCTTTTTATCCGCAAAACCATAGGTTTCATCGTAATGCAGACTTTCATCCGGGGAAATATCGCGCGTGGTGGCGCGGCACCCCATCAGCATCACGGCGCACAACCCCGCAACCAAAACCAGCCGCCATGTCAGGCCCCATTTCAACACCGTCATTTGTTTACCCCTTCCTTTTTTCCCGTTCCGGATGCCTCCGGATTAAATTATTTTATTAGTTTATTTATATTTTTGGCGATACACCCCGAAAGTAGCGCAAATCCCGCCGGCAGGCAAGCATTTCAAAGCGAAGGGGGAAAAACTTCGGCAAATCCGGCTCCGAGCCTGCCCGGGGGTTTTCCCGGGCATTGGCACCGGCTTTTTCTTCCGCCCCCGCCTCTTCCATACGGATGAATCTGTTTGCCTGCGCCAAAATTATCTGTTATGAATATCTGACATTTTCAAATTTTGTATAACAGGCGGAAATAATGAATCAATCAAAGTCTTCGAATCCCTTCACCGACAAGGTATGGAACTTTTTTGCCTCTGTCAAACTCTCGGTGGTGGTATTGCTCGTGCTTGCCGCCACCTCGATTATCGGCACGGTTATTCCCCAGAACGCCAACCCGGCCATGTTGGTCCAGAAGTACGGGGAACCCCTGTTTACCGTCTTTCAGGCCCTGGACTTTTTCGATATGTACCATGCCTGGTGGTTTCGGTTGTTATTGGCGCTGTTGACGGTCAACATCATTGTCTGCTCCATCGACCGGCTCTCCGCCACCTGGAAGATCCTTTTCCCCAAAAAAATCAATTTCCAGGCCTCCCGTTTTCAGAAATCGGGCAACCGCATGGAGTGGCGGGAGGAACTCCCGCCGGAAAGCCTCAAAAGCGCCTATGAATCTTTTCTGGGCAAGCGTTTCCGCCATATGGAAACCCGGGAAAAAGACGACGGGCTGCTCATTTTCGGTGAAAAAGGCCGGTGGACAAGGCTCGGCGTATATGCCGTTCACTTGAGCATCCTCCTCATGGTCATCGGCGGCCTTATCGGATCTCTCTTCGGCTTCAAGGGCTATACCAATATCCCGGAAGGGGAAACGGTCCAAACGGTCTCTCTGGAAAAAACAGACCAGCAAATGACCCTGCCTTTCGCCATCCGCTGCGATGAATTCCAAATCAGCCGCTATGAGTCCGGGATGCCCAAGGAATACCGCTCCGCCCTCTCTCTTCTCAATGACGGGGAAGTGATCCGCAAAGCCGACATAAGGGTCAATGCCCCGCTTAGCCACCAGGGCATCAATATCTTTCAGTCCAGCTACGGCCGCATGGCAGGCAAGGAGTTCACCCTTGTCTTCACCGAACCGGACTCCGGCATGACTTTTGAAAAATCCGCATCCATGGGCGAAGAAGTGCCGCTTCCGGCGGGCAAGGGCACCCTTGTTGTCCAGGATTTCTCAACCGGTTATAATTTCCGGGGGCACAACATCGGCGAGGCTTTTCTGTGCCGCCTGATACCGGCGGACAGCGAAGCGCCGGAAAAGAATATCCTTATTCCCGTCTCTTATCCCCGGTTTGACCGTATGCGAGGCGGGGATTACGTCATTTCCATCAAGGATGTGGACTATGTTTATTACACAGGCCTCCAGGTCACCCGGGACCCCGGTGTGCCTGTGGTGTACGCGGGATTTCTCATTATTATCATCGGCTGCTACATCACCTTTTTTATGCAGCATCAACAGGTGTGCCTGGAATTGACCGGCAGGGATGAACGAACAGAGGTCATGCTGGCCTGCATCTCCGGGAAAAACCGGCCCGGCATGAGAGGTGCAACCCAGCGCCTGGCGCGGCAGCTGAGAAACCCCGCCAATTTCCAATAAAATGAAAGGGTGACCATGATAAGCAGTTCGAGTTTATTTTCCATCGTTACATTCATATACGGGCTGGCCGTGCTTTTCTATATCAGCTCCTGGGTGTTCAAAAAACAGCTGCCCGGCAAACTGGGCACGGCGGCGACCCTGGTGGGCGTCGCCGGCAACCTGGCCGGCATTATTCTCCGGTGGATCGAATCCTATCAAATGGGCTATGGTCACGCCCCCTTGTCCAACCTCTACGAATCGCTGGTGTTTTTTGCCTTCTGCATCGCCGCGCTCTACCTGTTTCTGGACCTGCGTTACAAGCTCCGCATAATCGGCGTTGTGGCCAGCCCCCTGTCCTTTCTGGCCATGGCCTATGCCTCGCTGCCCAAGGTGGACAGCGCCATTGAACCGCTGATCCCGGCGCTTCAAAGCAACTGGCTCATCGCCCACGTGGTCACCTGCTTTATCGGGTATGCCGGTTTTGCCGTTGCTTTCGGCATCAGCATTCTCTACTTCATCAAGGCCGGCGGACGAAATCCCGAGGGCAGGTTCTCTCATAAAATTCCGAATGTGGACATGCTCGACGAATTGACCCACCAGATGGTCATGTTCGGGTTTTTGTTTCTCTCGGCCGGCATCATAACCGGGGCGATCTGGGCCAACCAGGCCTGGGGCCGTTACTGGGGCTGGGACCCCAAGGAAACCTGGTCCCTGATCACCTGGCTGATATACGCATCCCTGCTGCACGCCCGCCTGATGCGGGGCTGGACCGGCAAACAGATCGCCATCCTTTCGTGCGCCGGATTTGTCGCCGTTATTTTCACCTATTTCGGCGTCAACCTTTTGCCGGGACTGCACAGCTATCAGTAGTCAGACATTTTTATTGACAACCGGCTTTAAAATAGATAACTAATTTTTTTTTGATATATTTCAACCGGAATAACAAGGAATTGCCAGCAATAAACCAACAATAAACGGGTAGCCCTTCACCGTTGCGGGGATAATAAACCATCAACGTAGAACAACGGAGTATTCATGAACACCAACGATCAACAACATCCGGTCTCCAATGCGGCACCCCCGGAACCCGGCGATGCCTCAAAAAAGCGGAAAGACGGCTCCGGCTGGATCATTCTGCTGTTTTTTATCATCGGTCTGGTCGGCAGCATGTTAAGCGGCTGGCTTGTTTTTCCGAATCTGCTTTACTCCGAAAAAGAGCAGCCCATTGATTTCGATCATGATCTCCACATGGGCGTGGTCTACGACGGCTGCCGGAGCTGCCACTACTTCCGGGATGACGGAAGCTTCTCCGGCATCCCGGACCTGTACTCCTGTTCCGAGTGCCACCAGTTTGTCCAGGGCACCGACCCGGAAGAAGAAAAATTTGTCAAGGAATATGTCGAGGAGAACAAGGAAGTCCCTTGGCTGGTCTACTCCAGACAGCCGGACTGCGTTTTCTTCTCGCACGCCGCCCATGTCAAGGGTGCCGGCATGCAGTGCGCGACCTGTCACGGGGACATCGGCAGTTCCAGCACCCTCCGCCCCTACCAGGAGAATCGGATTACCGGTTACAGCCGGGACATTTGGGGCCATAACATCGCCCGGCTGGGGGAGCCCGAGCATGGCATGCGAATGAAAATGAACGACTGCGCAGACTGCCACGAACGGGAAATGGGCCATAAGGGCTACTGCTTTCAATGTCACCAATAAACGCTATTGCCGATTTTGGATATCGATATAAGGGGTAAAATCCATGAAAATTGATCGAAGAAGTTTTATCGCATTGGGTGTCGGGGTGATTGCCGGATCTACGCTGTCCCCGGTTCCGTGGAAGCTGACCGACGATATCTCGATCTGGACCCAGAACTGGCCTTGGACACCGGTGCCCAAAGACGGCCGGGTTTCCCACAAGACCTCGGTCTGCACCCTGTGCCCGGGCGGCTGCGGCATCCAGGTACGGCGCGTCATTGATCGGGCCGTTAGAATCGACGGCCTGCCGGAGCATCCCATCAACCATGGCAGGCTCTGCCCGTTGGGACTGTCCGGGCTCCAGTTTCTTTATGGCCCGTCGCGGGTGAAATCCCCCATGAAAAGGGTTGGTGAACGGGGGGAAGGCAAATGGCAGAACATTTCATGGAAAGAGGCCATTGAAACGATTTCCGGAGAACTCAAAAAACTTCGCGATCAGGGCAAGCCGCACAGCGTGACCTGGGTGGCCGAGGATGACAGGGGCACGGTCCCCCGCTTGATCGGAAGGTTCTTAACCGCCTACGGATCGCCCAATTTTATAAAAACCCCGGATGTGCGGGATGCCTATGAACTGGCTGCCTATCTCATGCAGGGCCGGCAGGGAAACGTGGGCTATGACATCGAAAAAGCGGACCACATACTCAGCTTTGGCGCCGGCATCCTCCAGGGATGGGGATCTCCGGCCCGCCTGCTCCACATCCACGGCAAAATGAATAAAGACAAAACCCTTGTTCAAATCGAGCCCCGCCTTTCCGAAACCGCAGCCAATGCGGATCAATGGGTCCCGGTCAAACCGGGAACAGAGGGGGTCCTGGCATTGGGCATCGCCCACCTGATGATCCGTGAATCGCTTTACCGGAAATCCTTTATCAACAATCAGGTAGCCGGGTTCGAGGACTGGACCGACGAAAACGGCAACTCCCATGAAGGTTTTAAAACCCTGGTGATGAAGGACTATTCTCCTGAAATCGTCGCCCAGATAACCGGGGTGCCCCCAAAAACCATCGCCGGCATTGCCCGGCGGTTCGCCCGGGCTAAAAAACCCCTTGCCATTTCCGGCCGTGGCAATGGCCGGCTGCCGGGAAGCATTGCCGAAACCATGGCGGTCCATGCCTTGAACGCCCTGGTCGGAAATATAAACCGGCCCGGCGGTGTTTCTGTTATGCCGGAGCCGGAGTACGGCAAATGGCCGGAGGTTAAAATCGACAAGACAGCCGCTGAGAGTCTTCAGCAGCCGCGTATTGACGGGGCCGGAACTTCTTCTTACCCCGAGGCCCGCTACCTCCTCCACCGCCTGCCCGGCGTCATCAATAAAACCAAGGGCGATTCCCCTGTTCAGGCCCTGTTTGTCAGCGGCGCCAATCCCCTCTATACCCTGCCGGACACAGCCGCTGCAAAAACAGCCCTGGAACGCATTCCGCTTCTGGTCAGCTGCACCCCCTTCATGAATGAAACCGCCAACTTCTCGGATTTGATCCTGCCGACCCACACATTCCTGGAACAGTACGTGGATGTGCCGCCGCCGGCCGGGACCACCCAGCCAATCATCGGCCTTGCCCGGCCCGTTGTCCGTCCGGCCTACGATACCCGGCACCTCGGCGACATTGTGATACAAATGGCAAAATCCCTGGGGTCTTTCGTGGGAAACGCCTTTCCCTGGAAAAATTACCAGGCTTTTCTCGAGGAGGCCCTGAAGGATGACTGGGACAAGCTGTCAGAAAAAGGGTATGCCCGGATGCCTGCGCTGGAACGTGAAGCCCGGGCGGACCGTTTCAATACGGCCTCCGGAAAATTTGAATTCCGTGCAAACGATATGAAAGGGGTTTCCGATTCAGCCACCGCTGTTGAAGGCGAAGTCGACCAATACCCACTGGTCCTGATCCCCTACGACTCCATGCGCATTTCCAACGGCGCCGTGGGCAATCCTCCTTTCATGACCAAAACCATTGACGCGGATGTTTTAAAAGACCAGGCCTGCTTCGTGGAAATCAACCCCGAGACAGCCGGGAAACTGAGACTGTCCAATGGAGACCGGGTGGTTATCAAGACACCGAGGGGCCAGGCGGAAGTCAGGCTGCACCTGTTTGACGGCATTGCGCCGGGGGTGGTTGCCATGCCGGCCGGACTCGGTCACACGGCATACTCCAAATACCTGGCCGGCAAAGGTGTTAATATCAATAATCTGATCGGCCCCGTGGAAGACCCGGGGTCCGGGCTGAACGCCGCCTGGGGTGTCCGGGCGAATCTAACCAGGGCCTAACTCCCGGAATTCGGAAATATCCGTTAAACACCGGGATGATCAACAGTCAGCGATGAGGTTGGGATGAAAGAACAACACGGAGATAAACACACCAAACGCTACGGCATGGTCATTGATCTGGACAAATGCACCGGGTGCGGTGCCTGCATGGTGGCCTGTTATGCAGAAAACAATGTACCGTTCAAAGAAAATGAGACCGACAAGCTCGACAGTCTCAACTGGATTCGGGTCTACCAGATAAGCAACGGCAAGAGCTACCCGGACACCGAAATCTGCTACCTGCCCATGCCCTGCCAGCACTGCGACGGCATCGGCAAGCACGGCCATTCCCCCTGTGTCTCGGTCTGCCCGGCGGTCGCCACGGATTATGACTATACAACCGGCATTGTCAGCCAGATTCCCACTCGCTGCTTCGGCTGCCGATACTGCATGGCGGCATGCCCCTACCACGCGCGAAAATTCAACTGGTGGGATCCGGTCTGGCCCGCGGACACTGAAAAATATCTCAATCCGGACGTGTCGGCCCGGATGCGGGGAGTGGTGGAAAAATGCACCTTCTGCTTTCAGCGCTACCAGGAAGCCCGGGACAAGGCCTACCTCGAAGGCCGCGATGAGGTTTATGAAGATGAATATCAGACCGCCTGTGCCCAGGCCTGCCCCACCCATGCCATTACTTTCGGTGATTTGAACAACCCGGACCATGCGGTATATAAACTAAAAGACAGCCCCAAGGCATTCCGTCTTCTGGAACGTCTGCAGACAAATCCCAAGGTCTATTACCTGACCAGCAAAAGCTGGGTCCGGCGGGCGGGGGACAATTACCTGGAGAATGAAACTGTCGGGAAATCCGGCAAACAAAAAATGCATCACAAATAGTTAACCTATGGCAAGGAGCAAATCGAATATGGAGACGACGCCATTAATTCCTCCGGGGGTGAAACGCTGCTCAAAACTGCAATTTTCCCTTTGGATGGCCGCTGCAGGGGCTGTCCTCCTGTGGGGAGTCTATGCCATGTATCTGGTATGGTACAAGGGCCTGAACCAGACCAACATGAACGACGCATACGGTTTTGCACTCTGGATATGGGCCGATCTCGCAGTCATCGCACTTGGCGGGGGCGCTTTCTTTACCGGGTTCCTGACCTACCTCCTCGGCAAGGATAAACTCAAGAACATTATCAACTTCGCCGTGATTATCGGGTTCATCTGTTATAGTTCCGCGCTTTTGATTTTGGCCATCGATATCGGGCAGCCGCTGCGCGGATGGTTCATCTTCTGGCACGCCAACGAGCACTCCATGCTGACGGAAGTGGCCTTCTGCCTGTCCTGCTATTTTGCGGTGCTGACCATTGAGTTTATCCCCCTGATCCTTGAAAACCCGAAACTGGAAAAAATCCCCTTTCTTCATCACCTGAGCCACAACATGCACAGCATCATGGGGGTCTTTGCCGCAACGGGCGTCTTTCTCTCCTTTTTTCACCAGGGGTCCCTCGGGGGGGTTTCCGGTGTTTTGTACGGCCGCCCATTTGCCTTTCGGGAGGGCATCAACGTCTGGCCCTGGACTTTTTTCCTATTCACCTGGTCCGCGGCTGCCTGCGGGCCCTGCTTTACCATTCTGGTCACCTGGATCACCGAGAAGCTGACGAAAAAGAAACTCGTCAAGGATGAGGTCATCCTGCTGCTGGCCAAAATTTCCGGATGGCTGCTGGCCACTTATATGATTGCCAAAATCGCGGACACCATCTATTGGGCGGTGGTTACCGCCCCGAGCATGGGATTCCGTCTCATGGATTTTTATTCCGGCAACCCGGTTTACGGTATCTGGATCCTGGTCCTGGAATTGCTTGTCTGCGGGATCGTCCCCGCGGCTATACTGATCACCCGAAAGGGCCGGGAGAACAAATCGCTGCTCGCGCTGGCCATTGTGCTGGCTGTTGTGGGTGTATGCGTCAATCGCTGGGTAATGGTGCTGCAAACCCTGGCCGTGCCGGTCGTTCCCTTTGAAGACTGGTTCATGTATGCGCCCAGCTGGCAGGAGGTGGCCACCACGATCCTCCCGATCGCTTACGGGATTCTCTTGATCTCCCTGGCTCACCGGTATCTGCCGGTATTTCCCCAGGAACGAGAATTAAACCCCTAGGATTAACCCCCAAGCAAGGAGCAAACAGAGATGTTTCCTTTCAACTTTGAGTGGGAATGGGATATTATACACATGGTCTTCCACGGGGCCCTCTGGTATGCTATTTCGATTGTCGGCCTGGGCCTGACCTACTGCATTATCAAATCCGTTGTGGATACGGTAAAGCAGGAGGAAAACGGGCATCACTGAATTCCTTCGACCCTCCGCGGATTGAGCAGGCGCATGCCGGATAAAGCGGCATGCACCCGGAATTAGTACAGGGACCCCTTTGGCGCCCATCGGGGTCCCTTTTTATATACAACCACGGCAACCAACCCGTTTACCTGCCGGATCGGGCCCCCCCGCCATTCGGCAAACTTTTCGGAAAAAGAGAATTTCATGGATGACATCCTGATCCAGGGCGGAAATCAATTAAATGGTGAAGTCACCGTAAGCGGCGCCAAAAACGCTGCACTACCCATCATTGCCGCGACTATCCTGACCGGCGGTGGCTTTACATTTCATAATGTGCCGGCGTTAAAGGATATTGAAAGCCTTGGGGATCTGCTTGCCAACATGGGCGCTTCGGTCGCATTTGAAGCCAATACCATCTCCGTTGATACCGGGAACCTGTCCCATTTTGAAGCACCTTATGAACATGTTCGGAAAATGCGGGCATCCATACTGGTCCTGGGGCCCCTGCTCGCCCGTATGAAACGCGCCCGGGTCTCCCTTCCCGGGGGGTGTGCCATCGGTGCCCGGCCCATTGACCAGCACTTGAACGGCCTGGCCCTGCTGGGCGCTGACATCAAGCTGGAACATGGCTATGTCGAGGCATCCGCCCAAAAACTGACCGGAGCTGAAATCTATATGGATATTCCAACGGTCACGGGCACGGAAAACCTCATGATGGCGGCGGTTTTGGCCGAGGGGCAGACGGTTCTGCGAAATTCCGCCCGTGAGCCGGAGATCACAGCGCTGGCCGAGGTGCTCAAGCAGATGGGCGCCGACATTTCCGGTGCCGGCAGCTCGGTTATCACCATCAACGGGGTAAAGGCCCTGCAGCCGGTAACCGCCCGCATTATACCGGACCGGATTGAAGCCGGCACTTTCATGGTGGCCGCGGCTCTCACCGGTGGAGAAGTGTGGATCCATGAGAGCGAACCCGCCCACCTGAAAGAGTTGATCCTGAAACTGGAAAAAACCGGCGCCTCGGTTTCGATTAGAGATCGATCCATTCAGGTGAAAGGAAACTCCCGGATAAACAGTGTAGACATTCAAACCATGCCCTACCCCGGCTTTCCCACCGACATGCAGGCCCAGTTCATGGTTCTGATGGCCGTTGCCCAAGGCTTTTCCATAATCTCAGAAAATGTGTTTGAAAATCGCTTCATCCATGTCAGCGAACTCCAGCGAATGGGGGCGGACATTACCATCTCTGGCAGCCGCGCCATGGTCCGCGGCGTGCCGTATTTATCCGGCGCCCCGGTGATGGCAACCGATTTGCGGGCCAGCGCCTGCCTCGTACTGGCGGGTCTGGTGGCCAGGGGAACCACGCGGATCAGCCGGGTTTATCACCTGGATCGGGGTTATGAAGGTCTTGAGGAAAAATTCAGCCGGCTGGGAGCCTCTATAAAACGAGAACCCCGCTGATAACAGCAGTATGCTCAAATAATGGAGAAGCCGATAACGGACGGGGAAGAAGGGGGAGAATCCCGATTTTATTTCAGGCCGTTGATTGCGCTGCTGATCTCTTTCATTTGCGGGATTCTGCTTGCCCACTGCTTCCCCGGGCATCTGAAGGCCGCCCTCCTTTTATCGGGTTTTTCCGCCGTCCTTGTTTGTTACGCTGTATTCACCGCACGCCCCGTCAAGTGGCGGCCACTAATGCTCTTTGGCGCCCTTGGCTACCTCAGTCTCTGCCCCTGGCATTTCGCACCGGAGGACCCTGCCCATATCAGCCGATTCCTGGACAAAAACCCCCGACAGATCACCGGAAGGATCGCATCGGAGCCCATCCGGCAAGACTTCCGGTGGAAATTTACCCTGTCCAGGATTCAACTTGCCTCCCTGCAGGCAGCGGGAGACCCCGTAGCGGTCAAAGGCGGCCTTAAAGTCTCTGTGTATGGGAAACCGTCCCGCCAGCCAGTGAAGGGGGATACGATAACCTTTCCCGGAAAAATCAGGGCGCTGCACAACTTCAACAACCCTGGAGGATTTGATTACAAGGCCTTTATGGCCCATAAAAACATCTGGGGCAGCACCTATTGTTCCGCTAAAAACCTCCATGTTCATCCGTCAAAGCCGGAAATGCCCCCCATAAGCGCCGTTATTCAAGCCAAACGACAGGCGGCTGCGCATTTGATTGACGCATCCGCCGGGGGGGACGCCCGCGCCATCTTATCCACCTTGGTCCTCGGCAATCGACAACTGCTGCCGCAGGAGCTTAAAGAGGCCTTCAACCGCGCCGGGGCCAGCCATATCCTGGCCATATCCGGTCTCCACATCGGCATTGTGGCCACGGCTGCCTTTCTTTTGTTCAAGCACCTGGCACTGCTCTGCCCGCCACTGTTAAAGCGGGGGCTGGCTGTGAAAACAGCCGCGGTTCTCACAATTTTTCCGGTATGGGGCTATGGCCTGCTGGCCGGAATGGCGCCCTCCACCCAACGCGCGGTGATCATGGCCAGCCTCTTTCTGCTCAGCTTCCTGATAGAGCGGGAGCACGACCTTATCAATACCCTTGCCATTGCTGCGCTGGTCATTCTCGCCATTTTTCCGCCTGCCCTGTTTTCAGTCTCCTTTCAGCTCTCGTTTACCGCAGTTGCGGCAATCGTTTGGGGCCTTTCCGCCATTGAAGGAAGCGGTCCGGCAATGCGCTTTCCGGCCCCGGTTAAGTCCCTGCTGTCCTTCATGGCAGTTTCCTTTTTTGCCATCATGGGCACCACGCCGCTGGTGATGCATTATTTCAACCAGGTTGCATTTTTCGGCATCCTTACCAACCTGCTGATCATTCCGGTAATCGGGTTTATCGTGGTGCCCCTTGCACTGTTTGCCGTCCTGGTGATGCTGCCGGTCAGCGAGGCAATGGCCGGATGGATGCTTAAATTGGCCGGGACCCTTATCGACGGCGTGCTTCCGGCCATTTACCGAATCGCGGAACTGCCGTTTAGTTCAACAAAAACCATCACGCCCTCGCTGCTTGAACTCGCCTGTGGCTATGTTTTGTTTTTTTCCTGTCTCATGCTGATCAAAAAGAAAGGAGACGGCTCTTCCGGTGAAAAGCCAAAGTTGTCGCAGATCTTTTTAATAATGGTTCTGGCTGCCGGGATACTGGCTGCTGACATCGGATACGTGTATCATCAGCGTTTTCGGAACGCGCACCTGCGCGTAACCATCCTTGATGTGGGGCAAGGCAGCGCGGCACTTATAGAATTGCCCGGCGGCAGCCGGATGCTGATTGACGGGGGAGGGTTCTCAAGCAATAAGCTGTTTGATATCGGCAAAAACGTGGTGGCCCCTTTTCTATGGCACCGCAAAATTGGGACCCTGGACACTGTCGTACTCTCCCACCCCGATGCCGACCACCTTAACGGGCTGCTTTACATTCTAAAACATTTCAATGTCAAAAAAGTCCTTTCCACGCACCAGGAAGCAGACAGTCTGGGGTATCAGCAGTTTACCCGGACAATAAGGGACAGGCAGATCCCGCACCCCGATTATGCAAACGTTCCCCGGCGGTTCCAGATCAACGGGGCAGCCATTGCCATCCTTTATCCACCTGCCCACAAATCCGCAGGGGCAATCAAGAATCCAAACAATCATTCCCTTGTACTCAAGATCGAATACCAGGGGCATTCCATTCTCTTTCCCGGGGACATCATGGGGGCATCTGAAAAAAGCCTGGCGGCTGAAGCAGCCGGGGATCTGGCATCTACGATCCTGGTCGCTCCCCACCATGGCAGCAAAACATCCAATACGCCCCAATTTCTGGAGGCCGTCGACGCCGAGCTGGTAATTGTTTCAGCCGGACATCAGAACCGTTTTGACCTGCCGTCTCCCTGCGTGCTGGAAAGGTATCGGGCAAAAAATTATAAGATTCTGGATACTGCCACAAATGGCGCTTTGCAGATTACCATGGACAAGGGCCGACTGATACTCCGGCCTGTTCTCGGGGATCCGGTGGAATTGATCGATAGGCGGAAAAAAAGCCCTGCCCGTTTATTGGGTACTCATGAAGGGGGGGAGAGTAAACGGACAGGGCTGAGATGATTTAATCAGTGAGAAATGGAGCGGCGACGGGACGGGGCCCTGTCAGGCGCCGGCTTTCCTTTTTTTTGCGCCTTTCTCAGGCGCCGCAGGCGGTGTACCGATAAGTTCAATCATGGATACAGGGGCGGCATCACCTTTGCGAATCCCTAATTTGGTCACGCGCGTGTATCCGCCGGATTGGTCGGGAAAACGTTCGGGGGCTTCGCTGAACAATTTATGGACCACAGATTTTTCCCGGATAATCGACATCGCCTGGCGCCGGGCGTGAAGGTCTCCCCTCTTGGCCAATGTCACCAGGTGATCGGCCCATCGACGCATCTCTTTGGCTTTAACATCGGTTGTTTTAATCCGTCCGTATTTAAACAGCGAGGTTACCATGTTCCGAAAAAGAGCTTTTCGGTGACTGGCCGTACGATTTAATTTAAGTCCGCTCTTTCGATGTCGCATATTATCCTATTCCTCTTGTTCCTTATCCTCTTCCGGCGGTTCAAAGCCTTCCAGGTTCATCCCAAGCGAAAGTCCGAGATCGCTAAGCAGCTCCTTGATCTCATTCAAGGATTTCCGCCCGAAATTCTTGGTTTTCAGCATTTCCGATTCCGTCTTCTGAACCAATTGATATATCTTGGTAATGTTGGCGTTTCGCAGGCAGTTGGCGCTGCGAACGGAAAGCTCAAGCTCATCCACGTCCAGATAAAGGTTCTCGTTAAATTTGGGCGCCGTCTCCTCCTCCCCTTCTTTGCGAACAAGGGGCTCGGCATCTTCATCAAAATTGATGAACACGTTGATCTGTTCTTTTAAAATTTTGGCCCCATAGGCAATGGCGTCATCCGGCCCCACCGATCCGTCCGTCCAGACCTCCAGGGTCAGTTTGTCATAATCGGTCTGCTGACCCACCCGGGCGTTGCCGATGGTGTAGTTGACCCGATTGATCGGGGAAAAGACCGCGTCAATGGGAAGCGTTCCAATGGGGGCTTCCGGGTCTTTGTGTGCCTCAGCCAGTGAATAGCCTTTTCCGGCTTTCACCGTCATGGTCATTTTCAACTCGCCTTCCTTGGAAAGCGTGGCAATGTGCTGCTGGGGATTCATAATGGAAACCCGGCCGTCCGGGCTTTGAAGATCCCTTGCCTTGACAACGGATTCCCCGGAAGCATTGATTTCAAGCGTTTTTGGTTCCGTGTCGTCCATTTTGACACGAATATTCTTCAAGTTCAGTATAATCTCGGAGACATCTTCGAGAACCCCCGGGATGGTACTGAATTCATGCATCACCCCTTCGATTTTGACTGACACAATGGCTGAGCCCCAAATCGAGGACAATATAATCCGGCGCAAAGCGTTACCAATGGTTATACCAAATCCGCGCTCCAGCGGTTCCCAGACAAATTTGCCGTAGGTGCCGGCCTGCGTTTCGACCTGGGCCTTTTCCGGCTTGATGATATCACGCCAGTTCATGTACATGAGTTCGTTTGGTGACATTTGCAATCTCCAGATATTTCTTTAATAATGCCCGGTTTGGCGGCTACTGGCATAAGCCAGGAAAGTGAGCGGATATAACAGACATGCCAACCAACAGCTGCATCCTAGTTAATAAATGACAGATTTACTTGGAGTAAAGCTCGACGATCAGGTTCTCCTGAATCGGCATGGTTATATCTTCGCGCGCTGGCAATGCTCGAATGACACCCTTCAAGTTTTCCGCGTCCAACTCCAGCCACTGCGGCGCACTGCGCCTGACAACAGCTTCAACGGCATCACTGATGGCCTGGACGCTGCGACTTTTTTCACGAACTTCAATCACGTCTCCAACTTTTACCTGAAAGGAGGGAATGTTGGTTTTACGGCCATTGACCAGGAAATGATTGTGCCCAACCAATTGCCTGGCCTGGGATCTGGAGTTGGCCAGGCCCAGGCGATAGACCACGTTGTCCAGCCGCCGCTCCAGTATCAGGAGCAGATTGAACCCGGTAATCCCTTTTTTCTGGTCGGCTCTTTCAAAGGCCAGTTTGAACTGCTTTTCAGAAAGCCCGTAATTGCGTTTCACCTTCTGCTTTTCCCTTAACTGGCCACCGTAATCGGAGATCTTGCCACCCCGCCGTTGGCCGTGTTGTCCCGGCGGATAACTGCGGCGATCAAAGGAACACTTGTCCGAATAGCAGCGATCGCCCTTCAAATATAATTTCAAATTTTCCCGTCGGCATATCCGACAAACTGAATCTCGATACCTTGACAACGCATCCTCCCTTAACTCATGATGCCCTCATGTTTCTCAGGCATTGAACACGAAGCGCCTGTTCGCCTCTACCAGCCAAACCGCTGCAACTATATGTTTAGATTAAACCCGGCGCCGTTTTCTGGGCTTGCAGCCATTATGCGGCACGGGTGTAACGTCTTTGATCATCACCACCGTAAAGCCAACCCCTTGAAGGGCCTTAAGTGCGGATTCCCGGCCGGGCCCGGGGCCCTTCACATATACCTGAACATTGCGCATGCCATGCTCTCTGGCTTTTTTGGCAGCATCCTCGGATGCCAGCTGGGCGGCAAAAGGGGTGCTTTTCCGCGATCCTTTAAATCCGTTCATCCCGGCACTGGACCAGGACACGACATTGCCGTTGGGATCGGTAATGGTGATGATGGTATTGTTAAAGGTGGATTGAATGTGAACAACCCCGCTTTCAATATTCTTTTTGACCTTTTTCTTTGTCCGCGCTCGTTTGACCTTAGCCATGATATCGCCCTTAATTGTAAATGATTACTTTTTCTTTGCGCCGCCCTTTTTCTTGACCGCTGACCGTTTGGGTCCTTTTCGGGTCCGGGCATTCGTCGATGTCCGCTGTCCCCGCACCGGCAAAGATTTTCGGTGTCTCAGCCCACGGTAGCAGCCCAGGTCCATGAGCCGCTTGATATTCATAGAAATCTCGGTTCGCAGCTCCCCTTCGACCTTCAGATCATTATCAATGACCTTCCGAATTTCATTGATCTCCGGATCCGAGAGATCATCGGTACGCATATTTTCATCAATTCCCAGTTGCTTCAGGATATTTCGTGATGTGGATTGCCCAATCCCATAGATATAGGTCAGCCCAATGAAAACGGGTTTTCCTTTTGGTAGATCGACCCCGGCGATTCTTGCCAAAACCTTCCTCCTTTAGCCCTGACGCTGTTTATGGCGTTTATTCGTGCAGATCACCCACACGATCCCTTTTCGTTTAATTACCTTGCAATTGCGACATCTTTTCTTTACCGATGCACTGACTCTCATAGTCCGTTCCTCACAAAAAGCAGCTCAATAATCTCAATTTTTTATTTTGACCGATAAGTGATCCGTCCCCGGGTTAGATCATAGGGAGACAATTCCACAGTAACGGAATCCCCCGGAAGAATCTTGATAAAGTGCATTCGCATTTTACCCGATATATGGGCAAGTATCTGGTGCTTGTTCTCTAGCTCCACCTTAAACATTGCATTGGGCAATGTTTCAATGACGGTGCCCTGAACCTTGATCGGTTCCTCTTTTGCCATCCAGTACGCTCCTGTCAAGTATTATCCATCTCAAGCAGCCGGTTCATGAGCCTGACTGCAGTTCTCAGGCCTTTTCTCCTGAAAGGGGCAAACCCCTATTTTTTCCCTCGTCCGGCCGATAAAAAACCTTCATAATTGCGGGTGATCAAATGAGATTCAATCTGATTGACCGTATCCATGGCAACACCGACCACAATCAAAAGGGCGGTGCCGCCAAAGTAGAAGGGAACATTGAACTTGGTCATCAGTATCGACGGCAGCACGCATACAGCAGAAACGTATATGGCCCCGCCCAGCGTAATCCGGGTCAACACCCGATCGATATAATCCGCGGTTCGCTTGCCGGGTCGGATTCCGGGAATATAGCCGCCATATTTTTTCATGTTTTCCGCAACATCTTCAGGATTAAAGGTGATGGCGGTGTAGAAATAACAAAAGAAGAAGATAAAACCGACAAATATCAGTTCGTAAATAAATGACCCCGGCTGCATGGCGGAAGCAACGCTCTGCATCAGCGGCACATCCTGGAAAAAACTGGCTATGGTGGCCGGAAACATGATCAGGGAGGAGGCGAAAATCGGGGGAATAACACCCGACGTATTGATTTTCAAGGGCAGATGGGTGCTCTGCCCGCCGTACATCCGGCGTCCCACCACCCGCTTGGCGTACTGCACCGGGATCCGCCGCTGCCCCTGCTCCATGAAATTGATGAATGCAATTACGCCCACCATCAGAAGAATCAACAAAAGCACGGCAAAAATACCCATTTCACCGGCAGAGAGCATCCGGAAGGTATTACCGATGGCCTGGGGCATCCGGGCCACAATCCCTGCGAAAATAATCAGGGAGATGCCGTTGCCAATGCCGCGTTCACTGATTTGTTCCCCGATCCACATGATAAAGGCCGTACCGGCCGTCAGTGTAATGGCGGTAAGCAGCCGGAAGGCCCAGCCGGGTTCCCCCACAACCGGCAGATTACCGGGTGCGGACATGTTCTCGAGCCCCACACTGATACCGAACCCCTGAACAAAAGAAAGCACTACCGTACCGTAGCGGGTGTATTTCGTAATCTGGCGTTTGCCCTGCTCGCCCTCCTTTTTCAGCTGCTCCAGATGCGGAATAACTACCGTGAGGAGCTGCAGAATGATGGAAGCGCTGATATACGGCATGATGCCCAGGGCAAAAACGGACATGCGTTCCAGCGCGCCCCCGGAGAACATATCAAATATGCCGAAAATGGTATCCTGATGGCGGGCAAAAAATTCGCCCAGGGCTTCGGCGTTAACTCCCGGCGTAGGAATGTGGACACCGATCCGGTAGACAATCAGAAAACCGAAAGCAACCAGAATCCGCCGCTTGAGTTCGGGGATTTTCATTATATTGGGGAAACCAGCACCTGTGACTGCCATAATCAGCTAACCTCTACCTTGCCCCCGGCGGATTCAATTTTTTCACGGGCGCTCTTGCTGGCCGCCCCGACTTGAAGCGTCAATGCAATGTCGATATCCCCCTGGCCCAGAACCTTCACATGCCTGGCACGGGATGTTATCAACCCGGCATCCCGAAGGGCCTGCCTGTCAACCACCGCCCCGTTTTCAAAACGTTTGAGGTCCCGGATATTGACTATTTCAACCGGTGTTCGAAAAATATTCTTGAACCCGCGCTTCGGCAGCCGCCGGTGAAGCGGCATCTGGCCGCCTTCGAAACCGGGGCGCACGCCACCGCCGGAACGGCTGTTATGCCCTTTGGTACCACGGCCTGCCGTTTTACCCAGGCCCGAGCCAACGCCGCGGCCCTTTCTTTTCCGGTTTTTTCTGGACCCCTCCGCAGGCGCCAAATCGTGCAATCTCATCCTATTCCTCCACTTTTACCATATGTGATACTTTGGCGATCATTCCGCGGGTAGCTGGATTGTCCGGAAGCTCGACCTGCCGGTGCATCTTCGCCAATCCCATGCTGCGCAAAACCTTCCGGTGTTTCTCGGGCCTTCCGTTCATACTTTTAATCATCGTAATCTTAAGCGTGCCAGCCATCTGTTTTAAATCTCCTCGAGTTCTATCCCCCGCTTGGCAGCGGCCGATTCCCGACTCTGAAGGCTCTGCAGCCCTTGAATCGTGGCTTTGACGACATTATGGGGATTGTTGGTACCCAGGCATTTGGTCAGTATGTTCTCAATTCCGGCGGCTTCCAGCACGGCCCTTACCGCACCGCCGGCAATTACACCGGTACCCTCCGCGGCGGGTTTTAAAAGAACACGGCCGGCTCCGAACTTGCCGATAATTTCATAGGGAATCGTGCTTTCCACGATGGGAACGGAAATCATGTTCTTTTTGGCTTTTTCCATCCCCTTCCGGATGGCTTCCGGGACTTCGTGCGCCTTTCCGAGAGCGGTTCCGACGCTGCCCTGCCCGTCGCCGACCACCACGATCGCGCTGAAGCTGAAACGGCGGCCGCCCTTATGGACTTTCGCCACCCGGCTGATGTGAACGACCTTGTCAATATATAGATTCTCGTCTGTTTCCTTCTTGAGCAAGCCAACGCCTCCTTTTTGCATTTAGAAATCCAAACCCGCCTCGCGGGCGCCCTCAGAGATCGCCTTGACACGGCCATGATACTTGAAGCCGCCGCGGTCAAAAACAACCGATTGAATCCCTTTTTCTGAAGCGCGCTCCCCTATCCGCTTACCAATAAAACCGGCCGCCGCGACTTTGCTGTCAAATTTTTGATCATCCCGGATTTCAGGCTCCAGCGTGGAGGCCGAGGCCAGTGTGACCCCCCGGGTATCATCGATGATCTGAGCATAAATGTGTTTTGAACTCCGGAACACGCAAAGCCTCGGTTTCTCAGCCGTGCCCGACAGGTTCTTGCGTATCCGCTTTTTCCGCTTGAGCCGCAGTACTTTCCTTTGATTTGGTGTACCCATATGCGCTTAACCTTTAGCTGTAACTGATTTATCCATTATCTGCACTATTTGGCTGTCTTGCCCGCCTTGCGCTGAATCAACTCCTCAGCGTATTTCACCCCTTTGCCCTTGTAGGGCTCCGGTGGCCGTAACTGGCGGATCGAAGAGGCTGTATATCCCAGGAGTTCCTTGTTAATGCCGCTCAGCCGGATGACAT
Source organism: uncultured Desulfobacteraceae bacterium (assembly GCA_964575805.1). GTDB lineage: Bacteria > Desulfobacterota > Desulfobacteria > Desulfobacterales > Desulfosalsimonadaceae > M55B175. The sequence continues at coordinate 30,685 of CAZNSO010000027.1, forward strand.
TCTTTTCCACTGTTGCGGAAATGCCTTCCGGCAGCGGAAACTGTATCGGGTGCGAGTAGCCCAGGTGGAATTCCAGGCCGCTATCCTTGAGTTCGGCGCGATATCCGACTCCGTGGATTTCCAGCACCCTTTCAAATCCCTGGGTCACGCCGTTGACCATATTGGCGATAAGCGCCCGCGTCATACCCCAGATCGCCCTGGCTTTCTGGGTTTTGCCACGGATGGTGACCGTTAAGGTGGAATCCGTGATTTCAACATCGGCATCCGGATGCACACTCATGGAAAGCGTGCCTTTTTCGCCCTGAACACTTAATATCCGATCATTGTAGGATACCGTGGCTTTATCGGGTATCTGAATCGGTTTTTTCCCCACTCGAGACATGGTCTTCTCCCTTGCCTACCAGATATTACAAAGGACCTCACCGCCGATATTTGAATTCCTCGCCCGCTTGTCTGTCATCAACCCCTTGGAGGTGGACAGTACCGAGACGCCGAGGCCTTTCAAAACCGGCTTGATTTCCTTGCTGTTGACATAAACGCGCCGGCTTGGCTTGCTTACCCGTTGGAGTCCGTAGATTACATGCTGGTCATTGCTGTCGTATTTCAGGTATACCCGGATAAAGCCCTGCTTGTTATCTTTGATGAACTTGTAGTTCCGGATAAATCCCTCATCCTTTAAAACCTTCGCCAGCGCTGTTTTTAAGTTCGATCCCGGTATATCCACGCTGGGATGACGGGCCCGACCCGCATTGCGTATCCGGGTCAGCATATCCGAAATAGGATCACTCATTGTCATGGATTTTTCTCCGTGCTTTTGACCTGTAATGTGTCGTTATCGCCAGTTCAGTGAAAATTACCAGCTTGACTTTTGAACACCCGGAAGAAGCCCCTCTGAAGCGAATTTTCGAAAACAGAGCCGGCAAATACCGAATTTTCTGAGATAACCTCTCGGCCGCCCGCAAATCGGACACCGATTATGCCGCCGGACCGCGAATTTAGGCGGTTTTGCCGCCTTCTCTCTGAGTGCTTTTCTTGCCAAACCAGCCTCCTTAAAAATTTTTAATTCCTGAAGGGCATGCCCATCAATTTGAGCAGTTCCTTGCCTTCCGCATTTGTCTTTGCCGTGGTGACAATGGTAATGTTCAGGCCTTTCAAGGTATCGATCTTATCGTAATCGATTTCCGGAAAAATAATTTGCTCTTTAATGCCCAGGGTGTAATTGCCCTTGCCGTCAAAGGCTTTCCCGGAAATCCCGCGGAAATCGCGAACACGCGGCAGTGCCAGGTTGACCAGCTTGTCAAAAAAATTATACATCCGCTCGCCCCGCAAGGTCACCATGCAGCCGATGGGCATTCCCTCGCGGACTTTAAAGGCAGCCACCGATTTTTTCGCCCGAGTGATAACCGGCGCCTGGCCGCTGATTTCCTTTAGTTCCTCCCGAGCGGAATCCAGAACCTTGATATTTTGAATCGCTTCACCAAGGCCCATGTTCAAGACGATTTTATCCAGCTTGGGCACCTGAAAAGGATTTTTATAGGCATAAGTCCCCACCAGCTTGGGGACAACCTCGTTTTTGTAATATTCTTTGATTGACATCGCGTATTCCTCCGGCAATCGTTAGCTACGACGCATCGATGATTTCATTGCATTTCCGGCAAATCCGCACCCGTTTGCCATCCCCAAGCTGATGCATTTTGATCCGGACCGGTGCCATGCATTTGTTGCACAGCAGCATGGCATTGGAGCAATTGATTCCGGCTTCGCCTTCAACAATACCGCCCTGCTTGTTCTTGGCGCTGGGCCGGGTATGGCGCTTGACAATATTGACGTTTTCAACAAGGATGCGGTGTTTCTCCGGATAAACGTCGATGACCCTGCCTATTTTTCCCTTATCCTTGCCGGCAATCACCTTTACTTTGTCGTTTTTCTTGATCCTGGACTTGACCTTGCTCATATTCTTGCTCATTTCAGACATCTCCAACGCTTAGAGCACCTCGGGGGCCAGCGAAATAATCTTCATGAATCGTTGCGCGCGAAGCTCTCTGGCCACGGGCCCGAAAATCCGTGTGCCGATGGGCTCCCGCTGGGCATTGATCAATACCGCTGAGTTCTCATCAAACCGGATGAAGGAACCGTCCGGCCGTCTAATTTCTTTTTTGGTCCGCACCACAACCGCCTTGAGAACATCGCCCTTTTTCACCTTGGAATTGGGCATGGCAACTTTCACCGACACCACGATAATATCGCCAATGCTGGCATAACGACGCCTGGAACCGCCGAGCACTTTGATGCAGCTGACCACTTTGGCACCTGAGTTATCCGCAACAGACAACCTTGTTTCCGCCTGTATCATTTTTTGTATCCCCTACTCATCAAACCGCTTTTTCAATTATCCGACTCACCCGCCACCGCTTGCGTCGACTTAATGGCCGAGACTCCGTAATCAGCACCTGATCGCCCACCTGACAGGCATTCTGCGCATCATGGGCGGCATACTTGGCTCGCCGCCGTAAATATTTTTTATAAACCGGATGGATCACATACCGATCCACGCGAATGGTGACGGTCTGATCCGTCTTGTTACTCAAAACAGTACCCACCAGCTGCCTGCGCTTGCTTTTTTCTTTATCTGCCATGTCTATATACCGTTTTATCTGATGTTTAGTTCCCGTTCCCGTTTGACTGTTCTCAGCCGGGCGATATCGCGTTTTAACTGTTGGAGCCGTTTCGGGTTTTCCAGCTGGCCGGCTTCATGCTGAAACCGCAGGTTGAAATAAGACTCGACCGTATCCTGCAGCTTGGTCTCCAGCTCTTCAGGGCTCAGCCCCCTGATTTCTTTTGCAGCCATTACATTTCGCTCCTTTCAACAAACTTGGTTTTCACAGGAAGCTTATGCGCTGCCAGGCGGAGTGCTTCATAGGCCAGTTCGCGGGAGACCCCTTCCATTTCATAAAGAATGCGGCCTGGTTTGATAATGGCTATCCAACCTTCAGGAGAGCCTTTGCCTTTGCCCATGCGAACTTCCGCCGGTTTTTTTGTAAACGGTTTGTCCGGGAAAATGCGAATCCACATTTTCCCTCCGCGCTTAACCCGACGCGTCATGGCAATACGGGCCGCCTCTATCTGCTTTGAGGAAATTTCTCCACATTCGACCGCCTGAAGGCCGAAGTCCCCAAAATTAAGACGTGAACCCCGATAGGCCTTCCCCTTCATCCGGCCTTTTTGCTTCTTTCGATATTTAACTCTTTTGGGGGTTAGCATCGCTCACGTTCTCCTCGTATTACTGGCTGTCTTTCGCCATTTGGTCTTCGCTTAAAATCTCACCCTTGAAAATATAGACTTTCACCCCAATGGTACCGTAGGTGGTAAAGGCATCGGTAAATCCGTAATCAATATCAGCGCGCAGCGTATGCAGGGGAATCCGGCCTTCTTTGTACCATTCCACCCGCGCCATCTCGGCGCCGCCAAGCCGGCCGGCACAGATGATTTTAATCCCCTGCGCCCCAAAGCGCATGGCCGATGCAACCGCCCGTTTCATTGCCCGTCGGAATGCCACCCGCCTCACCAATTGGTTGGCCACATTTTCCGCGACCAGCTGGGCATCGATTTCGGGTTTCCGGACCTCCTGAATATCCACAAGCACTTCATGGGTCACCATTTTTTCGAGTTCCTTTTTCAAGGCCTCGATTTCAGCTCCCTTTTTGCCGATGATAATCCCGGGGCGGGCCGCATAAATGCGTAGCTTGATCCGCTTGGAGGAGCGTTCTATATCGATCTTTGCAACACCGGCATGGTAGAGCTTTTTCTTCAAATACTTTCTGAGCTGGTAATCCTCGAGAACGTATTTGTGATAATCCTTGCCAGCATACCAACGGGACCCCCAGGTGCGGACAATCCCAAGCCGCATACCAATTGGATTGACTTTCTGACCCAACTCTCCTCCTTTTTACCCTTCGGCAACGATCACGGTAATATGACTCGTTCGTTTCAATATTCGGGTTGCCCTGCCGCGGGCCCTTGCCCGGAACCGCTTTAACATGGGCCCTTCATTGACAATGATATTTTTTATGACCAACGCATCCACATCCATCTCCCCATGTTGATCCGCGTTCGCAATGGCAGAGCGCAGTATTTTTTCAACAATGCCGGATGCTTTCTGGGGCATGAATTTGAGTTTGTTCAAGCCCGCTTCAACGGGTTGACCTTTAACACCGCCAACAATCCGCCGTACCTTCTGCGGAGAGATGCGCATGTATTTACCTGTTGCCCGTGCCTCCATTTTAGGACATCCTAACCAATCTATGAGGTTACCGTTTCATCTTCGATTTCTTGTCACCGGCATGCCCGTAAAAAGTCCGTGTCGGGGAAAACTCGCCGAGTTTATGGCCCACCATATTCTCTGAAATAAAGACCGGCACGAATTTCTTGCCGTTATGAACCGCAAGGGTCAATCCGACCATTTCAGGGACAATGGTTGAACGCCGCGACCAGGTTTTAATGACCCTGCCGCTTCTTGAAGACTGTGCTTCGTCGACTTTCCTGAACAACTTGGGCTCTATATAAGGTCCCTTTTTAATTGACCGAGGCATACCTGCTCCTGATAATAAACATCCTGATTAATCTCAAACCTTACCGTTTCTTCCGCCGATTGACGATCAGGCGATCGCTTTTCTTCCGACTCCGGGTTCGCAATCCCTTGGTCGGTTTACCCCAAGGGGTGCAGGGATGACGGCCGCCGGAGGACCGGCCTTCGCCGCCGCCCATGGGATGATCCACGGGATTTTTCACAACACCGCGCACTTTCGGGCGCCTGCCCAGCATCCGGGTGCGACCGGCTTTGCCAAGGGAAATATTGACATGATCCACATTTCCGATCTGCCCGATACTGGCCCGGCAGCTCTGGAGCACCATTCGAACTTCACCGGAAGGCAGACGGATGGTGGCATACTTTCCTTCTTTGGCCGTTAACTGAGCGTATCCGCCGGCACTCTTGACCAACTGCCCCCCCCTGCCGGCACGCAGTTCGATATTGTGAATCTGGGTGCCCAGGGGTATATTCCGAAGCGGCAGGGCATTGCCGGGTCGGATTTCGGCTTCCGGGCCCGACATAAGTGTATCGCCGACTTTTATCCGCGCCGGGGCAAGAATGTAGCGTTTCTCCCCATCCACATAATGAAGCAGCGCGATCCGGGCGGATCGGTTGGGGTCGTACTCAATTGTTGCCACCTTTGCAGGAACCCCGTCCTTGTCCCGCTTGAAATCAATCAGTCGATATTGGCGTTTGTGCCCGCCGCCGCGGTAGCGCAGCGTAATACGGCCATGGGCGTTTCGGCCCCCGGACTTCTTTATCGTTCGGATCAGCTGCTTTTCCGGCCGGGTCCGCGTGATTTCCTCGAACGTGGAGAATTCCTGGAAACGGCGCCCTTGTGATGTCGGTTTGACTCGCTTAATTGCCATCTATATATCTCCTCACTTAAACGCCTTCAAAAAAATCAATCCGGCTGCCGGGCATTAAGGTGACAATGGCTTTCTTCCAGTTTTTCCGGCGCCCCAAAATGCGTCCCCGCCGCTTGACCTTGCCCTTGACATGCATGGTCCGAACGGATTTGACCTCGACATTGAAAATTTGCTCCACCGCCTTGCGCACTTCCACCCGGTTGGCAGTCGGTGCGATCTCAAAAGACACCTTGTTGGCGATCTCTTTCTGAAGATTGGTTTTTTCCGTATCCAGCGGTGCTTTTATGATTTCGTAGGTTCTCATGCGGCCAGTCTCCCTTCGATCAGCTTGATAGAGGGCTCCAGCAGGACAAGATGCTGATGATTCAAAATATCATAGACATTCAGGCCTTCTGCGCGAAGAACCTTGACGCCCGGAATATTTCGTGCGGAAAGCTCCAATACCCTGTCTTTTCCATCGATAACAATCAGCGGTTTCTCCAGATTCAGCGCTTCGATGGCCTTGGCGACGGTTTTTGTCTTTATCTGATCCAACTCGAACCTGTCAAGCACAACGAGCGTTTCAGCCTGTAATTTACTGCTGATCGCCATTTTCAACGCCAGGCGGCGGGCTTTTTTGGGGATCTTGATCGCATAGGACCTGGGTTCCGGGCCAAAGGCCACTCCCCCGCCTTTGAGCAGCGGACTCTTGATATTGCCGCGTCGCGCCCGGCCGGTGCCTTTCTGGCGAAACATTTTGACCCCGGATCCCTTGACATCCGAACGGTGCTTCACTGCCGCGGTCCCCCGTCGTTTGGCAGCCATCTGCATCCGGACCACATCGTGCATCACGCTCTTTTTGACGGATACATTGAAAATGCTGTCGGGCAGTTCCACCTCAGATACTTTGCCACCCTCTATATTTTTGACTTCAACGACAGCCATGGTTTGCCTCATTTCCTCGAATTCTTATGAAATGCCCGATAGACGGCGCTTCTTTATTTCCAGTGTCCCTCTCGCAGGCCCGGGGACAGCCCCTTTGACCAGGATCAGGTTATCCTCAGGCCGTATATCAACGATCTCCAGATTTTTTATGGTCTGGCGGACGTTGCCATATCGTCCGGGCATTTTTTTGCCTTTGGCAACTTTGGAAGGCCAGGCGCTCATGCCAATGGATCCCGGCAGGCGGTAATTTCGATTGCCGTGGGTTTTAGGGCCCCGGTGGAAACCGTGCCGCTTGATCACCCCGGAAAATCCACGTCCTTTTGTTTTCCCGGATACTTCGATGTGCTCCCCGACACTGAACATCTCAAGTGTGATTTCCTGGCCCAGCTGAAAGGCTTCCGGGTTCTCCACCTGAAACTCGCCAATTTCGTAAAAACACTTCCCGCCGCTTTTGGCAAAATGACCCTGCAGAGGCTTGTTGACCCGGGACGATTTCTTTTCAGCGAACCCGAGTTGCAATGCATCATAACCGTCATTTGCCTTTGTTTTGATCTGGGTGACCGTGCAAGGGCCGGCCTCAATCACCGTCACCGGCAAATATCGGCCATCATGACCGAAAAAGGAGGTCATCCCCAGTTTTTTACCTATTATCCCGTTACTCATAACCGCCACCAAATTCTGTCTACAGTTTAATATCGACGTCCACACCAGGCGACAGATCGAGCTTCATCAATGCGTCCACGGTCTGCTGCGTCGGATCCTGAATGTCCAGGAGCCGCTTATGGGTTCGGACCTCAAACTGCTCCCTGGATTTTTTATTCACATGAGGCGAACGCAGCACGGTGTATTTATTAATTCGCGTCGGCAGGGGGATGGGCCCAACGATTTTAGCCCCCGTTTTCCTTGCCGTATCAACGATATCCCGGGCGGATTGATCAAGCAGCTTGTGATCGTATGCTCTCAGCCGAATTCGAATTTTCGTATTTGTTATCATAGCCTATAATATCATCTTCTGAGGTTATTCGATGATGTCACTGACGACGCCGGCACCCACCGTGCGGCCGCCCTCGCGG
>CAZNSO010000028.1:0-36897 GCA_964575805.1 uncultured Desulfobacteraceae bacterium
CAGCGCGGGATCAAATTCGTGGTTGACCCCGAAATCGGCAACTATCACACGGGCGTCGGCGTGTCTGGCCAGAACATTGATGGAAGCTCCCTCATCAACAAAATTGTAGATCATTTGGGCGGTGACCTCCTGGGGGAAAAGACTCACACCCTCGGCTGCAATGCCGTGGTCCCCGGCGCAGGTGAGGATAACTCTCCTGGTCAGCCGGACATCCAGTGTTTTTCTGATTGCCGCCAGGCGGGCGGCCGCTGTCTCAAGTTTTCCCAGGCTGCCTGCGGGACGCGCCTGATCGGCCAGGCGGCTGAGGGCCTTTTCATGGATTGCGGTATCCGGGAAAGGGATTTTGGCTATGGTTTCGGTTAACAATGACATGGTTTTCTCCTTGTCTGTAATTAAAAAAGGGTTTTTCGGTCATTTTCTGTTTTCCAAAAAAAAAGGGTTCCGGCGCGAGCTCGAATGCCCCCGCCGGAACCCTTTGCCATCAAGTTCCGTCCAAATCGGTTTTTCAGTTCGTCTTCTGACTCCCGGCCATCCCCGAATCAAGCCTTCCCGCCGGCTGTTGCCGCCAGTGACCGCCCCCCGGGGGGCTCAATGATCCGGGATTCCGGTTACAGCGATGGGATCATAACGGATTTTCACCGTTTTCCGTTAACTGGAAAACCTGCTTTCAAATATTTTTTAACCCCGTCGGAGGATTTCAAATCCTTCTCTCATAAGATGATGAAAAAGTCAAATAAGGGAGGGAAGAATTTTCAGGGAAGCCTCAAGATGCTCATATGAAAAAACTTCCAGGCAGACGGTGCCGGTGAAATTTTCAAGTGTGGCCGCAACTGATCGCCGGATATCAAACGGCAGGCGGTCCAGGCCCAGGTGAGAATGGGTGGTTTCAAAACCATACAAGTGGATAATGGGAATCCTGTCCGCAAATTTTTGGTAAAAAGCCTCCCAGTCCATGCCATGAACCGACATATGACCGATATCCAGGCAGATTGACAGGTCCAGGGCGGCGATAATGTCGGCGATCCATTCCAGGGGATAGGAAAGTGTCTCAACGGAAAGATCCGCCCCGGCGACATGGCCCGGACAAAGGCGGGACAGGCTTTGGGCCGCACGATCATGCCAGTCCTGGAAATTATTCGCCGCATCTTCCACGGGAACATGAAGTGTCCAGGTGCTTGGCGCCAGTGGAGCGGCCAGTTCAAAAATGGTTTTCAGGGTTTCAATGGCTGTGTCCCGGCGGGCGGGGGACCGGTGGGTCAGGGAAAGATCCAGGGGGAGGTGAATGTTGTAGGTTATTTGGTGCTCTACTGCCAATTCCGCCAATTCCCGTATTTCCGCCTGCCGTGGCAGGCTGTCGGGGTGGCTGCTTTCAAAAAACAGCAGCTCCACCTCATCCACGAATGGCCCGAGCATCCGCACATTCGGGGCCATGTGGTCCGGATAGATAAACGAGGTCGTGGCCAGTCGGAAAGGGTAAAAATTTTTCCCGCCGGCTCTCAGGGGAGGGTACGCAGGCATCGGATTGTCAGGTTCCGTCAATTCGGGTAATGCCTTCTTCCCGGGCGGCCTGGAGTGCGGCCTGGAATTCAGCCCTTGTTATCGGTCTTTCCAGTCCCGGTACCTGTTGGGCATGGCCGCAGGGTCGGTACTGCGCCATGATATTGACATAAGTTTCATCTGAAATGGATTGCCGCAGAAAGCGCATGACGGCACGGGTGCCGGCAAGGTCATCGGGCAGCACGAGGTGCCGCACCAGCAGCCCGGAGCGGGCCAGTCCGTCTTTATCAATGACCAGGTCGCCGACCTGGCGGTGCATTTCGGCTATGGCCTTCTCCGCCACAGAGGGGTAATCCGGGGTATTGCAGGCGGCTTCGGCAACAGCCGCATCGCTGAACTTATAATCCGGCATGTAAATATCGATCACACCCTCCAGCAGGCGAAGGGTCGCCACCCGGTCATAAGCGCTCGAGTTGTAGACAATCGGCAGCTTCAACCCGGCCTGGGCGGCTTTTTCCAGGGCGGCTAAAAACTGGGGAACAACATGGGAAGGAGTGACCAGGTTGATGTTGTGACAGCCCTCATCCTGGAGGGCGATCATGATGGCCGCCAGTTCTTCGTCGTTAACCGGCTGCCCGCCGCCTGCATGGCTGATATCAAAGTTTTGGCAGAAGCAGCACATGAGGCTGCAGTGGGAGAAAAAGATGGTGCCTGAGCCATGGTGCCCCACCAGTGGGGCTTCTTCACCGAAATGGGCATTAAAGGAGGCAAGCAGGGCGGAGTCGGCTGTCCGGCAGATGCCGGTTTCGCCACTGAGACGGTCGACACCGCAGCGTCGGGGGCAAAGCGTGCAGCGGCGCATCATCTCACGGGCGGTTCGGGCTTTTTCCGCAAGCCGGCCGCTATTAAGCGTTTGAATATAGACGGGTTCCCTGTTTTCCAACTCAGCCATTCTGATCGAAACCGGGACCGGCGTCCTGGATAAATTCCTGCACCAGGTTATCCGCCCGCTCAAAATCCACCTGGGGCTGTTTTTCCAGGACGAGGTCTTCATTGGCGTGCCGGAGTTTTTCCAGAAGGCTCAACACAATGAGCATCAACAGCTTGTTGCCGGCATGGGGCTGATTTTTAAAATAATAGAGCAGGTCCTGGCGGCTGATTTGGACAACCGTGGTGTCACGGAGGCAGACAATTGAAGCGGTTCTTTTGGAGGCCAGAAATATGGCGGCTTCACCAAAAATTTCGCCTTCACCGATGTTGCAGATGACGACTTTGCGCTGCTGTTTATTTTCCATGGACACCTCGACTTCACCTCTGATAACGGCATAGACATGGTGCCCGATATCGCCCTGGCTGATAATTTTTTCCCCCTTTTCAAAATGCAAGAGGGTGGAAATGATCATCAGCTTTTTCAATTCCATCTCATGCAGCCAGTGAAAAATGCGGATGCTCTTGAGTTCCGGCAAGAATTTCTCGATTTGCGTCTCTTCCTTCATGATCCCACCTGCCTCATGGTTGCTGGATTGGCCCGAATTCTTGCATTTGTTGCAGTGTATCATATTATCGGAGGGGCGTTGAGTCAATAAAAAGAATGGAGATGGCGGGGCTTTCAGCTGCCGGACGGGCAGTGGCGGTGGTGAACCGCCCGTTCAATGCGGCACCCGCCTGCTTAGCGGACCGGGAGCGGACTCAGGGGGCTCGGGGGATGGGGGGTAAGCCACGGCATCCGCTTCGGGTTGCGCATTGCCAGTGATGTCTAAAAAAAGCAAAGATGAGCAAAAAGACCTCCGGCCGACTCCTGAAACGAGGCCGCCTGGCATAGAAACCGCCTCTGCTGTCGCGCCAGGTTAAAGCAGGTATCAGCCTTTGAAAATCGTCATGCTCGGGTCGGTCCAATTTTTGCCGTTGCGTTTTCCTGCCTGAGTTGGTATAGGGCAGATTGCAAGTATAACCATTCATTATTATTAATATTATTATTATTTTGGCAGGCACGGCCGGCCCCCGATGTTGAAGTGGCCGGCCCCTGATATTCCCATCATGGGCGGCATAAGGCGGGGCGGTGGGGTCGCCAGGAGCATACGTTGTTTCCATTAGCCGGGCAGGGGTTGACAGAATATTATAAGGATGCGGATGAAGCTGATTTCATGGAATGTAAACGGGCTGCGGGCTGTTTTGAAGAAAAATTTCAGGCAGGTGGTTGAATCCCTGGATGCCGATGTTTTCTGTGTTCAGGAAACCAAACTGCAGGGCCACCAACTGGACGGGGCACAGACAGAGATCCCGGGATATGAATCCTACTGGTCGCATTGTACGATCAAAAAAGGCTATTCCGGGGTGGGGGCGTGGACGAAAATTCCGCCGGTATCGGTTTCGAGAGGAATCGGTGTGCCGGCCTATGATGCGGAAGGACGGATACTGGAACTGGATTTCGGTGCATTCGTTCTGTTCAATATCTATTTTCCCAACGGTCAGATGAGCGAGGAGCGGCTGGCGTACAAGCTGTCCTTTTATCAGGATTTTTTCAGTTACGCCAATCGTTTGCAGGCGGCCGGCAGAAGCCTGGTCATCGCGGGTGATTATAACACGGCCCACAATGAGATCGATCTTAAAAACCCGGCCGCGAACGCGAATACCTCGGGATTCTTGAGGGTGGAGCGCGACTGGCTGGATGCCATTGAGGCCGCCGGGTACGTGGATACCTTCCGGCATTTCTATCCCGATCGGGTGCAATACTCCTGGTGGAGCTACCGGTCAAAAGCGCGCGAACGAAACGCGGGCTGGCGTATTGATTATTTTTTTGTCACATCGGATATGATTGAACAGGGCCGGGTGCGCCAGGCCTTTATCGCTGATGACATTTACGGCTCGGACCATTGCCCGGTGGGCCTGGTTGTTGATGAGCCCGGCTCCCCCGATTGAGGCGGCAAACCCGAATGAGAGCGCGAGGGTGAAAAAATGTATGATATTGCAGCCGTTTATGGAAGCCCGAGACGGCAGGGCAACACGGCCACACTAATGAAACGGGCGGTGGACGGGGCCGCAGAGGCGGGAGCCGCCGTGGATGAGATCATATTAAGGGACTACAAGATTTCTCCCTGCCTCGAAATTTACGGATGCAAAAAAGGGGGGGAATGTGTTATTAAGGACGACTTCCAGGAAGTCCGGGATCGGGTGCTGGCCTGCCGGGGCTTGATGATTGCCACGCCCATTTTTTTCTATACGGTCAGTGCGCACCTGAAGCTGTTTATGGACCGCTGCCAGTCGCTTTGGGTGAAAAAGTACTGGATCGACCAGACCCCTTTTAATCAGTGGACGCCCACCCGCAAAGGCCTGTTGATTGCCGTGGGGGCGACCACGGGGAAAAAGCTTTTTGACGGGACGCTGCTGACAATGAAATATTTCTTTGATGTGCTGGATATGAAGATGTGGGATTCCCTGCTGGTCCGGGGGCTGGACCTGGCAGGCGATGTGCTGGCACATCCGCAGTACATGGATGCGGCCTATCAGCAGGGCCGGGAATTCGCCGAATCTTTGGAAAAGGAAAAATGAAGTTTTCTTTCCAGCCTGTTTCCCTGGAAGATCAGACGGCTTACCAGGGCTTTCTTGCCAAATGCCCGGAGGTGACATCGGATTACAGTTTCGCGAATTTATGGAGCTGGGCGTCGGTTTTCGAATTGGAGTGGGCCTGGACCGGCCAGCTGGTCTGGATTCGCCAGAACCGGCCGCAAACCCTGCTCTGGGCGCCGGTGGGGGACTGGCACCAGCAGGACTGGAGAGCGTTGAAGGAGACGGCCCCCTGGATTTTCCAGGAGTTTACCCGGATCCCGGAAACCCTGAATGATATCTGGCAGACGGCTTTTCCCGGCCAGCTGCGTTCAGCAGCAGACCGGGATCTGTGGGATTATCTCTATGATGCCCGGGAATTGCGGGAATTGAAAGGCAATCGGTTTCACCGGAAGAAAAACCTCGTTAACCAGTTTAAAAAGAGAAACGCCTATACTTACGTGGAAATGGACGGTGAAATGGCGGACCGGGCCATGGCTCTCCAGGATGACTGGTGCAGTTGGCGGGTCTGCGAGTCCTCCAGCCAGTTGGCCTCTGAGAACCAGGCAATTATGAAGACCTTGAGGAACTGGGGGGCTTTGCAGAATCTTTTCGGCGGCTGCATATTCGTCGATGAGCTCATTGTTGCCTATACTATCGGTGAAATGGTGACCCCGGAGACCCTGTTGATTCATTTTGAAAAAGGATGCCCGGAATATAAGGGGGCTTATCAGGCGATCAATCAACTGTTTCTGGAACATGTGAGCAGGACGGGCGAATATTCGGTTCAGTGGGTCAACCGTGAGCATGACCTGGGGGATGAAGGGCTGAGAAAAGCCAAGCTCTCCTATCACCCGGTGGATTATCTCAAAAAATACCGTGTTTTTTTTGATTGAGGCCTCTGGCGGGCCAATGGAGGAGATTTTTTTATGGGTGGATTTTTCGGGTGCGTCTCCCGAGAGGATTGTGTTACCGATATCTTTTACGGCACGGACTACCATTCCCATCTCGGTACCAAGCGCGGCGGCATGGCCGTCTGGAATCGTCATGGACTGAAAAAAACGATTAAAAACATCGAAAACACTTACTTCCGGACCAAACTGGAGCCGGAGCTCGCCGGCTTGAGCGGCCGGAAGGGCGTGGGGGTGATCAGCGACACCGATGCCCAGCCCTTGATCATCGGCTCCCATCTGGGGACCTTCGGCATCGTCATGGTCGGCAAGATCAACAATCTCGCGGATATTGCCACCCGGGCTTTCAAGCAGGGGCACCACTTTTCCGAAGCCTCGGAGGGGGCGGTCAATCCCACCGAGCTCGTGGCCATGCTGATCAACCAGAAGGGTTCGTTTGAGGCCGGCATTGCCCATGCCCAGGAGGTGATCCAGGGGTCCTGCTCCCTGCTTCTTTTGACCGAAAAAGGTATTTATGCGGCCCGGGATCGACTCGGACGAACACCTGTGGTCATTGGCCGCAAAGGCGGCACCTTTGCCGCCACCTCGGAGACCTGCGCCCTGTTTAACCTGGGTTATGAAACCGAATTGTATCTGGGGCCGGGCGAAATTGTGCTTTTTACGGCAGACGGTCACGAACAGCGCCGGCCGCCGGGAGAGGCCCTGCAGATTTGTTCATTCCTCTGGGTCTACTATGGGTATCCGGCCTCCAGCTATGAAGGGATCAATGTTGAGGAAGTCCGCTATCGCTGCGGATGGGCCCTGGCCGACCGGGATGAAACCCCCATTGATTTTGTGGCCGGCATTCCGGATTCCGGCATCGGCCACGCCATCGGCTACTCCAACCGAAAGCAGGTTCCTTACCGCCGTCCCTTTGTCAAGTACACCCCCACCTGGCCCAGGAGTTTCATGCCGCATGATCAGCGGATGCGGGACCTGGTGGCCAAAATGAAGCTGATACCGATCCCCCAGATTATCGAGGGGAAACGGCTTCTTTTCTGTGATGACTCCATTGTCCGGGGAACCCAGTTAAAGGATAACGCCAGGATCCTGTATGATTTCGGGGCTAAAGAGGTGCATATGTGTACGGCCTGCCCGACATTGATTTACCCCTGCGAGTTTCTGAATTTTTCAGCCTCCAGGTCCTCTCTGGACCTGATCGGCCGGAAGGTGATCCATGATCTGGAGGGGGGGAATATGGATGCGCTGGATGAATATGCCGTCTCCGGTTCAGCCAGAAATCAGGCGATGGTGGAAAAGATCCGGGAGCAGCTTCTGCTCACCTCCCTTAAATTTCAATTGCTCGAGGACATGGTGGGCGCCATTGGGCTGCCAAAGGAGAAATTGTGCACCCATTGCTGGGATGGGAGCAGTTATTTTTAGACGGTGCGGCAGCCTGAACAGCACTCGGTTCTTCAGCCGATTTCTGTTCAGGCCCAAGTTTTAATCCTCAAACGAACCGGGTTTTGGCAGCGACAAAAAGGCAAACTCCGTGACCCCGGCAAGTCCTCCCGGCCTGGTCAGGGGAGCGCCGAAGCCCTCGCCTTTTGTCCGCATGGCCGGTAAACCAGAAAAGGAGAATATATG
This sequence comes from uncultured Desulfobacteraceae bacterium, assembly GCA_964575805.1. Classification (GTDB taxonomy): domain Bacteria; phylum Desulfobacterota; class Desulfobacteria; order Desulfobacterales; family Desulfosalsimonadaceae; genus M55B175. The sequence continues at coordinate 7,578 of CAZNSO010000028.1, forward strand.
CCCAAGCTTGAAGATATCCGCAAGGTGATGATTATCGGATCCGGCCCGATCATTATCGGGCAGGCCTGCGAATTTGATTACTCCGGCACCCAGGCCTGCAAGGCCCTGCGCAACCTGGGCTACGAGATCATACTGGTCAATTCCAATCCCGCCACCATCATGACCGATCCGGAAATGGCGGATGTGACCTATGTGGAGCCCCTGAACGTGGAGACGCTTTCCTGGATTATTGAAAAAGAGCGGCCCGATGCCCTGCTGCCGAATCTCGGGGGGCAGACGGGCCTTAACCTGACCTCCGAGCTCAACCAGGCCGGGGTTCTGGATCAATTCAATGTCCGCACCATCGGGGTTAACATTGGCGCCATTGAGCGCGGGGAGGACCGCACCGCCTTTAAGAACACCATGGATCGGATCGGCATAGAAATGCCAAAGAATAAAGCGGTGACCACGATAGCGGATGCCGAAAAAGTGGCTGAAGATCTGGGGTATCCGGTGGTCATTCGCCCGGCCTATACCATGGGCGGCACCGGCGGCGGGCATGTTTATAATGTGGAAGAGCTTCGGGTGGTCGCGGCCCGGGGACTTGCCGCCAGCATGGTCCATCAGGTGCTGATCGAGGAATCGGTTATGGGCTGGGAGGAACTGGAGCTGGAAGTGGTGCGGGATGCCAAAAACCAGATCGTCACGGTTTGTTTTATAGAAAATGTCGATGCCATGGGGGTGCATACGGGTGATTCCTACTGCACGGCGCCGATGCTGACCATTGATAAAGCGCTGCAGGAACGCCTGGAAGCCTACTCCTATGCCATTGTCGAGGCCATCGAGGTTATCGGCGGCACCAATATCCAGTTTGCCCATGATCCCAAAACCGGCCGGGTGGTGGTCATCGAGATCAACCCCCGGACATCGCGCTCATCCGCTCTGGCCTCCAAGGCCACGGGGTTTCCCATTGCCATGGTTTCCTCGCTCCTGGCCGGCGGTCTGACCCTGGATGAAATTCCGTACTGGCGTGAGGGAACCCTGGATAAGTACACACCGGGCGGGGATTACGTGGTGGTTAAATTTGCCCGTTGGGCATTTGAAAAATTTGAAGGCGTGGAAGACAAGCTGGGAACCCAGATGCGCGCTGTGGGTGAGGTGATGAGCATCGGGAAAAATTACAAGGAAGCCCTGCAGAAGGCCATCCGCTCGCTGGAAAACAATCGGTATGGCCTGGGTTTCGCAAGGGATTTTCATCAAAAGTCTTTGGATGAGTTGATGGTTCTGTTGCAAACGCCCTCCAGCGAGCGGCAGTTTATTATGTACGAGGCCCTTCGCAAGGGCGCCGATGTGGCCACCCTTCATGAAAAAACCCATATCAAGGCCTGGTTTATCGAGCAGATGCAAGAACTGGTGGCGCTTGAGGAAAAAATTCTGGCCCATACCGGGGCGCTGCCGCCGGACGAACTGCTTGTCCAGGCAAAAAAGGACGGGTTTGCCGACAAATATCTTTCCCAGTTGCTCCAGGTCCCTGAGGTCGAAATCCGGGCCCGGCGCAAGCAGCTGGGAATGGTTGAGGCGTGGGAGGCCGTGCCGGTCAGCGGGGTTGCTGATGCCGCCTATTATTATTCCACCTATAATGCACCCGACACGGTATCTGTCAGTGATCGCAAGAAAATCATGGTTTTGGGCGGCGGCCCCAATCGCATCGGGCAGGGCATCGAGTTTGACTACTGCTGCGTGCATGCGGCCTTTGCCATTCGGGATGCCGGCTATGAGGCCATCATGGTCAACTGCAACCCGGAGACAGTTTCCACTGATTTTGACACGGCGGACAAGTTGTATTTTGAACCGCTGACCGTGGAGGATGTCCTGGGCATTTATGAAAAGGAGCAGCCCGAGGGGATGATAGTTCAGTTCGGCGGTCAGACCCCGTTGAATATTGCCCAGGAACTGGCGGACGCGGGTGTCAGGATCCTCGGCACTTCCCCTGAAACCATAGAGCAGGCGGAAGACCGGGACTGCTTCCGGCAGTTTATGAGAAAACTGGGGATCCCCCAGCCGGACTCGGATATGGCCTGCTCAGAGGAAGAGGCGCTGGCGGTTGCGAGGCGGATCGGGTATCCCTTGATGGTCCGGCCATCCTACGTTCTGGGGGGGCGCGCCATGATGATCGTTCATGATGAAGAAATGTTGAGGCATTACATGGCGGTTGCCGTTGACGTTTCCCCGGAGCGCCCCATCCTTATCGACAAATTCCTGGAAAATGCCATTGAGGCGGAAGCCGATGCCATTGCCGACGGAACGGATGCCTTTGTCCCGGCGGTGATGGAGCATATTGAGCTGGCCGGCGTGCATTCCGGGGATTCCGCCTGCGTTATCCCGCCGGTAAGCATACCGGTCAAGCACATCGAGACCATCAATGACTATACCCGAAAGATTGCCATGGAACTGGGGGTGGTGGGCTTGATGAACATCCAGTATGCCATTGCGGATGATACGGTCTACATTATTGAAGCCAACCCCCGGGCCTCCCGGACTGTTCCACTGGTGTCAAAGGTCTGCAATGTCTCCATGGCCCGGATCGCCACGCGGATCATGCTCGGCGGGTGCTTGCCGGATTTCGGGCTGAAGCGCAGCATCTTCTCCCATTTCGGTGTCAAGGAGGCGGTATTCCCGTTTAACATGTTCCCTGAAGTGGACCCGCTGCTGGGGCCGGAGATGCGCTCAACGGGCGAGGTTCTGGGCATGGCGGACTCCTTTGGGCTTGCTTTTTTCAAAGCCCAGGAGGCAACCAAGGTGCCTTTGCCGCTTGAGGGCAATGTTCTGATTACTGTGGCGGATGCCGACAAAAGCCGGGTTCTCGAGCCGGCCCGCCTGTTTAAGGATTTGGGTTTCGGTATAATGGCGACCCGTGGCACCCATGACTTTTTGAATACGCATGATATTGCCTCAGAGCCGGTAAAAAAGCTGGGTTACGGCAGGCCGGACATCGTGGACGGCATTAAAAACGGGCGGATTCAGCTTGTGCTCAATACGCCGGGAGGCCGCGAGAGCCAGGATGATGACTCCTATATCCGGAAAGCGGCCATCAATTATAAAGTCCCCTATATTACCACCACTGCGGCGGCAATGGCGGCTGCAAGGGGGATTCAGGACAGGCGGGAAGGCGCGGCCCTGCCCAAGTCGCTGCAGGAGTATCACGCGGACATCAGGTAAGGGGTTAACCGGAAGTCTCCGAGGTTTGCCCTTTGACCTCATCGTGGGCCCTGACAATGACATCGCGTACCTTGCTTGCGGCGTCTTCAGCCGAGAGATGGGCAAAGGATTCATAGGCGATGGGTTCAAGCACGCGGATGCGGATGTGGTGCCGGCCGTGAAAATTCAGGCTGTGTTTGGGAAGCGCGGAATTCGTGCCCGCGATGACAATGGGCAGAATCGGTGCCTTCATTTTTTGGGCCACAACGAACGCTCCGGGCTTGAATGTTTTTATCCGTCCATCCGGAGACCGGGTGCCCTCGGGAAAAATGAAGACCGAATCGCCCCGGGCAAGGGCTTGCTCGCAATCTTTCAGCATGCGGGCGATGCTTTTTTTATCCCCCCGTTTGAGCTTGATGTATCTGTTTAGAACCATATTCCAACCGATCAGGGGGATTTTAAAAATTTCGACTTTGGATACGAACTTGAAATGGAAAAAGAGGTTGAAAATAACCAGGATATCCAGCAGGGACTGGTGATTGGAGACCACGACATGAGGGGTCCGGCGGGGCAGGTGCTCCCGGCCCTCCACTTTAATGCGCCATGCGGGAACGATCCAGGTGTAAAGGGAAGCCCAGAAACAGGTGAACTGCTGCAGCAGCACCAGCCGCCGATCAAAGGGGTGGGTGACAATGCGGATCAGAAGGGCGATCAAGAAAAAGAGAACAGATGTGGCGGCCACGAAGGTAAACCAGCAGGCGGCGACCAGGCGTTGTTTCATGACAGTCTCCCTACTCGTTGAACTCGATGATCTCCGGGTTCACGGCATCCCCGGCAACATATAGAATTCCAATGGATATGGGTTTTTTAAACCTTCGCGGACCGGCGCTGCCGGGGTTGATAAACAAAACCCCGTCTTTTTTTTCAATTGACGGTTGGTGGGTGTGGCCGTGGACCACAACGTTTATTCCGGCTGCCGCCGGGTCGAGATCCAACCGATCCCGGTCATGGATGAGGCCGATACGAATGGTGCCGATTTTAATGATATCAAAGCGGGGCAGGTGACGCAAGCTGCTATGTTTGTCCATGTTCCCGGAAACCGCATGCACCGGTGCCACGCGCCTGAGTTTTTCTAAAATTCCGGAAAAATCGACGTCCCCGGCATGAAGGATGCGGTCAACCCCTTTCAGGGCATCCGTGATGCTTTGCCGCAGCAGGCCGTGAGTGTCGGATACCAGCCCGATGGTGTGGGTGTTCGGCTCCATTGCTCCCTTTATTTTTGTTTTTTTTGCCAGACTGTTTTTTCAGGAGTTGGCTCGCGGGTCAATAAAAATTTTGAGGCTGCTCGGGATGAATGGCTCCGGGCCGGGGGGCTCCCGCATTAACGTATGCACCGAGGGGTTGCACAGATACAGGGAACCCCCCTCTCAGGCAACAAAACCGGCCCCCGTTGCCGGAGACCGGTTTTGTTCCATCAAAGCGGAAACAAGAGGGGCCGGTTAGTCTTCCTCCCAGTAAATACATTCCACCGGGCAGTTATCAATGGCCTCTTCAATTTCATCTTCCGGCCCACCTTCGGGTTTGATCACATAAGCCACCTCTTTTTCCTCGTCAAAGGCAAAAACTTCAGGGCAGAGTTCGACGCAGGTTTCACATCCTTCGCACTCATCCTGATCAATGACCACTTTTTTTCCCATATGGCGCCTCCTTTTTTTTAAATATTGCCAGACCAATTCATAAGGATTGTAACTCCTGCCGGATTATACAAAAAGTTAAGCGATGAAATTAAGTATGTCAATGCCAAGGTCGAAAAGAGTAGCGTCAGGAAAAGGAAAGAAGTGGTTTTCGGTCTTGACTTGCTCCCCGGCTTCGGATTAAGGCTGATAGGAATCCGGGTTTTACCGGATTGAGCGTTCCCAATTGTATGCATTGCCTGCCGGTGGGGCTGATGTTTCCCGGATTTTCGGGTACCGGTGAGAAAGGAGCCGATTATGACCAATTGCATTGAAAAGCTGATCCCCGCATCAGAGCAAAAGGATTTTGCGGATTTCATGTTTGTTTTGAAACATTCGGGGCAACCTTATTTTCTCCGAAATGATATTGCCCTGGAGTGGTTGAAGTGGTGCCGGGAAAATGACAAGGGCACCGAATTCGCCAGGAATTCAAATACAGGGAAGTTTTTGAACAAAATCCCGGAAATTATGTTCATGGAAAATGTTGTGCTGCTTCTGCACCGCTATTCCCTGGCCCGGTACCGTATTTACCGGATGAGCGCGTCCTGTGATTTTATGGAGGAGATCTCGGTCAACCGCTACCTGGACTACAAGGATGCCTATGTCCTGGGCAACCGGGCGAGAGCCAATCGCCACGCCCTGGAGCTGGATTTCCTGCCTTTCTACGATTATTCGCCGGAGATCCGGGATGTCAAAAATGTGGGAAACGGCATCAGTTTTTTAAACAAGCACATGGCAAGCAGCATGTTCCAAAAGGCCAGGCAGTGGGGCGGCGACCTGTTTGAGTTTCTTCGCCTCCACCGGATCAATGGGCAGCAGCTTTTGGTAAACGGGGCCATCTTAAACGAAATGGAGGATTTCTTAGGGGCGCTTGAGGAAATGATCGAAGATCTGGAGCGCCAGGACCCTGAAGTGCCCTTTAAAAACCTTGAGCCGCAGATCAGAAGCAAGGGGTTTGAGCCGGGCTGGGGCAAAAACGCCGGCCGCATACTGGAGACCATGCAGCTGCTCCACGGACTTTTCCATGAGCCCAGCAGTGCCGGGCTTGAGGAATTTATTTCGCGCGTGCCCATGATCTCGAAGGTGGCCGTGCTATCCCCCCATGGGTGGTTCGGCCAGGAGAATGTGCTTGGCAAACCGGATACCGGGGGGCAGGTCATCTACATCCTGGACCAGGTCCGGGCCCTGGAGGCATACCTGGAGGAGGAGTTTGAACTTGCCGGCATTGATGTCACCCCGCGGGTTGTTGTGCTTACCCGCCTGATCCCGAACGCGGGCAACACAAGCTGCGACCAGCCGCGGGAAGATATCGTCGGCACCCGGAATTCCTATATATTGCGGATTCCATTCCATGATGAAACGGGCCGGCAGATCCCGGACTGGGTGTCGCGGTTTAAGATCTGGCCGTATCTCGACCGCTTTGCCGTTGATTGCGAACGCGAACTGCTGGCCGAATTCCAGGGTCGGCCGGACCTGATTATCGGCAATTATTCAGACGGCAATCTCGTGGCCACCCTGCTCTCAGACCGCATGAATGTCATTCAGTGCACCATTGCCCATGCTCTGGAAAAAACGAAGTATTTGTTCTCTGATATGTACTGGCGCGACATGGAATCGGATTATCATTTTTCCTGCCAGTTCACAGCCGACCTGCTGGCAATGAACAAATCCGATTTTATTATCACCAGCACCTACCAGGAAATTGCGGGAACGGAATCCCGCTTCGGCCAGTACGAGTCCTATCAGTTCTATACCATGCCCGGTCTCTACCAGGTGGTGGGGGGGGTCAATCTGTTTAATCCCAAGTTCAACGTGGTGCCGCCGGGCGTGGATGAAGCCAATTATTTCCCCTACTATGACACGGAGAAGCGGCCCGCCAGCAAAACCCATTATTGGCGAAAGCGCCTGTTTGAGGAGGAATCCGAAGATATTTACGGCTATCTCGAAACACCGGATCAAATACCCGTGTTTACCATGGCCCGGTTGGACCGCATAAAAAATATCACGGGCCTGGTCGAGGCGTTTGGCCAGCACCCGGAGCTGCGCAAGTACTGCAACCTGATCGTGGCTGCCGGTACCATCCATCTTGAGGAATCAGCGGATAACGAGGAGCGCCGGGAGATCGAGCGGATGTATGAATTGATCGGCACCTATGGACTTCACGGGCATATCCGCTGGCTCCCCAGCGTGCCCAAGCAGGAAACCGGCGAGGTTTACCGGATCATTGCCGACTGCCGGGGCGTGTTTGTCCAGCCCGCGCTGTTTGAAGCGTTTGGTTTGACCATCCTTGAGGCCATGCAATGCGGGTTGCCTACGTTCGGCCCCATATTCGGCGGGCCTTCAGAGATTATTGTCGACCGCAAAAGCGGTTTCCTCATGAATACGAGCAAACCGGATTTGATTGCCGAGGTTTTGTGGGATTTTATGCGGGACTGCGAAAAGGATGAAAACTGCTGGCAGCAGATTTCAGAAAACAGCCTGGCCCGGGTCCGGGAAAAGTATACGTGGAAGCTCTACAGCAACAAGCTGATTCGTCTGACCAAGCTTTACGGGTTCTGGCGCTACACCGAATCCCAGGCCGGGATGGTCAAAATGGACCGCTACTGCGACCTGCTGTATCACCTGTTTTTCAAACCCCGCGCTGATGCCATTGAAACCTGAGCAGGCACTGAGTCTTTGGACCGTGTCACACTCTCTCGTATCGGCCCATAAGATAGGCCTGATCAATGACATGGGTGGTCATGGCCTTTTCAACACTGAGCTTGTCTGATTTTTCCGGCAGGTCCAGCTGGGTATCCAGTGCGTACAATTTAAAAAAGTATCGGTGCTCCCGATCCGGGGGGCAGGGCCCGAAATAGCCGGTATCGCCGTTTGTGCCAAGTCCCTGGGTCCCCGGGGGTTCCTCGCCTTCGGGAATCTCCCGGATATCCGGCGGGATGTCGAACACCACCCAGTGATCCCACATGCCGTCTTCCCGGATATGCTTGGGAACGTCCGGGTCGTCCATGATGAGCACCAGGCTTTTGGCTTCTGCCGGGACATCCGAAATGGTCAATTGCGGATTGATATTGTCGCCGTCACAGGTGTATTTGGATGGAATCCCGGATTCATTTTCAAATGCCGTGCTGCTGAGTTTCATGGCGCCTCCTTTTAAGTTTCCGCTTAAACACTCGGGTTAAGCGTTGCACTTGATAACCCGGATATGAATAAACTGATAAAGTTTGTGATTCTTATAATAAAAAAGGAGGGCGCTCGGATCAATGGGGCCTAGCATGTATTTTCTGTTTTTGAATCCCCCATGCCGCGTCGGCCGGCGACATAACTTGCCATCCGTGTCAGCGCTCCCGGGTGGCGCCTTGCCCGCCGAGTGCTTCTGGACCTGTCATCACTGCATGAATGGCGGATAGAGCCGCGCTTTCAATTTTTCGATCAAGCCGGTGTCTGGCAAAAAGGGGGGATCCGGCCTTTCCGGGATCGCGAGGGCAAGCCGGGAGCCCATCGGCAATTCCTTGATTTTCAGGTTGTAAGCCTGGTGCATGAGAAATTCCAGGTTGATCACATCTTCGATGTTGTAGGCGAGCAGGGTTTCCAAGGCATTTGTCTGCTTTGTGGACTGGTACGTCTGCCATAAAAGCACGGCGAAATAGCCGTCCACCCCCTCCAGGTCCCGACGGGCAAGGCCGAACTGCTTCTCGCAGCCTTTTAGCCCGCCGCTGTAGCCCAGGCTTTTGAGTACATACCGGAGATCAATATGGGAGTGATGAAATTCGATTTGAAAGAACTTCGCCATGAACGGGAGGTCAAAGCATTTGCCGTTGTAAGTCACCAGCAGATCGTAGGCCTGTATATCCTCCGGGAATGCTTCCAGATTGACACCGTTAATATAGTGCCTGATGGTTTGTCCGTCGTAGAGGGCGATGGTGGTGATTTCGTTTGATTCTTTGGAAAGACCCGTGGTCTCAATATCCACGTATGCCGTGCGGTCCCTGAACTCCCTGAAAAGTCGCCAATGGGCCTGAGGCGGCAAAAACCCGGAGAAGAATCTGTGGTCCCGGCGGTCCAGGGCGCTTTCCGAATCCTGGAGCCAGGTGGTCAAGGTTTTGATTTTATTCGCCGAAAGCATCTTGTCCAGGCGGTCGGAGGGTTCAAAAAATTGGTGCCAGTCCTGAATCCCGGCATGCCACAGGGCGCTTTCGCCTTTTTCGCTGACTCCTTTGATATGGCAGAAGGTCTGTCGGAGCATGAATCATTTCTTTGGGCTGGGGTTCCTGCGTTTCAACGCAATGGTGTGCTCTCAATGAAAATATCCGGATTCCACAAGGGCCGGGCTAGTGCAGATCGGTTTCTGTGATGGGTTGATCCTCGGCAATCAGCTTGATGCGGATTCGGTTTTTCGTGAGCTCATAAATATCCACGCCGAACCCCTTAAAGGTCGTCAAGATAATTTTATCTGCAAGCCCCCGGGCGTTGCCTTCGTATTGAATGTTCATGAGGGCTTCATTGCGGCTGCGTTCTCTGGTTTGAAGGCCGTTGACCCCCTCGATGCGGCGCAGGGCTTGACGTAACCGGACCAGTTCCTGCAAAATATTGCCTTCACCCGTTACATGGATTTCCAGGGTGTCGGCTTCCCGGGCCTGCTGCCGCCATGCGGCGGAAATCCGGCCTGTTAAAATTTTGCCCGCCTGCCTGCCGGCTTCCGCCAGCGCAGAGCGGCTTCCGCTGCGGATATCCCGGTTTGCCGCTTTTCCGTGCTGCTCGACACGGGCGATAACCTCCCCGGTGCTGACATTGAGGGCAGTAAGCGCCACATCCGCCTGAAAGGTTTTTATGTTGCCGCCCATTCTATTCGGGGTCTCTTTTGCCACGGCGGTGCCGAAAACAACCACTTGCGCATTGGCCCGCCGCCCCAGGGTGACGGCTTCCTCGTCTGAGAGGGTCGCCGAGAGTTCCATGTCGCCAGACAGGACCAGAGCGGACGGCTCCAGATCGGACGACTCCAGATCGGAGGGTTCCCGGGGGGGGATAATTGGATAGCCCTGTTTGCGGAAAATCTCTTTTATGGATTTTACGGTGGCTTTTTGTTCAAGGGCCGGGGGGGAATCCTGCCACCAGTAATCAAAGGAAAATGCACCCGCCTGTTTTTCCGCCACCAGGAACAAAATTCGGGGCAGCCCTTCCGGGGACAGGGAAATCCCCATATCCTCGAACATGGACGCGATTTTATCCCCAGCCACCGTGACCTGGATGAGCATGAGATAATACCTGTCTGTTTGGGTCTCTTCCAAAACCTGGTAGCCCTGGATGACTTCCTGGCGATTGTCGTGGATGCCGGTGCTGATAGCTTCAAATTCCTCTTTAAGGTTTTCCTGGGGGACCATTTCAAGGGTCACCATCTCCACGGCCGATAGCAGGCCTTCAGTTATTGCGGCATCTCGGGCATTGGTGACATCATTGTAAATCCGGCTGGAGCCGATAATTGTCACTGTCTTGTCGGCGGCCCCGGCGCTGACACCGGTTGCGAGTGATGCCAGCAGGCAAACCGCGACAATTTTTTTCAGGATTGGGTTCAGGCGGACGTGATCAACCATTTGTATCGACCTCCGGTTGGATTGGAAAACTTGCCGTGTGTCATGTGCTTCTGTTTAACGCGTAATCCGCGATCATGGACAGGGTCTCCCGGGTTTCGCCGGGCGCAAAGGCTTCCATGATCTTTTTTGCCGCGCTGACGTGGGCTGCTGCCACATCACGAGAATAGGCGATGCCGCCGTGGGAATCAATCATTTTAACCAGTTCATGGAAGGCATCTTGGGAAAATGTTTTATTTTCGATTACTTGTATCATTTTTTCCCGTTCCGGACCCTCGGCCCGGCTCAGGGCATAAATGACCGGCAGGGTGAGCTTGCCCTCCCGAAGATCCGCCCCCACGCTTTTGCCCAGCGTATCGGTTTCAGCCGTATAATCCAGCAGGTCGTCGGCAATTTGAAATACGAGCCCGATGTGATACCCGTATTGCGATAACAGGTTTTCCACCTCCTCTGAGGCGCCGGCGAGGATGGCCCCTGTCTGGCAGGCGCCCTGGATCAGGAATCCGGTTTTTCTCTGAATCACCTCCATGTATTCGGATTCCGTCAGGTTCACATCGCCTTTTCGCGACAGTTGTTGGATTTCTCCCTGGCACATGCTTTCGGTGATTTCTGAAATGACGCGGATAATTTTCGGGTTCTCCGTCCGGGTGGCGATTGCCAGGGCCCGGGCAAGCAGAAAATCCCCCACCAATACCGTGATGGGGGCGCCATAGATGGAATGGGCAACGGGTTTGCCGCGGCGCAGGGTGGCGTCGTCCACCACGTCGTCGTGCAGGAGGGTGGCGGTATGGAGGAATTCAATAATGGTTGAGAATTTAATAACAAAGGGGTCCTCGTAACCGCACAGCCGGGCGGAGAGAATGTTCAGAAGCGGTCTTAACCGCTTGCCGCCGCTGAAAATCAGGTGGCCGGCAGCCTCTGACACCAGCTCGAGATGGGGCTTCAGGTTTTCGTTCAGAGCGGCCTCGATGTTGTTCAAATCCGGCTCCATGCGCGCGAGCAGTTTATTTTTCAGACCGGACATGCCGCTTCTCCTCTGAGATCATACGAATAGGCCTGGCTGATACGGACATCAACAAATTCTCCAATTGTCAGGTTCGGGGTTTCGATATAGGTCACCCCGTCGACTTCCGGGGCCTGGAATTCGGTGCGGCCGATGTAGAGCCCGGCATCAATGCGCTCTTCCACAAGGACCGGATACACGGCCCCGATCCGCTCCCGGTTTTTTTCAAGGGAAATCTCCGCCTGCCGGCTCATCAACTGTTCGCAGCGCCGGCCGGCAACGTCCTCCGGCACATGATCCGGCAGGGCGTGGGAAGCCAGGTCTTCCGCATCGGAATACACAAAGACCCCGAGATGGTCAAACCGGACTTTTTCAATGAACCGGAGCAGCTGTTTGAAGTCTGCCTCGGTTTCTCCGGGAAATCCCACAAGGAGGGTGGTTCTAAGGGTCGCCCCGGGAATGGCGCTGCGAATGTCATCTATCAGCTGCAGCAGATCCGCTTCCCTGTATTGCCGGCCCATGCGTTTTAAAACACTGCCGCTCACATGCTGCACCGGCAGGTCGAAGTAAGGGAGAATTCGGGGGTGGCTGGCCACCGCCCGGATCAATTCCGCATTCGTGTGATCCGGGGAGCCGTAAAGGAAGCGGAACCAGGTGTCGTGCGAGTCCCGGGCCAGCTGTGTCAGAAGGCCGGCAAGGCTCTGCCCGCCATTCCGGTCCTGCCCGAATGCGGAAGTATCCTGGGCGATCAGCACGATTTCCCTGAACCCTTCGGTTGTCAGGCGGGCGGCTTCGGCCAGGATGTCGGCAGCCGGACGGCTTCTTAACCGGCCTCGAAGTTTCGGGATAATACAGTACGTGCAGTGCCTGTTGCATCCCTCGGCAATTTTAAGGTAAGCCATGGGATAAGTTGACGGCTGCCGGCCGGCTGTATGAGTGGCCAGGGGCTGGGCCATGGGCGGGTCAAGAAGGCATCGGCCGGTTTCCAATCCGCCCGCCACCGCTTCCGGGAGGCGGTGGAAGGCGCCGGTACCTAAAAAAACATCCACTTCCGGGATGGCTTCCGCGATGGCCCGCCCGAATCTTTCCGGCAGACAGCCGGCAACAATGAGCCGCCTGCAGGCAGCGTTTTTTTTATAAGCCGCAAGCTCAAGGATGACGTCAATGGATTCATTGACGGCCGCGTCAATAAAACCGCAGGTATTGACAACGATCACCTCCGCCCCTGCCGGGTCCGGGGTGATCGTGTGTCCGGATTTTTTGATGGCTGCCGCCATCACCTCGCTGTCAACCAGGTTTCGGGCGCAGCCGAGGGTATTGATATAAACGCTTATCAACGGCCGGGACCCCTCCTGTATGTCATTCGCCCTTGAATTCGGGTTTGCGTTTCTCGGAAAATGCTTTTACGGCTTCCATCAAATCATCTGAGGGAATGATGTTGGCACTGATGGAAGCCACATATTTCAGGCCCTCCTCAATGCTTTTGCCCACGCCGTAGTTTAATACATCTTTTGAGGCCTGAACCGCAAGCGGAGAATTCCCGGCGATTTCCCCGGCCAATTGTTCCGCCCCGGCCATGAGTGCATCGTAATCCTCATAGACCTCATTGACCAGCAGCACATCCTTTGCCCGCCCCGCATCGATCAGGCTGGCCGTGTATGCCAGCTCGCGCGCGATACCCTGGCCGACGATCAAGGGGATGCGCTGCAGGACCCCCACATCGGCCACAAACCCGACGGCGGCTTCCTTCAGGGAAAACCGGGCATCCGCGGTGCAAAGGCGGATGTCACAGGCCGTGGCCATGTCCAGGCCGGCGCCGATGCAATAGCCGTGAATGGCTGCAATTACGGGCTTGCGGCACCACTCGATGCAGCTCATGGCGTCCTGGAGGGGGTGGATCTTTTTAAGAAACCGCCATTTGACCCCGCCTTTTTGATTGGCTTCCATTAGCTCGGAGAGCTCGGCGGTCATTCCCATGAGGTCGATGCCGGCGGAAAAGCACGGGCCTTTGCCGGAAATGATGGCCACCCGGATTTCCTTGTCCGCGTCGATGTCCTGAAAGATCGGCAGGGTCTCTTTCCATGCCGGCGGGTTCATGGCGTTTTTTTTGTCCGGCCGGTTCAGATACACCCAGGCAATCGGCGGTTTTTTAACCACTTCATAGAATTCGTACGGGCTCATTGATGCCTCCTTGATTTGCTGATGGCTTCCGGAAAAAATGCCTCTATCGGTGGCAAGCTTGAAAATTATTTAGTTTAGCTTATAATAGGTTTCAATGAAACAGGCAACCCGTGATTTTTTAAATACCCCCCTTGAGATTGCCGGCCGGCGGATTGACAAACGCCTGGTGCTGGCGCCCATGAGCGGGCTTGGCAACGTGGCTTTCCGCGAGGTGCTTTCGGGCTACGGTGGTTTCGGGCTCATGTTTATGGAAATGTGCAGCGCCAAAACCATTCCTCAGGAAAACCGCCGGGTCTCGCCGGTCTTTCGATGGCGGGACCAGGAGCTTTCGCGGCTGGTCTGCCAGATATTCGGCTCGGAGCCCGATGAAATGGCGGCGGCCGCCCGGCGGATTGAAGCTGAAGGGTTTTTCGGCGTGGATTTGAACTTCGGCTGCTCCGTGGCCCGGATTTGCAAGCGCAACTGCGGCGCCGCCCTGTTAAAGCACCCGGCGCAGGCCGCCCGCATCGTCTCCGCTGTCCGCCGGGCCGTTGACCTGCCGGTGTTTGTGAAATTTCGAACCGGCTGGGAAGACCGGCCGGATCTGCCGGTGGATCTGGCCCGCTGTTTTGAATCGGCCGGTGCCGATGCCCTGACATTTCATCCCCGGGTGGCTCCGGACCGTCGTGCCCGGCCGCCGCGATGGGATTATATTGCCGACGTCAAACAGGCGGTTTCCATCCCCGTATTTGGAAACGGCAATGTCTTTACCGCGGCCGATTGCGAGGCCATGATCGAGAGAACCGGCTGCGACGGGATTTCCCTGGGCCGGGTCGCTGTTGCCAAGCCCTGGATTTTTGCGGAATGGACCCGGGGGGAGCGGTTTGGGCGCGAGGCCTACGCGGGGATGCTCAACCGCCTGATAAGCTGCCTGGAAAGTCACTATGAGCATCCCCTGGCGATTCGGCGCTTTCGAAAGGCCGTGGTGTATACGGCCGCATTCTTTCATTTCGGCCACGCCTTTCATAACAGGCTCCGGCATTCAAACGATTTTGATGAAATCCGCTCCAGAATTGCCGGTTTCATGGCAAATGCGCCGGAACCGGCCGAGCAGCCCAATATGAACCTGTTCTGACAGAGACGGTGCGCCCGGGAAGAAAATTTGCCCTTTACAGGAAGAAAGGTCCTGTGTATAATAATCAGTCTGCTGGTTTCCCGATGCGGAGGTTCCTCCTCGGGGTGCCTGCAGTCAACTATTTCTGGCGGGGACAGCCGATCTCCCCTGGAGACTTTCAAGCAAAGCCATCATGTATCGACAATTAAACATAAACGGCGCCGGCCGCCAAAGCGACAAGCCCTCCACAAGCATCCGGGAGGATTTTGAGCACCGGGAGGCCAATTTTATCTCCCCGTATGGGATGCTCTCTTCCCGGTCGCGGGGACGCCTGTGCGAGGAAATGCCCTGCCCGATTCGCACCGACTACCAACAGGACCGGGACCGTATTGTTTTTTCAAACGCCTTCAGGCGTCTGAAACATAAGACCCAGGTTTTTTTATCCCCTCTGGGCGATCACTACCGCACCCGTTTAACCCATACCCTGGAGGTTGCTGAAATCGCGCGTACTGCCAGTCGTGCCCTGCGCCTGAACGAGGACCTGGCCGAGGCCATTGCCCTGGGCCATGATCTGGGGCATACCCCCTTTGGCCACAGCGGGGAGACCGGTTTGAAGGAGATTTTTTCCCCGGATTTCTGCCACAACGAGCAAAGCCTCCGGGTGGTGGATGTTCTGGAGCGCCATGGCCGCGGGCTGAATCTGACCTTCGAGGTGCGAGACGGCATCCTGAAACATTCGAAGGGATTCGGCGATATCATGCCGTCTGATCCCTCGGAGATTGCCTGCACGGTGGAAGGCCGCATCGTGCGTTTTGCGGATATCATTGCCTACCTGAACCATGACCTGGACGATGCGGTCCGCAGCGGGGTGGTAACCGAGGACCAGGTGCCCGAGGAGTGTGCCGAAGTGCTCGGCCGCACCCATTCCCAGCGGGCCACCGTAATGATCCGTGACCTGATTTATTCAAGCGAGCAAAACGGTGCTGCGTTTGATTTGAAATTGAGTGATCCGGTGGCTGCCGCCATGAATACCCTTCGGGGGTTTCTCTATGAAAACGTCTACCGTTCGGAGCGGGTTCATGCGGAATTTATCAAGGCCAAGAAGATGATTGTCGAAATCTACAGCTATTTTCTTGAGAATCCGGAAGTCATGAAGCGCAAGCTCTCCAGCATGGAGATGTCGGCAGACTATTACCAGGATGTCCCCCTGGAGCGCCTGATCTGCGATTTTATTGCCAGCATGACGGATCGTTTTGTGCTAAACCTGTACAACACCATATTCGTGCCCACCCCCCTGGTCTGACGCTTTTATGCCGCCCCTGCCGCAACTCCCCGAAGCCGACACCGCTGAATTTTTTCGCAGGCTGGCGGACTTGTATGCCGCGATGGATGAGCGCTATGATTGTACGGCGGCCGCCTATGGGTTTGACTGCAGGGGGTGCGCGGACAATTGCTGCCAGACCCGCTTCTACCACCACACCCATATTGAAAAGGCCTACCTGCTTTCCGCTTTTTCCCGGCTGGATCCCGAATCCCGGGAGGCGATACGGCAGCGGGCCGGTCGGGTGGTCTCCGCCGGGCGAAATGAGGCCCTGGGGGCAGATCGGCTGATGTGCCCTGCCAACGGGGATGGCTGGTGTCTCCTCTATGCCCATCGCCCGATGATTTGCCGCTTGCACGGCCTTCCCCATGAACTGCGGGTCCCCGGCAGATCCAAAACTTTCGGTCCGGGGTGCGCGGAATTTGAGCGCCTGTGCGGCGCAGGGGCCTATATAGCCTTTGACCGGACCCCTTTCTACGTTGAAATGGCCTCTCTTGAACAGGCGTTTAAAGCCGGTTTCGGGCTGTCCGGCCGGATACGGCAGACGGTGGCGGAAATGATTGCAGGCGCTGAAAATGAGCTTGCAGAGGAGACGCCATGAAATTTGTCGAGACAGACAATCCGGAGGAGATCAGGGGCAAGCTGCTGGAGGCGGGCGAGCCTTTCCATTTTCGCTGCTACCCGGGGATTTCCTGTTTTAACCGCTGCTGCCGGAATTTGAACCTGTTTTTATATCCTTATGATGTGATCCGGCTTCGCAAATGCCTGGGGATGACATCCGGCGAACTGATCGATGCATATACGGAGGTGGTCTTTCGCGAAGGCAGCCATTTCCCCTCGGTGCTTCTGCGGATGGCGGAAAACGAGGAAAAGACCTGCCCTTTTCTAAGCGAGTCGGGATGCCGCGTTTATCCGGACAGGCCCCAGACCTGCCGGGCCTTTCCCGTGGAGCACGGCATCTATTTCGAGGCCCAGACCGGGCAGAGCCGGCTGGTCCATTATTTCCGGCCGCCGGATTTCTGCCAGGGCCGGTTTGAGGCAACCGCCTGGACCCGGGATTCCTGGGCGGCGGACCAGGAATCGGTTTTTTACAACCAGATGACGGTTGAGTGGGCTGAGCTCATGCGCCTGTTCCACGAGGATCCCTGGGCAGGCGAGGGGCCGCATGGGCGCAAAGGCAAAATGGCTTTCATGGCCACTTACAATATCGATGCGTTTCGGGACTTCGTGATAAACAGCAGTTTTTTGAAGCGCTACAAGGTCCACCCGGATATCCGCCTGAAAATCAAGTCTGACGATGTGGCCCTGCTTCGGCTCGGCATGGCCTGGGTCCGCCTTTTCCTGTTCGGCCAAAAGGGAAAACAGATCCGTCCCGGCATTTGATCCCCCCCGTAAAAAAATCGGCTAAAGTATCGCCCGCCCCCTGCCGATATAAATATATATTCCAGTTTAAACAGCCGGTTCAGCAGCCGGGCCGCCCGCATCAGCCTGCGCGAAAAGACAGGTCCTGCTTGGCCATGAAAAAATTGGATGGTTTCAAATCCTTTGGAGGTAACCCATGAAAAGGACCACCCTGCGATTCAAACTGATCGCCGGCGGGCTCAGTCTCGTGCTCGTCCCTCTCCTGATCGTTGGCCTTTTTGCAGTCATTGAGGCGTCCACTGCTTTTAAAAAAGTCTCCGAGGACCAGTCCGGCCAAATGGCGGTAAGCCTGGCGGATACGGTCAACACCTTGTTGCAGCAGGAGCTCAAGCTGGTAAGGCAGATGGCGGCCTCCGGCCCCATCGTCACCACGGGGACAAAAGTGCATGGAATGGGCAAGGACGCCGCCATAGGGGGTGTCATGGATGCCTGCGATGAGTTCGAGGCAGCCATGGCAACCATCGGTGACAACTATGAAGCGATTTTTCTAACGGATGTCCACGGTGATGTCTATGCCGACGGTAATCAGTCGAAATTCATGAAAATGAATCTCAATTTGGCGGATCAGGACTATTTCAAGCAGGCGATGGAGGGAAAAAGCGCCTTTGCCACCCCCCGGCAGCTGCCCGGGACCGATAAACTGGTCTTCCCCATAAGCATGCCCGTTTACAGCCGAACGGATGAAGTGGCGGGAGCGCTCGTGGTTTACGTGAAGTCGGGCTTTATTGCCGATAAAATCACCTCGGTCACTATCGGCGAAACCGGCTACCCCTATATGGTCAATGAAGAGGGGCTTGTCATCGTTCATCCGGACCGGGACCGGGTCCTGCAGTGGAATATTGCGGAAGAAGCCGGGATGGCGGCCGTTGCAAAAAAAATGACGGCCGGCGGAACCGGAACCGAATCGGTTTTCCTTGATAACATCGAGCGCGTTTCCAGTTTTGCGCCGGTGCCCGCAGCCGGCTGGAGCCTGGGGGTTGTTCAGGACCGCGGCGAAACGCTGCAAACAGCCGCCTCCATCCGTAACATGATCATGCTGGTGGGCGGCGTTTTCTTTGTTCTCGTGCTGGCCCTGTTATTGTTTTTTGCCCGTAATGTCACCCTGCCCATTAACCGGGCGGTGGGCCAGCTCGAAGATGTGACCGAGCAGGTAACCAGCGGCTCGGACAAGGTGGCCTCGACCAGCCAGCTTCTGGCCCGGGACGCCTCGGAGCAGGCCGCGTTCATTGAAACGACCTCTTCCTCTTTGGAGGAGATGTCGGGCATGACCAATCAGAATGCGGACAATGCCCGGAACGCGGACACCCTTATGCGCAATGCCAGCGAGGTGATTGAGCGCGCTGATAAGGGCATGAATGACCTCACCCGGTCCATGGAGGACATTTCCCGGACCAGTGAGGAAACCCAGAAAATTGTCAAAACCATTGATGAAATTGCCTTTCAGACCAACCTGCTGGCGCTCAACGCGGCCGTGGAGGCGGCCCGGGCGGGCGAAGCGGGTGCCGGATTTGCGGTGGTGGCTGAAGAAGTCCGCAATCTGGCCATGCGTGCGGGTGAGTCGGCAAGAAACACCGGGAGCTTGATCGAGGAGTCCACCTCAAAGATCAAATCCGGCTCCCAGCTGGTGCACACCACCAACACGGCATTTGCCGAGATGCGGGAGAATGTCCGGAAAGTGGCGCAGTTGATCAGTGAAATCAACGTGGCTTCCAATGAGCAGGCTCAGGGGATCGAGCAGGTGAACCGCTCGGTAAACCAGATGGACCAGACCGTTCAGCAGAATGCGGCAAATGCCGACGCCGCGGCCTCGGCGTCCGAGGAGATGGCGGGCCAGGCCGAACAGATGAAGCATATCGTCGAATCCCTGGCCGGCATCATTGGCGGCCGGATGGGAGAAGGGCGGATAAACGGCGCAGAGGGAAAACAGGTTGCCGTTAACGGAGAAGCAAGGCACGGGGGCGGCAAAGCCGTTGCCGATGACGCGGATTATCCCCGTCTGACCTAGTGGCGGGTCCAGGCAAAGACAATCCACGAAGCTGTTTTTGGGTGTTTGGCTTCAGCGCCCCGTCTCCTTTGCCACATCCGCCTCAAAGCTGGCTGTCATCCCTTCTGTTTCATCTGCCTGGTATTCGCGCCGGAAGGTCTCAATGATCTGATCCAGGGGGACATCCGCGAATTCTCCACGATGACGCATGTAGTCCATGTGCCGGTTGCCTTTCAGGTCGAAGGGGTGGTAGATGGAGTCCTGCAGGCCGTCAAACTCAAGCGGTTTTAAGGCAAATTTTTCGCACAGTTCAATGTTGAAGGCCGGGGTTGCCTTCACCCATTGGTCGTTTAAATAAATTGCCGTGTAGCCGTGCCAGTAGAAAACATCGGTTTGCATCTGTTGGCGGAGTCTTTCAGTGGAGAGATGATTTTTCACATCCGCAAACCCCAGCCGGGCGGCAATTCCCATGTGGCGGCAGCATGCGGCCAGCAGCACGGCTTTTGCCACGCACCAGCCCCTCCCGTTTTTTAATGTGGTGCTCGCCTTGAGCCCCTTTACCGTGAGATCAATGGCATAGGGATCATAACGGATGCCGTCGCGAACGGCGTAGTAGAGGTTGACTGCCCGGGTCACCGGATCGGCCGCCTTTCCGGCCTTATCCGAAGCAAATTGAGCGACCTCCGGGGTGTCGCAATCGATAAAAGCAGTGGGTTGCGTGTATTCATTCATTTTTTTCCTGCTCCGAATGTATTTTGGGAAGAAAGAACGCCGTCCCTGGGGAAGCTTTTTAGACAAGCCCGTCCATGCAGACATAACAAAATTTGTAGTATGGGACGCAGGTTGTGTCAAGGCCGGAAATGGTTCCGGAATAGAAAAGGCTTTCTGCCGCTAGCGCGGAGGGAAAAAGACAGGCCTTGACAAATCTGCCGGCCCCGGATTATACAATTACCCGACCAGGGCGCCTGCAAGGGCATTGAAGGGAATCCCGTGTAAATCGGGAACGGTCCCGCCGCTGTGATCGGGGACGAAATCCATGGAAGGCCACTGCCGGACGGGTCCGGCGGGAAGGTGTGGAGATTAGGATGAACCGGGAGTCAGAAGACCTGCCTTGGGATCAATTGCTGTTTCGGTGCGCGGCCACGCCGTCAACAGCATAAGGCAAAGGGTCAAGAAAACGGGTGCAGCCCTCTTAAGCCGCCGGCTTTTGGGGGCTTTTTTTGTTTCACGGCAATTGGCTGACATAGAGAAAAAAACCGTATGAACCCGCGAAAAGATCAAACCCCCTGCCTGGCCTTTCTGGGCACCGGCTCGGATGTGGGCAAAAGTGTGCTGGCCACTGCCATGTGCCGGGTCCTGTCGGACCGGGGGGTAAAGACAGCGCCGTTTAAGGCGCAGAACATGTCCAACAATTCCGGTGTTACCCCTGAAGGTCTGGAAATGGGGCGGGCCCAGATTGTTCAGGCCGAGGCCTGCCGCCTGCCGCCCCACGTGGACATGAACCCCGTGCTGCTCAAACCCACCGGTGAGAGCGGTTCCCAGGTGGTGGTGCTGGGCGAGGCCCTGGGCACCCAGAGCGCAAAAACCTATTATGCGTCGCGGGCCGGACTTTTTGAAACCGCGGCAAAAGCATTGGACCGCCTGCGGGGAGCTTACGAGGCGATTGTCATGGAAGGGGCGGGCTCCTGCGCGGAAGTCAACCTGATGGCCCATGATTTCGTGAATCTGTCCATGGCGGCTCATGCGTCGGCCCCGGTTATCCTGGTGGCCGATATTCACAAGGGCGGCGTGTTCGCACAGATTGTGGGCACCCTGGAATGCCTGGCACCGGAGCAGCGCGGGCAGATCGCGGGGTTTATCATCAACCGCTTCCGCGGGGACCGGAGCCTGTTTGCAGACGGTGTCAAATGGCTGGAGGCAAAAACCCAAAAGCCCTGTTTTGGCGTGATCCCCTGGTTCGAGCATATCCGCATCGAAGCCGAGGATTCCGTGGTCATCGAGCGCCCGGCAACCGTTCCCGGCGGTTCCGTCAGGTCTCCGGCGGTTGCGGTTCTTCGCCTGCCGCATATTTCCAATTTTACGGATTTCGATCCCCTGGCCGCCGTGGAGGGGCTCAACCTTTATTTTCTGGAAGTCGTGCAGGATCTTAAAGAATTTTCAGCGCTTGTTCTGCCGGGATCGAAAAACAGCCGGGCGGATATGCACTGGCTCCACAAGAGCGGCTGGGCCGGCCGCATCAGGGCCTTCCGTGATGCCGGCGGCCATTTGCTGGGAATTTGCGGGGGGTACCAGATGCTCGGGGAAAAAGTGAGCGATCCCGAAGGCCTGGAGGGGGATCCGGGAGAAATCCAGGGGCTGGGAATGCTCCCGGTCCAGACCCGGCTGGCGGCCCCCAAAACCACGAGCCGGGCCCGCTTTTTATGGGAGGGCGCCGCGGCCACGGGCTACGAAATACACATGGGGCGCACCCGGCGCCATGGCGGAAGCGACTGCTTCCGGGTCGTGGAAGAAAACGGGCGGCCTGTGGATATTGCTGACGGGTGCGTCTCAAAGGACGGGCGCGTTATGGGCACTTATATGCATGGTTTGTTTGATACCCCGGGAATACTGGAAAAATGGCTGGCGCGGATCGGCCTGGAAGGGCTCGAAGTCGGGCAGGCCCACGGCCTGGCGGCAAGGGATGTCCAGTACGACCGGCTGGCACGGCATTTTGCGTCGCATGCCGACACCCGGGCCCTCATGAAGCTCATGGGTGTCGGCTGCCTGAAGGAGGCGTTATGATCGACGGCCACGGCGGCAATGTCGAAAAGGCGGCAGCGGCGCTGGGGTGCGCCCCTGAAGCCATCGTGGATATGAGCAGCAACATCAATCCCCTTGGACCCCTGCCCGGGCTGATGGATCACCTGCGGGCACACATGGGGGATATCTGCCGCTTACCGGAGGTTTCCGCGGCACCAGCGGCTGCCGCCTATGCCAGCTGGCAGGGCTTGGCGCCGGTGCAGGTGCTGGGCGGTGCCGGCACCACCCAGTTTTTATACCAGCTGCCGGCCGCCCTGGGGATTGGTTCGGCCCTTGTCGTCTCTCCCACCTATGCCGATTATGCCGATGCCCTGGCTATTAGCGGGGTGACGGGGGGGCGGTTTATGACCCGGACGGAAAACGGGTTCGTCCCCGATCCGGCGGTCCTTGCTGAATCCGCGAAAACCGTGGATGCGGTTTTTTTCTGCAACCCGAACAATCCCACCGGCGTGTATACCCCGATCCCTGAGCTGGAGCGTTTGGCCCGGACGTGTCCGGATACCTGCTTTATTGTCGATGAATCCTATCTGCCTTTTGTTTCCGGGGCGGGTGATGATTCCATCGCCAAAAGGGGCCTGCCCAATGTGATTGTTCTGCATTCCTTGTCCAAGATGTTCTGCATTCCCGGTCTGCGGGTTGGCTTCTGCATGGCGCCTCCGGCCGTGGCTGAAAAGATACGCCGCCGGTCGCCGCCCTGGAGCGTCAACGCCCTGGCCCAGCAGGCGGTTACCTATATTGCCCGTGATCCTGCGGCAGCTGCGGCCCATGCTGAGCAGACCCGGGCTTTTCTGGAAAGCGCGCGCAGGGATTTTATGGCGCGGATGATGCATATCCCCGGCCTCTCCGTTTTTCCGGGGTCAGCCACCTTTATGCTGTTTCAGCTGCATAACGGCTTCGCCGCGGACCTGGCAGCCCATATGCTGGGGCACCGGCTGCTGATCCGCGATTGTTCCAATTTTGCGGGGCTGTCCCGCCAGTTTTTTCGGCTGTCGCTCAAGCAGTTGGAAGACAATCGCGTGGCTGCCGGGCTTATCAGCGATTATCTGCTTGGGGTCGATGCCTGACGGCGGGCGCAGGCGCTCAGTTCCCGTGGTATTGCCGGAGAATCGTTTCGATCTGTCGGTCTTTTTCCTCCCAAAGGGAATTGATCCATTGCCGGAAACTGTCCTGGAAGTCTTGGTCCTGTTCATAGTTGCGGCCGATGAATGCCTCCGGAATCGGCAGGGAGCGGGCATGGACCACGACAGCGGGGATCTCGCCGCGCAGAAAGGTCCAGAAGTGCAGGGGGGCTTTATTTTCGGGATAGATTATGGTTACATCGATAATGCTCTCCAGGCTTTCGCCCATCACCGATAAAACAATGGCAGCGCCGCCGGCCCGGGGCAGCAGCAGGTGCCGGTAGGGGGATTGCTGTTTCTCCCGCTTGGATTCCTCAAAACGCGTGCCTTCGAGGAAATTGATGACGGAGATGGGGGATTTTTTGAAGTGTTCGCAATATTTGCGGGTGGTTTCAATGTCCTTCCCCTTCAGTTCCGGGTGTTTTTGCAGGAATTCCCGGGAATAGCGCTTCATGAAAGGAAAATCCAGGGCCCACCAGGCAATGCCCATGAGCGGCACCCATATCAATTCTTTTTTCAGGAAGAATTTGAGAAAAGGGATGCGATGTTTCCAGAGATGCTGGAGGATCAGAATATCCGCCCAGGAGCGGTGGTTGCTGATAACGAGATAGGAACTCCGGGGATTGAACCCTTCCAGGCCCTTGACATCCCATTGGATGCGCTGGGTCAGCCGAAGAATGAGGCTGTTGATATCGATCCACACAAGGCCCAGCCCCATGAGAAGCCGGGTGAGCCAATGACGGATCCCGGCATGGGGGATCAGGACCTTCAGCAGGATTATCGGCAGGATAGTGATAAAACAGCCGATGGTGTTGATGACATACAGCAGCAGGGTGACCCCTGCGCGGATGGGTGCCGGAAGATATCTCAGCATAAAAAATGCCCCCTTGGCGACATGGATAGTCGGGTTTTTTTCTTGAGTTTAAATGGTTTTTAATTTTAGAGTGAACAGTTCAACCGTCGTCATAGAATCGGCAACTTGTTTAGAAGGGCCGCCTGGACAATGCCGTCATAATTTAATTTTAGCATGTCCCCCTATTATAGCTTATGAGTTTTAAAAAAAATATCTATAAAACCCTGCAAAAGCATCTGGACACCATGCCGGTGGGATTTCCGGCAACCCGTTCAGGGGTTGAACAGCGGCTTTTGAAAGCCCTTTTCACGCCTGATGAGGCCCGCCTGGCCACCGCCCTGACCCGGCACCCCGAACCTGCTGCTGTTATCTGCAGGCGGGCGGAAAAATCCGGATGGTCCGGTTTTAATGAAAAAAAATGCCGGGCCATGCTGGATCAAATGGCCAAAAAGGGCAGCATTTTAAAGAAAAACCAAGCGTCTGCGCCCGTCTATGAGCTTGTTCCCTTTGCGATCGGGATGTTTGAATTTCAGGTCAAAGGCCTGAGCCGTCAGTTTTATGAAGACACGGTCCGTTATTTCAAGGAGGCCTTCGGCCTGGAATACCTCTCCACCGCCCTTCCCCAGATGCGGGTCATACCGGTGGCGCAAAGCATTACCGACACCCACCATATTGCCACCTATGATGAAATTCGTCAAATTATTGAAGCGGCGGATGGCCGGATCGGCGTTGCCCACTGTATCTGCCGCAAGGGCAAGGACCTGGTCAATGATCCCTGCCGGAAAACCAGCAGGCGTGAGCTGTGTTTCGGATTTCGCGATTATTTCGACACTTATCACCGCGAAGGCTGGATCCGCCCCGTGTCCAAAGAAGAGGCCTTTGAGATATTGCAGCAGTCCGAGAAGGAAGGGCTGGTGCTTCAGGCGACCAACGAGCAGTATCCGCAAGCGGTGTGTGCCTGCTGCGGATGCTGCTGCGGGGTTTTAAACACGCTGAAGGTTATTCCCAACAGTGCCGATTTTGTCGCTTCCAATTATTATGCCCGGGTGAATGAAGAAAAATGCGTGGGCTGCGGCATCTGTGTGGACCGCTGCCACATGGAAGCCATAAACATTGTTGAGAAAACCGCCGTAATCGACCCGAAGCGGTGTATCGGCTGCGGCGTTTGTGTGCCGGCCTGCCAGAAAGACGCCCTGTACCTGGAGGGGAAATCGCGGCCGATTGTTCCGCCGGAAACGACTGAAGCGCTTTATGACCATCTTGGCCGGGAGAAAGGCCGCTGGCCTAAAGCCAGGGCGGTGGTGAAGATCCTCCGGGGGGTCGGCTGGAAAGATATTAAAGCATTGTTGCAAATCCGATAAGCCCTTAATGCGGATACCCGTATGAATCTCAGCGATTTAATCGATATTTCCGGTAAAAAAGCCGACTCCCGGCTTAAAGAAGTCCGCGAGGAGTCTGCGCTGCCCTTTTTTCGGGGAAAGGGCCAGGTCAAATGGCGGGATGTCCCCCGGAAAATCGTGGTGGTAGGCTCCGGTATCGGCGGCATGGCCTCCGGCGCCCTTTTTGCCGGGATCGGCCATCAGGTTACCGTCCTGGAGCGAAACCCGGAACTGATCGGCGGGCATGGCAGATGCCTGGATATCAACGGGATGCGTTTTTCCATGGGCCCCCAGTATGTCTGGGATTTCGGCGAAGGCGGGCTTGGCGATCGGTTCCTGCGGTTTCTGGGCATCCGGGCGGACAATCCGTTTCTGCCCATGCAGGCGGACGGGTTCGAGCGGATTTTTATGGGCGAGCGGCAAAGTGCCGGCAATCATTTTTTCCTGGATTTCAAGGTCCCGATGGGGCTGGAGAATTTCTGCCGGGAGCTCCAGGCCCTGTTCCCCGACGAAAGCGAGAATCTCTCCGCCCTGTTTGGCGACATGATTGCCATGTTCAAAGCCTATAAGGATTTTTTCCGGAAACAAAGTGCCAGTGAGGGCCGGTTTCTGCAAGCCACCCGCTTCATGCTCGCCGGAAAGGTGCCGGTGGCAATGAAAATCAAACTCGGCCGCACCATTTATCAGTCCTTGAATGCCTTTTTCGATCAATACCGGATCAGTCCTGTCTTACGCCGGGTTTTATACGGTCACGGAGGCATTTTCGCCGAAAATGAATCCGAGATGTCCGCCATTGCCTATATCGTGGGAACAGGCAATTATCACGAAGGTGCCTGGTACCCGAAGCACGGTTTCCACCATTTTTTTGATTCCCTGGCTGGAGTCATTGAACAGGCCGGTGGACGCGTTGAAAAGGGCAGGCAAGTGGTGCGGCTGGAGCGGGAAAACCATCGCATCGCCCGGGCCGTTTGTGCAGATGGTTCTTTTTATGACTGTGATGCCGTTTTCAGTGATATCTCCCCGCGTTTGACCTGGCAGTTGCTGGAAAAGCCGGAAACTGCCGAACCTTTCGATTACACCCCCTCGCACTGCGTGCCCGCCTGCTGTATCGGCGTGAAAGGGGGCCTCGCCGCGATCTCCGCTATGAGGGGGCGCAACTACTGGTGGCAGCAGGGATGCGAAGTCAACTACCATGACCCGGATATTACGGCGCCCCCCCGGATGCTGTTTATCGGCTCGCCCAGTGCCAACGGCTTTGCAGGTGCGGCCGACTGTCCGGATGACGCTTTGGTTGTGTTTTGCCCGGGCAATTATGCCCAGGAGAAAACCATCCACGCGCAGGGTCGCGAGGCGGTACAGCGTTTTAAGCACGATCTGGCGGAGGATATTGTCGGCATTCTGGAGCGAAATGTTTTTCCCGGAATAAAAGCGCGGCTCCTTTTTGCAAAGGTCATCTCTTCAATTGACGTGGCATTGCATACAGGCGCTGAAATGGGCAACGCTTACGGCCGGCGGCTCTCTGTGGACGAAATCCTGAAAGGTCATATAAGGGAGGAAAATGCGCCTGACAACCTCTACAACGTGTCGGCAACCAAAAACAGCCCCGGTATTGCCGGCGGCATCGCCACCGCCGAGTTGATTTTCAAGGAATTGACCGGTCGGGTCATATAAATCTCAAATCAGGGCCATCCCTGACACGGCGGCTGCCCATAAAAGGGCGGACAGGTGCATTAAATCGCAGGCCCGCCTGATGTCACGAGGTGCCGGGAGGGGGAAAGCCTCGCCAATGAACGGCTTGTCCACCATCCGGCCGTGATATCGGTTCGGCCCGCCCAATCTGATCTTTAAGGCTCCGGCAAATGCGGCTTCAGGGAAGCCTGCATTGGGGCTGGCATGTTTTCTCCCGTCGGCAAAGGCTGTCTGCAGTGCCGCCCTGCCTCCTCCCGCAAGCATTTGGCTGGCTGCTGCGATGGGAAGCACCGATATTCGCGCGGGCAGCCAGTTGGCGGCATCATCAACGCGCGCAGCGCATTTCCCGAACTCCCGGTAGGTTTCGTTTTTATAGCCGATCATCGAGTCCAGGGTGTTTATCATTTTATAGGCCATGGCAAGCGGCGCCCCGCCGATGAGGGCGTAAAGCAAGGGGGAGACAACGCCGTCCACAAAGTTTTCGGCAACGGTTTCCACCGCTCCCGCACTTATACCCGGGGTGCCCAGCTGATTGGTTTCCCTGCCCACGATAAAGGAGAGTTGTCGCCGGGCCTCAAGGGTTCGGTTGTGTGTCAGCAGGACAAAAATGCCCCTGGCCGCATCTGCCAGAGACTTTATGGAGACGGCGTAATAAATGAAAAGGATTTCCAGGGTATTGGCAAAAAAGGGGTGGATCAGGGCAGCCGCATGGATGAGCAGCCAGGTAATTGCCAGCACCGACAATATGAGCGACAGGGCGAATACCCCCCCGGCCTGGCCCAGAGGCAGGGGCATCCTTCGAAAGGCGGGCTCCAGCCGGCTGATCAGCCATCCCATCAGGCGGATGGGGTGCGGCAGCTTTTGAGGGTCGCCCACTGTCAGATCAAGTACGGCGGCGATGGGAATCGAGAACCAGGGCAGGGGAAAAAACATTTTCAACCGCCCTGAAAAAAGGCCAGTGATGCGGCCAAGAACAGCAGGGATTCGGATACCTCGGTCATTGCGCCCAGCATGTCCCCGGTGATGCAGCCCATGCGGCGGCGGTAATAGAAAATGATGGCATAGACCAGGGCAAAGAATACCAGGATAAGCCAGAGGCCGCGCCAGCCGAGCAGCAGGGCCGGCAGCAGGCAAAGGGCCAGACCCCAGAAATTTTTGATATCCAGAGGGGCGTCAAACAGGTCATAGCCGGTTCCGCCCCCCGGTCGGCCGTAAGGCAATGATTTGATGCCGAATATCATGGCAGCACGGGCGAGCCCGGGAACCAGGAGCAGGGTAAAAAACCGGTCAAAAGCAGGCAGGAGCGGAATTGATGCGATTGCCGCAAACTTGATGGCAAGCCCGCAGACGACTGCCGCCAGTCCCATGACACCGATGCGGCTGTCTTTCATGATGGCCAGAACGCTGTCCTTGTCCCTGTGGCCGAAAAGCCCGTCCGCACTGTCAGCCAGGCCATCTATGTGAAGCGCGCCGGTTATCACGATAAGCAGCACCACATCCAGGGCTGCCGGCACCAGCACCCCTGGCCACAGCCGGCAGACGAGGGCGTCAAAGACCGCCAGGAAAAGGCCGACGAGCAGCCCCACCGCCGGAAACCAGGCGATCATCCCCCGGGGCTGATAGACGGCGGTTTTTCCCGCGGGCAGCAGGGTAATAAACTGGATGGCCGCCAGAAACGAGCGCATCAGAAAGCCCCCCGGGTTTGCCGATTTTTTTGAGATTTCATTGTTTCAAGGGGTTTCATTGGCAATGGCAATTCCTGTTTTTAAGGCCGCTTCGACCTGGCCGGTGAAAAAGGACATCATGACCGGTCTCCTTGGCTTTGTGGATACAGGCAAATAAGCGGGGTGGGCTCATGCTGCAGGGCCACGCTCACCTGGGGCGCTTTTCGGGGAAGTTGTTCACAAACCACGCTGAGGGCTTTTTCCGCGCTGTTGTTGGTTTCGCTGAGATGGGCCAGGATGACATGGTCCAGGCCCTCGT
>CAZNSO010000029.1:0-21074 GCA_964575805.1 uncultured Desulfobacteraceae bacterium
CTTTCTGCAAAAATGCCGTCGGCGGTATAATCAGCTTTTTACGAAGCCATCAAGATTGAAAAGGAGTCTTTATAATAGCTCAAATTGACTTGAAGGTAAATTAATTTTTCCCGGGCTCACCAGGCGTGTCAGCGCCTGGCGAGAAATTTCAACAGGCGCTTGTTAAAGGCGTCGGCCGCTTCGATATTGGACAGGTGATAGGCCTGGGGCAAAACCGTCAGTTCAGACCCCCCGAGGTTTTCATGAATCTGGCGGGCGCTTTCCACGGGAGTTCCGGGATCGTTTTCGCCTACCATGATCAGGGCGGGAACAGCCAGTTCAGGCAGGTCTGCGGCGACATCAAAGTTTTTGATGGCATGGCAGCAGCCGACAAAGCCCGTAAGCGGGGTGTTTAGAATGATTTCCCGGATCCGTTCCGTGGTGGCCGGCGAGTTGGCCCGAAAGTCCGGACTCAGCCAGCGCTGCAGGGTGTCTTCGACCAGGGCGGGCATGCCTTTTTCTTTAACTGCCTGAATGCGCTCCTCCCACAGAGGGCCGGCGGCTTCCGGGATACGGCAGGCCGTGTCACAGAGGATCAGGCTGGATACCCGCTCCGGATATTTTAGGGCAAGCACCTGGGCAATCATGCCGCCCATGGAAATGCCCATGAAATTCACTTTTTCAATTCCAACGGCGTCGAATAACGCGACGGCATCATGGGCGAGCATTTCCATGGTATACGGGCCTTCCGGCGCGGAAGAGCCCCCGTGACCGCGGGTATCGTAGCGCAGCACCCGAAATTTTTCCCTCAGGGCAATGGCCTGGGCGTCCCATATACCGGAACTGCCTGCCAGGCAATGACTGCAGGCGATTACCGGGGCGTCCGCTGGTCCCTCAATATCATATTCGACAGTGATATCCTGAAGTTTGGCGTGCATGGCCTCTCCTTTCAAGCTTGCCTGCAAGAGGGCGAAAAAATCCGACCCAATTTTTTTTCTGTTTCTCTTTCTTCTTTCCGGAAAGCAACAATCATGCTCCTGATTTCCCGGATTACAATATAATATA
Source organism: uncultured Desulfobacteraceae bacterium (assembly GCA_964575805.1). Taxonomy (GTDB): domain Bacteria; phylum Desulfobacterota; class Desulfobacteria; order Desulfobacterales; family Desulfosalsimonadaceae; genus M55B175. Next base: position 1,045 of record CAZNSO010000029.1, read on the forward strand.
AACTTGAGAGCCGAGGCCGCAAAAATCGATTCGGCTTTGGGGTTCAACCTGGCTGATTTTTTATGAAAATTTTTTCGGATGAGTAATGGCGGGCCTTAAAAAACCCCGGTACCGTTCTTGAGCCGGGCAAAGGGCTCGATAAACGGTCCGGGGTTGATGTTTCGCAGGCTGGAGTGTCTCCGCGGGCGGGGGAATCACACCGATGAAAGAGAATAATTGCCTGTATCGTTCAAGTGTTCGATCAGCAGCAGCCCGAGGAACAACTGGTTCCGCAGGAACCGCAATTCTCATCCACCTGGGTGGGCGCGTCATTGATCCCCACCACCTCCACTTCAAAGGTCAGGGCTTTGTCGGCCAGGGGATGGTTCAGGTCAACCACCAGCTTCTCCTCGTCAAACTGGGCCACGCGGGCAGGGATCTGCTGACCGTCTGGTGTCTGGAGGCCGATGATTTCGCCTTCCCGGGGATTCATTTCATCCGGCACCTCTTCTCTGGAAAAGGTGTGGATATTGTTTTCATCCCTTGTCCCGTAGGCATTTTCCGGGCTCAGGGTGAATTCTTTTTTCTCATTCAATTCCATTCCGAGCAGTTCTTCCTCGAAACCCTTGATGATTTGTCCGGCCCCCACCTGCAATTCAATGGGATTGCGTCCCTCTGTGGTGTCAAAGACCTCGCCGTTATCCAGCGTGCCCTTGTATGCGACACTGACAAATTTTCCGTTTTCGACTTTCTGCATGAGTTTCTCCTTGTTGATTAAATTCGTAAAAATGTCCCAATAAATTATCCATAATAAAATAAATGTCAAGGAACTCCTATAAATTATTATGGTTTTCCCCTTCGCATCCCTGCGGGTCGATGCGGGCTTGTGCCCCCGCACCCGGGGCTTGAGGAAAATATGGCCCGGAACGGGAATGGAGAAGGATTTTTGAGAGTGCAATAATTTTTGTCATAAGGTATAAAAATATAAGGGGGCGTTTCACCGATTTCTTCTATGGAGGGTCAAAAATGGAAAATCAAATCCCATCGGCATTACAGTTCAGTCACACCCAGCGTTATGTCAGGCTGACGCCGCAGTCGGTAAAAAAAGTGGTGGTTCTTCAGGCAAGTCCCAGGAAAACCGGCACCAGCAAGACCGATATGATTGCCGGGGCATTTTCGGACGGCTGCCGGAAAGCCGGGGCGGAAGTCGAAACCATTTACCTGAGAGATAAAAAAATCAACCACTGCCAGGGCTGCTTTCAGTGCTGGACAAAAACTCCCGGGCAGTGCGTTCATAAGGATGACGCGGCCGATATCATGAAAACCGCCGGTGCGGCCGACCTGGTGGTCTATGCCGCGCCCTTGTATCATTTTGGTATTATTTCGCTCTTGAAAAAATATATCGAGCGGACCTTGCCCCTGGTCGAACCTTTCCTGGTCAGGCGCGAGGATGGCGAGACCACGCATCCGCCGCGCAAGGGATATTCAAGCTCTCAAAATGCAGTGATCCTCGGCGTGTGCGGATTCCCGGAAGTGAGTCACTTCGGTGCCATGTCCGCCAATTTTCATTATCTGGCCAATGCCGGCGGCGAGTACGGAATGAATATCGCCGCTGAAATATACCGGCCCCTTTCCGAGGTCCTGGGCAACCCCTTTTTCAAGCAGGAAAACGACCGGGTCCTTCAGGCGGTGGAAAAAGCCGGTCATGATCTGGTGACCAATGGGTATGTGGCGTCCTCGCTTATCGATGCAATTGCTGAAGTCCGGATGGACAAGGATGAGATTTACGAAATGTCGAACAAGGCCTGGAATGTGTGTATTGATGAATGCATGACCCTGCCCGAGCTCCAGGAAAAGCTGGCTGAATCCTGACCGGCCTCCCGGTGTTTTGGCTCAAGTTCCGGTGGCACCAGGGATTCCCCGGCCGTGGCCGGGGAATCCCTGGAAACGGTTATATGGAGTGGATCTGGTTGTAAACGGTGATTTCGGGTTTGCCCGCGGCAAAGGTCATGGATTGCTTCATGAATTCCTTGAAGTGCGGGGTTGAGCTGTGGGCGCTGAGCGCATCCATGTCCCGGTAGTGCTCAATAAATACCAGGGTGTCGGGCTCCTGTTCATTGATGTTGAGGCTATAGGAAAGGGTGCCTTCCTCTTTTGCCACATGGCTCATGAGGTCTTTGATGGTTTCCAGGGCCTCCTGTTTTTTCTCCGGCTGAACCGGCAACTTGGCAATTACTGCCAGCATGGGGCATCTCCTTTGTTTTAGGGCGAGTTTAAGCCTGCGGTTACAGGCCTGTTCGGGTTTCCGCCAGCTGCTTCTCCTCCTGGCGGTTTTTCATTTCATTTTTTAAAACAAGCTGATATTCCCGGATACGCTGCACATATCGCACGGGCTCATTGCCGCGCGCATAGCCGTATTTGAGCCTTTTGTAATAGCGCTTCTCGGACAGCAGGGGCAGCACCTTTTTGACATCCCTCCAGGAATGGGGGTTTAATCCGAATTCCCTTGCCAGCCCCTGGGCGTCGTGCACATGCCCGCGTCCCACATTGTAAGCAGCCAGCGCGAGCCAGGTCCGGTCCGGCTCGGTTACATTTTTTTTAAAGGTCTTTTTAAGCTTGGCAAGGTACCTGGCGCCGCCAAAAATACTTTGTTTGGGATCCAGCCGGTTGGAAACCCCCATTTCCTTGGCGGTTTGAAGCGTCAACATCATGATGCCGCGAACACCGGTGGGGCTTTCGGCCATCGCGTTCCAGTGTGATTCCTGGTATCCCTGGGCAGCCAGCAGATCAAAGGGCAGACCATATTTTTCCGCCGCTTCCCGGAAATATTCCCGGTATTTGGGGAAACGCCTGTCAATGCGGCGGATGTAGCGGCTGGTATCAACGTAATCGAAGACCTCAAAGAACCCGTAGTATTTTTCCTGCAGGTGATCCAGGCGGCCGTTTTTACGGAACTCCTTCAGCCATCGGTTCAGCGCTTTGCGAAGCGCTTTGTTCCTGGGCGGCATGGCCCAGCCCAGCTGCTGGGCCCGGCCCAGGTTGATGGGGGCAATAAGTTCGGGGTAGTAGCGCCGGTTGATATCCACTATGTTGGAATCCGCAATGGTGCACGCCAGTTTCCCGGACCACACACCGTGCAGGAGTTGCTCGGTATCCATGGCGTCTGTTTCGTTCCAGGCCAAATCCGGATGACCATCTGCCTTAAGCTTGTACAGCCGTTCGGTGTAGCTGCTGTTGGCAATGACCGTAATTTCCAGTCCTGCCAAATCTTCAATGGATTCGGGTTGTACACGGTTGCGCCGGGTGACGACCTGCTGGGTGATCTCCTGGTAGGGGTCGGAAAACCGGTAGCGGGCCCGCCGGTTCGGGGTAATGGTCAGCCCGGCGGCCGCAATATCCGCTTCCCCATTTTCCAGGCCGGTAAGAATATCATCGATTGTCTGCTTGATAATAAATTTGGGTTTTACCCCGATGGCGGCGGCGAAATCCGTCATCATTTCATACTCCGGGCCTGTGGGGCTGCCGGTCCGGTCGATGTAATACGTGGTGGGGGCGTTGCGCGTCAATACAAGCAGCTCCCCGCTTTCCTGGATTTTTTTTAAAGACCGGGAGGAAATATGAGGGGGGATGGCCGGGACCCAGTCACAGGCGAGGATGGGCAAAATGGCCGTGATAAGGAGGATCCAGGCAAAACCCATTATCCCCTGGCGTTTATTTTTCCACATGTTCACTGCAATTCCCTGCTGCCCTTACGGCGCCTGTTTTCCGGCCTGCCGGTGTCTTGTTACGCGTGCCGGGGCCATTGTGTTTTTTTATTTTGACACATTTCAGTATATTCTAAAATGCGCCCCCAATCAAGGGCAAGATGCCTGCCCGGCCGGCAATGACCTGTTTCATCAACAAGCGGGTTCGCCTCGGATTAATTAAGGACATAGTAAGACTCTCGTAACCCTTGTAACTCTCGTAGGGCGGACCAAGCGCAGCGTGTCCGCCTTCAAAATGGCGTGTATACCTTGGTTTGATGGTTACCTGTTTTTGCAAACATTTGTATGCCCGCAACATTGCCCGGATGCCGGGATCAGGCCATGTGGAACCATTCGCCCAGGCGCTGGTCAGCCCAGCTGGCCAGCCGGTAATCTTTTAAAAAGCCGCAGTGCCCCCCGTAAGGCTGCGTTTCAATTGTCAGGCAGCTGCTGGCGGCGAGATTGTTCAGATCCTCGCAGGGGATAACGGGGTCATCCCGGCTTGCAATCAGGATGGCGGGGACCTGAAGCTCAGCCAGTCTGCCGCCCACTATGGCGTAACCGGACAAATAGGCGTTGGCATCCGGAAATTCGGTGTAATGGCAGACAAAATATTCTGTCAGCTCACGGATGCGCCATGCCCGTGAAATCCCCTCCAGGCGGACCAGGTCCGGGTAAAGCTGTTGTTTTATCCGGAGGGAGCGATGCCATTTTTTCAAAAAATACCAGTGGTACAGGGGAAATCCGGTTTCCAGGGCCGTCAGCGTGCGGTCCGGGTTCAATACCGGGCAAACCGCTGCAATCCGCTCCAGTCGAAGACCTGCCCTGTGAGCAGAGGCGCCGACGCGCAGGGCGAAGTTGCCCCCCAATGAAAATCCGCCCAGCAGAAGGCGGCGAAATGCAAAATTCTCCTGGATGTATTTTACGGCACCGATGACTTCATCCAGTCGGCAGGCATGGAAAAGCCCGGGGTTGAGATGATGGGTGGGGCCGTGGTCGCGCAGGTTCAGGCGAAAGACGTCAAAACCCCGGTTCCAGAGATAAGCGGCTGCCGACAGGAGATAGGACGAGTCGGCAGCGCCCTCCCACCCATGAATCAGGATGCACAGGTCCCTGGCGTGAGGATTTTTTCCCTTGCGGGCATGGGGTGAATACAGGCCCATCAGCCGCACGCCGCCGCCGCAGTCCAGGATGCAGGGCGTGGCTGCCCCCAGCATCTGTCCGGCCTGCCGGTGAATAAACAGGCGCCGCAGTTTCATGCTGTTGAGCATGGTCTGGACATGGCCGTTTCGCAGATAAGGCGGCGGCGCGAAATGTTTCCCGTCCTTTTTCCGATCAATGCGCATGCGTCATTCCTTGCCGGCGATTATGCGGGATATCATTGGAGGGAGCGCAGGGGGGGATCGGAATTCGCCCGAGATCCCCGCGTCATCTCAATGAACCGCACGAAAAAAATACAATGCCACAGCGTCGGGATAATTGCAACGGCGGGCCTTGTGTGCTAAATTGGGTCAAAAACAGAATGCAGTTCGTGTTAAACACACGCCGTTCAGGAACAAAAGTGCCATGCCAGCGGATTATGACCACCATAAGCGGATCGGGCGGCTGATCGAATTTTTCAAAAAATTTCGGAGCCGGTCGCCCAAACCGGACAAGCCGGACTACTCCCGGTGGAATCAGACGGAAGAGGCCTATCAAAAAGAGCAGGCCGAGTGGCTTGCCTCGCGCAGGCGGAAAAAGGGCGCCAAGCAGCAGGAGAAGAAGAAGGATGCAGACCAGCAGGGTGATTGACTATCTCGTGGACTGGCTTGGCGGCTATTGCAGTCAGGCCGCGATGGAGGGATTTGTCGTGGGCATCTCCGGGGGGATCGATTCGGCGGTGACCTCAACGCTTTGTGCAAAAACCGGGAAAACGGTCTATGGGTTGCTGCTGCCGATCCGGACCCCGCCGGATCAACTGGTTCTTGCCCGACAGCACCTGGAATGGCTGAAAGATCGTTTCTCCAATGTTCGGGGGGAAACGTTGGACCTGACGGCCGTGTTTGAATCCGTGGAGCAAAATTTTCCGGCAGAGTTGCAGGATGGCCTGACCATGGCCAACACCCGTTCGCGGCTGCGAATGACCGCCCTTTATGCCTATGCCGGCCACTTTCGGCTGCTGGTGGCCGGAACGGGAAACAAGGTCGAGGACTTCGGCGTCGGTTTTTTTACCAAATACGGGGACGGCGGGGTGGACATAGCCCCCATCGCGGATCTGATGAAGTCTGAAGTCTACGAAGTGGGAAGAAGCCTGGAGATTGTCGAGCCCATCCTTCAGGCCCGGCCGACCGATGGCCTCTGGGCGGATAACCGGACCGATGAATCCCAGCTCGGGGCTTCCTACGATGAACTGGAATGGGCCATGGGTTTTGAGGCGCAGCCCGGGGACGAAAGCCAGCTGACGGCTCGCCAGCAGACTGTTCTGGCCATATTTCGAAAACTTCACCGGGCCAACAAGCACAAAACAGAGCCGGTTCCCGTGGCCCGGATTCCGGCCGGCCTGAAAAGAAAAAGCTGATGCCCGGGGGAACCCCCCCGTTTTTTTCAGGCACGGTTCGGATTTTTTAATCGCGGGTTTGGATAAACGAGGCTATCGCTTCTCCTATGGCATCCGGGGAGTCCTCCTGGATATAGTGCAGGCCCTTCACGGTGATTTCCTGCTGATTGGCCCAGGAGCGGCAGTATTCCCGCTGAGCGCCGGTTAATATACTTCCCGGGTCCGCATTGATAAAAAGTTTGGGCACGGGTGAGGACTCCAGCCATTTGGCGTATGCGTTGACGATTTCCGCCACGTCCTTCGGCTCACCGTAGATCGGGATTTCCCGTGGCCAGGTCAGTGTCGGCCGCCGGTCTTCCCCGGGGTTGAAAAAGGGTCTGCGGTATTCGGCCATCTCCGCCTCGCTCAGGTTTCGTAAAATGGACGCCGGAAGGATTTTTTCCACGAAAGCGTTTTTTTTAAGGATCAATTCCTCGCCATCCGGCGAGCGCAGGGTCTTGAAGATGTCCCGGGCCTTCTCGGGCCAGTCCTCCCAGTTCAGCGGCTGGACAATGGCTTCCATGTAGGCGATCGCCCGGACCTTTTCCGGGTTGCGTCTCGCCCAGTCAAAGCCCAGGGCGGAGCCCCAGTCATGAATGACAAATACCGCGTTTTCATTTATATCCATCAGCTTCAGGAATTCATCCAGGAATTGGCGGTGCTCGACAAAGCGGTAGGATTCGGGCCCGCTGCTCTCAAGCTTGTCCGAATCCCCCATTCCGATTAAATCAGGGGCGATGCAGCGGCCAAGCGGTTTAAGGTGCGGAATGACGTTTCGCCACAAGTAGGACGAGGTGGGGTTGCCGTGCAGCAATACAATGGGGTCGCCCTCGCCCTGTTCGACATAGGCCATGTTGTATCCCGACACCCGGATGCTCTTTTTGGGATAATTCTTTTCGGACTCCAGCATGGGGATGCCTCCTTGTATTGAGAAGCTTGAAGTTGATGCGGGCTTGCTGCCCCGGGCCATCGATGGGTTGCTTATAATGACAGGATAACCCCATTGCGGCGGAATACAAGCGAAATTCCGTTTCCCTCTAAAAACAGTGAAATCCCGGCGAGTTTTATCAATCTTCGCATTATTGTCAGGGTGGATATGACCAACCCTTGCCAAAGGCCGGGTGCATGGATGGGGCGGTGTTTCAAGACGCAGCCGGAAAAATTCGTTGATCGGCCCGGGTCAATGAGTTAGGCTGTTATGTGGACAAAACAGGAGCGGTTTGAATAAATTTGAATCCATGATCAGGGAGGATGACCGGATGGGTGATATGGAAGAGATGGAAAATGTGTTGAATAACCTGGCCAAGGCAATTGACAGCAACGTCAAGGACCTGCTGAAAGCCAAGGACCTGGAGCAGCGGAAGGTGCTGGCGGATATTACCCAATCGCTTTGTGAATCCATGGGGGTGTTTTTTAATGCGTTGGAGATGCAGGGGGCGGGTTATTATGATGATCCGGAGGACGAAGACCTCGGCTTTTAACCGGCGGCGATAACCCAGGCGGGGCGATGCTCAGCCAGGCATCAGCCTGGCCTACATCCCCATGAATTTGCCCGCAATCTGCTTCATGATCTCGTTGGTGCCGGCAAAAATCGGCATCACCCGGATGTCCCGGAAAGCACGGGCCACGGGGCAGGCTTCGGTCAGCCCGAAATCCCCGTGCAGGTCCAGACATTTCTGGGACAGGCGTTTGGCCATATCTGTTATCCAGTATTTGGCCATGGAGGTTTCCACCACCACATTCTCACCGGCCATGTGTTCCACAATTAATTTGTCCAGAAATGTGCGGCCCAGCTTGACTTCCGTGCGCATCTCGACGAGCATGAATTGGACAGCCTGTTGTTTGGCGATGGGTTTGCCGGAGGCATCCCTGTGGCTGCCGCAGTAATCAGCTGTCCAATCCAGAACCATCTCAGCGGCCGCCTGCCCGCTCATGGCCGTCACCAGGCGTTCCTGCTGGAGTTTCTGCATGAGCATGTAAAACCCCTGGCCCTTCTTTCCCAGTCGGTTGGATTCGGGAATCCGGCAATTGGTAAAAAACAGTTCCGCCGTATCCTGGCTCCAGAATCCCATTTTATCCAGGTGCCGCCCCCGCTTGAAGCCGGGCGCGCCTTCCTCCACGAGATAGAGCGATAGCGCCTCATAGGGGTTTTCCACGGAGGGGTCCCTGGCTGCCACGATAATCAGGTTGGCGTTGATACCGTTGGAAATAAATGTTTTGGAGCCGTTTAACACCACCTCGGCCCCCCGGGTTTCAGCGGTGCAGCCCATGCCGGCCAGATCGCTGCCGGCATCCGGTTCAGTCATGGCGACAGCTGTTATGATGTCCCCGGAGACACACCCGGGAAGGTATTTTTTCTTTTGCGCTTCATTGCCGAAGGCTTCGATGTAGGGCACCACCACATCGCTGTGCAGCTGGGCCATCAATCCGGTGTGGTTGGTCCGGGCCAGCTCTTCGGCGACGATCAGGGAATGACGGAAATCCCCGCCCAGCCCTCCATATTCGCCGGGTATGCAAGGGCAGAGAAAGCCTTCCTCCCCCATCCGTTTCCATGCGGAGGGGGGAGTGATGCGATCGGCTTCCCACTGGTCCACGAATGGGATGACTTCGGCCGCCAGAAAGTCCTTCAGCCTTTGGCGGTACTGGTGGTGGGCCTCGGTATAGGTCAGAATCTGCATCGGCGTGCCTCCTCGTGCATTTCAACTGTCAGGTTTTGATTTTTCCGATAAGCTCATCGGCAATGACATCCTTTTGCACGCCGGGAGGGCCCTGGAAAATTTCCGCGTGCTTGGCATCGCGATGAAAATGTTCCACCTCGTATTCGGTCATGTAGCCGTACCCGCCCAGCAGCTGGATCGCCTCGTCGGTCACCGCCGTGGCGCAGCGGGCAGCTGTAAGCTTGGCCATGGCGGCATCCGCGGCAGTGGCCCCCCCCTGGTCGAAGCGGGCGGCCGCATAGTAGACAAGGTACCTGGCCGCTTCAATTTGGGCACTCATTTCCGCCAGCTTGTGCCGGGTCACCTGAAATTGGGCCAGTTTTTTCCCGAATTGGGCGCGTTCCTTGACATAGGCGAGGGCTCTGTCAAAAGCGCCCTGGGCGGTTCCCAGTGCCAGGGCGGCAATCTGGATCCGGTTTTCAATTAAAAACCGGTTGAACTGGGAATATCCCTCGCCCTCGGCGCCGACCAGGTGGGAAAGGGGCAGGCGCACATGCTCAAAGCGTACGCGGGTAAAGGGGACCATTCGGCCGCCCAGTTTTTCGGCGCGCTCTTCTGCATGAACGCCCTCGCGGCCGGATTCCGCAAGGAGCATGGAAAGGCCGCGGTTTTTCGGCGTGGCTTCGGGGCCCGTGCGGCAGAGCACGATATAGAAATCCGCCTGATCTCCGAAGGGAACAAACGCTTTACTGCCGTTGAGGACCCATTCAGTTTCCGTTCGGTTTGCTGTCGTTTGCAGGGCGCTGACATCGCCGCCTGTTTCAGGCTCCAGAAAGGCGCCTGTGGATATGGCCTGCCCGCCGGCAATTGCCGGAAGGAATTTTTCGCTGAGCGCCGGGTCCCCGAACCGGAGGAGGCATTCGGCTGCATAACCCGTAAACATCAGGGCCGTTCCCAGGGTGGAATCTTTCCGGCAGAAGGTTTCACCCACCAGGACGTTTTCAAAAAGCCCCATGCCCCCGCCTTCAAGGGATTCATCGAAGTGGATGCCGGTAAACCCCAATTCCCCGGCTTTTCGCAAAATTTCCAAAGGGAAGTCCTGATCCCGGGATTGATCGATAATCATTTCCTTGTCAAATTTTCCCCGGGCAAATTCCCAGGCGGCTTTTCTGATATCTTTTTGGGGCCTGGATAATTGGAAATCCATAAATAACGCCTCCTGCGGTATCCTCGCGATGCCGTTTTCGTGAAACAAGCGATGGGGGCCCGGCGTAAGCAGCATAAAATGCGCCCATCATTAACTACCAATACTTGCTTCCATCATTTGATGGAAAAAAATACCCGGGTTTTACGAGAAAGTCAAGAGTGGAATTGAATCGGAATCCAGGTTGAAGATGTCAGCCCCTTTTGGGTTCGGCCGGGGCAAATTCGGGCATGTGGACGGTTCTCAGATGGCGGCGGCCCCCGGAAAAGCGTATTTCCGGGGACAAATTGTTTCTTGCGGCACATGGCCGCCCCATGGCCGGATCCCCGTCAGCCGGATCCCCGTCATCAGCGGAATCCGGCCTTGGGGAGGTTATTCCGGAGCCGGCAGCGCCTTTTGCTCAAAACGGTTCATCAACTCCCGCATCTGTTTTGAAATCTCCGCATAGCGCATGTTCAGGTCATCGCGGAAATCCTCGTTGAGCTTGTTGATTTTATGCCGCATTTCCTTGAGCATTTTGACCCGCTTTTTCCAAAGCTTGGCCGCACAGCCGAGATTGTCGATCGAGTTTTCAGCCAATGAGCGCGAGTAACGGTTGACCAGGTTCACAAAGTCGCGGTAGCGGGCCTCAATCTGGGAGGCGATTTTTTCTTTTTTCAGGGTTTCCTGGGTGATGACATGGAAATGGTGCCCGGTTATGCTCATGGACACGGCTTCGCCGAAAATTTCCCGGTGTTTGAAAAAATTGCGGCCCAGAAATTTGAGGTACTGCCAGCCGTAAGGGGTGAAGGGCTGACGCAGGAGGGATTTGAAGAATATTTTGACCTCCGGAAAATGAATCTGACGCTGGAAATAGCTGGTATACGCCATGTTGTCGAAGAGCTGGTTGCAGCGGGCAAAATAATTCTTCAGGCGGAAGTCGTAGATGCTTGCCAGAATTTTTTTGTACCCCTCTTTTAACCGTTCGCTGTCCATCGCGGTTTTAAAGTTGGTGGACAGGACGTGGGTGTTGTTGCCGATGGAATTGGAAAGGATCCGCCCTTCCGCTTTGAGGCGCTCGAAGAGCCGGGTGCCGGGCAGGGCGGTCAGCAGGCCGATCATGGATTTGGGGATTCCGGTTTTCTGAATAAAATCAATCTGGCGGTCGAAAATATCGGGCTTGTCACTGTCAAAACCCACGATGAAACCGGCCATGACCTCGATTCCATGGTACTGAATGTGCCTGACCGCCTCTGCCATGTCGGTTTTGAGATTCTGGACCTTGCCGGTTTCTTCAAGCCCGCCTTCATCCGGGGTTTCGATGCCGATGAAAACCTCGTTGAAGCCGGCTTCCCGCATACCGGTCAAAAGCTCGTCATCTGAGGCCATGTTGATGCTCGCTTCAGTGAAAAAGTGAAAGGGGTGGCCGTGGGCCTGCTGCCATTGCTTCAGGGCGGGGAGCAGTTCGGCTTTGACCCGCTTTTTATTGCCGATGAAGTTGTCGTCCACCAGGAAAACACCGCCGCGCCATCCTTGATTGTAAAGGGCATCCATCTCCGCGATCATGCTCTCGGCGGATTTCAGGCGGGGCTTGTTGCCATATACCGTCCAGATGTCGCAGAACTCGCAGTGGAACGGGCAGCCCCTGGAGTACTGGACGGCCATGGAGCCGTATGCCTCTGTTTTTAATAGATCGAAACGGGGGGTGGGGATGCTGTCGATGTCCGGGTGCGGGGGCATGGGATAGACGCGCCGGGCTGTTCCCGCTTCCAGATCCGCCAGGAAGCTGTGAAGCGTCTCTTCCACTTCGCCGGGGAGAAAGTGATCCACGCCTTCGATCGGTTCTTCGTGGGTGTTGGCATAGGGGCCGCCAAGGACCACCCGCGTGTTGAATTGCCCGCATCGCTCGATTACCGAATACATGGAATCCTGCTGCACGATCATTGCCGAGATAAATACCGCATCCGCCCATTCAATGTCTTCATCCCGCAGTTTTTCAATATTCATATCCACCAGCTTGAGGTGGTAATCCGAGGGGAAGAGGGAGGCCACCGTGAGCAGCCCCAGCGGCGGCATGGCACTTTTCTTGCGGATGAATTTCAGGGCATATTTGAAACTCCAGTATGTATTGCTCGGCACTTCCGGATAGACCATCAGAATATTCTGGTACGTGGGCATAATTTTTCCTCTGTTTTGGATAAATGCTAAAAGAATAAGAATAATTCATATTAACGGATTCGTGAGAAAAGGCAAGGGAACTTTAAAGTCGTGCCCCTGTCGGAATCCGTTTTCAATAAATGTAATAATGCCTGCCGGCTTTGTCACGCTAGGAAGTGCTTCGGCGGGCGAAATGGAACCGCCGATACCCATGAGTTCCGGAAAATTTTTTTTTCCGCCCCCGCCCCGTTTATCGCTCTGGCCCTGTTTGGGTTTCAAGGCCTTGTCTTATAGGAAAAGAGACGCTACATTAACAGGAAACGGGAGAAAATCTTTTTTGCGGCAGCAGGCCATTTTGGAAGCGAATGGCCGCCGGCGAGCATTCGGGGATGGTGGACAAATGCGGACAATGACTTTTAATTTGCGGTTTGAAAATGATCGGGACGGCGGGAATGCCTGGGTTTATCGGCGCGAACGGGTGGTGGAGATCATTCGCTCCTATAAACCCGCCATTCTCGGCACCCAGGAGGGCAAATGGCCGCAGTTGATGTATCTGGACCGGCATCTGCCGGAATATCGGGCGCATATGCCGGGACGGAAGCCGGATGAGACCTCTCAATGCCCCACCCTTTTTTTTCATGAGGCACATTTCGAAATTGAAGGCGGGCGGGATTTCTGGTTGTCAAAAACACCGGAAGTTCATTTGAGCAAGGACTGGGACAGTGCTTTCCCCCGGATGATGAGCTATGCGCAGATTGCCGGTGTAAAGGAGCCGGCAGGAATAATGGCCGCTGTCACTCACCTGGATCATGTGGGGGTGGAAGCCAGGCCGCAGCAGGCCCGGATCATCGCCGAATGGGTGAGCCGGCAGGCTCTGCCGGTGATTCTCATGGGCGATTTCAATGACGCGCCCGGCTCTGAGGTGCATAAAGTGCTTACCGCACCGGAGGTGGGCTTGAAAGACACCTGGCAGGAGCTCGGGGGCGCCGAGGACAGCGGAGCTTTTACCCACCACGGTTTCAACGGGGTTCCTCAGCACGCCCGCATGGACTGGATTCTCGTGTCACCGGGGATTGGGGTTCAGGATGCCCGCATCATCCGGGATGCCTTCAATGGGGCCTACCCATCGGATCATTATCCTTATATGGCGGATTTGCAGCTGTCCGGGCAATAAGCCCGGCGTCAATTTCTGCCTCCCCACTACAGCTGCCCCCGCCTGGCTAGTTTTCCCCTCCGCATACTGATGTTTGCAAAAACAGGCAGCCATCCGACTAAGATGTACACGCCATTTTGAAGGCGGACACGCTGCGCCCGGTCCGCCCTTCTATGAGGGTTGCAAGGGTTACGAGAGCCTTGCGACGGCTCCGGATCAAAAAAAGGGGCTTGAATTTTTTACGGGACTGTCAAGCATGGTACGGATTTTGCTGTATTTTCAAAAACCGGAAAGGGTTTATAGCCGCGTAAGCATATACTCGCCTGCCGGGTATATAGATCTGTTGACGGATTCGTAAAAGCTGTTTCAAAGGAGGTTGATCATGCAGAAAGGCGAACACCTGGTTATTATCGGCTGCGGCGGCGTCGGGGGCCCTGCGGCCATGCTGTCGAAAAAACTGATGCCGGACATCAGGATTACCGTTATCCGCGACGAGGATCGTTTCATCGTCAGGTGAGCGCTTCCCCATGTGGTGGCCGGTCTGGCCCCTGGCGAAGCGATTGTCAATCCGGACAGGATGTTTCAGGACAACGGCATTGAAATGATTGTCAACCGGGTGGCAAATGTCGATGTGGAGGAGAAGGCGGTACGCCTTGCGGACGGGAGAGAAATCCCCTATGACAAGCTGATCCTGGGGATGGGGTCAAAACCCTTTGTCCCGCCTGTCGCGGGGGTCGAAAAAGAGGGCGTCTTTACGATGCGCTCCCTTGTGGATGCGGAAAGAATCCACGATTACATGGAAAAGCGGCAGCCCGTTAAACTGGTTTTTGTCGGCGCCGGTTTTATCAGTCTTGAAGTGGCCGCCCTGGTTAAAGAGATGGAATCCAAGAGTTTTGAAATTGATGTGGTTGAGCTGGAGGATCAGCCCCTGCCCTTGATGCTGGATCCTGAATTGGGCGCGACCATCCATGAGCATTTGATCGATCATGGGTTCCGGATGCACATGGGACGCAAGGTGGAAGCAATCGTCGGGGATGACGGCCATGTTTCCGGGGTGCAGCTGGATACCGGAGATGTCGTGCCGGCGGACATGGTGTTTCTCAACGTGGGGACCCGGCCGAACCTGGAGTTGACCGAGAACATGGGCCTGGAGATGGGGCGGTTCGGAATAAGGGTCAATCAGTTCCTGGAGACCTCCAATCCGGATGTGCTGGCTGCCGGCGACTGCATCGACAATTATCATTTTATTACAAAAAAGCCCGTGGCCACACAGCTTCGCGGGCCGGCCGTCATCCAGGGGCGCCTGCTGGCCAAACGCCTTGCCGGCTACGAGATCCCCTTTCCGGGCCTGCTTGGCAGCAGTGCCGTAAAGCTTTTTGACAAGCATGTGGCTGCCACCGGCTTAACGGAAAGCCAGGCCGAAAAGGAGGGTTTCGATACGGTTTGCGCAACGGTTCAATCACGCAGCAAGCACGGCATGATCCCCGGTATGAAGCCATGGACCCTGAAACTCGTTTTTGACCGGGAGAGCCAAAAGCTGCTGGGCGGTCAGATAGTGAGCGACAGCAGTGCGCCAGTCAAGGAAATCGATGCGATAAACGCTTTGATTGTGGGAGGAAGCACCATCTCCGAGTTGACCACCTTCATGTGCGCCGGCAATCCGGACTGCTCCTCGGAACCGAGCGCGGAGCCGATCACGTTGGCGGCGGAAGAGGCCTTGCAGAAAGCAGGAAAGCCGGCATGAAAAGGAGCAGGGGAGCTTGTGGGTTACTTAACGTTACCTTGCTGTTAACACTTCGTTACCTGAACTGAGGCTTTCAAATTTTTTGATTGTTTGTTTTGATATTATGATTCCGCAATCAAGCCGTTTTCGGCCTCAAAATGTAAACCGGGCGGTTTGGACCTTCAATTATTCGGGTGCAGGCCGGGCGGTTGTCCCCGCCTGCTGCAAAAAAAACCCCCGGCGTACGGATTAATCCTGCGCCGGGGGGTTTTTTCAGGCGGGCGAAAAATCCACCCTGATCAAGCGTAATCGTGGGTTCCCATGATCACCTTGAGACCGGTCTTGTCCGTAATTCCCTTGGCCATATCCTGAGCTGTTATATAGGGGCAGCCGGGGTTGGCGTTGACCAGGCAGGAACTCAAGTGAATGGCATCGGGCTTCATGTCAAGGGCTTTAAGGGTCATCCCCACATTGGAGAAGATGGGGCGGCCCGGACAGTTGCACTTGATAAAGGCCACGACCTGGGAAGGTTCATCAAAGGAGCCGTCCCCCATTGTTGCCGCTTTAAGGCATCGCCATTCACCGGGGCACCCGTAACCGTTGTCCATGTAAGCGCCGCAGGCGACAATCGCCACTTTTTTCATTTTGCTGCTCCTTTCTTCCGTTGGTATATTGTTCTTATTGTCAATAAATCAATGCATCGGTTTTTTTGTGAGTATATTCCCATATTCCAGATAACTTTTATTCCCCGGAATTGTCAAGGGTCTTTCCCCGCCAAGCCCGGCCGCCTTGTTCACCCGGCGGGAGGGGCGGCCGGGAGCAGTGCCGGTGATGTCCCTATATGAATGCAAAGAGGCGTATTTTCACATTGATCTTGGAGGGGGTTGTTGTGTAAGTACAGGAAGGATTGGCGGCGACAAGCTCAGGGGGGCTGAAAAATGGTTCCCGGATTGTTTTTTGATCCAGGAGGAAAATATGGAACTGCTTATTCCCGGCTACGGGGAAATGAAGCTGGCGCATGTGGTCATGGATTACAATGGCACCCTGGCCGTGGACGGCCGGTTGATACAGGGGGTCAGGCAAGCCCTGCATGCACTTTCGCGCAGTCTGCGTCTTCACGTATTGACCGCGGACACCTTTGGTATCGCAAAGGCGGGTCTGGAAGGCCTTCCCTGTGAACTGCGCATTCTGCCCGAAGGGGATCAGCAAAACGGCAAGCTGGAATTTGTCCGGCAGCTTGGTGCCGGGCAGACGGCTGCCATCGGCAATGGCCGCAATGACCAATTGATGCTGAAAGCGGCCGGACTCGGCATTGCCGTGATACTGGAGGAGGGGGCCGCCGTGGAGACCCTGCTTGCTGCCGACGTGGTCTGCCCGTCCATCGGGTCGGCGCTTGAACTGCTCGCCAACCCTCTGCGGCTCACAGCCACTTTAAGGTCATAAAGGTTTATTCGCCATGCATTCAGGCTGGCTTCTCATAGCCATTATACTGGTGGGGTTGTATGTCATCCTCCGCATCGATCTGCTGCCGGATGTCATCCCTGTTATCGGCTGGCTGGATGATACGTTTCTGGTCGGGCTGCTGATTTATTACTTTCGCTACAAAAAACTGCCCCGGTTCCTGCGCTCTCTTGGCCGCTTCTTTTTCAAGGGGTCGGGTTCGGCACAGAACAGCGGGCAGGGCCGCTCCGAAAACCAGGGGCAGGGGAGTGGGGCGCATGGCGCCGGGTCCGGCGGGTCCGGGCGGGTGAGGGACCCGTATGCGGTGCTGGGGGTCAGAAAGGGGGCGGGCCGCGAGGAAATCCAGGCCGCCTACCGTGAGGCGGTTCAAAAATATCATCCGGACAAGGTCTCGCACCTGGGTGATGAGTTCCAGCAGCTGGCCCAGCAAAAATTTGTCGAAATTCAAAATGCTTATGATCAGTTGAAGGACAAGTGAGCCCTTCTGCGCCCTTGTCAGGCCGGGGGCGTTTTGTCCGGGTATGGGCAGAGGGCATCCAGCCAGCAGTCCGGGCAGGCCGGTTTCCGTGCCGTGCAGATCTCGCGGCCAAAATATATCAGGCGCAGTGAAAAATCATTCCACTCGGAGCGGGGGATGATCGCCATGAGATCGGATTCGATTTTTTCGGCATCTTTCTCCCCGCTCATCCCAAGTCTCTGAGAAATCCTTGAAACATGGGTGTCCACAACGATACCGGGCACCCCGAAAGCCGCGCCCAAAACCACGTTGGCGGTTTTTCGCCCCACGCCGGGGAGCCGGACCAGCTCTTCGAGCGTTTCCGGGACCTTTCCGTTGTGCCGCTCGATCAGGGCCCGGGCGCAATTTTTAATATGCTTGGCCTTGTTGTGGTAAAAACCCGTGGACCGGATCAGGTTCTCGATGGTTTCGATTGACGCCCGGTCAACATCCTCAGGCCCCGGCAGGGCTTCAAAGAGCCGGCCGGTTACGGCATTGACCTGGCGGTCCGTGCACTGCGCGGAGAGGATGGTGGCCACCAGGAGCTGAAAAGGGTTCTCATGCACAAGCTGGGTCTTGACATCGGGGTAGCGGGCATTTAATATCTGGCGAATTTTTCTGAATCGTTTTTTATCTTCCATCTAAACGGCGATCCTCTTGAAGGATAAAAAAAATAACAATCGGTTTATCAGATGCAGGCAACTGAAAAAGGGGTGAAAGCGCTGGGCTTGTGCTCCGGCGGATTGGACAGCATACTGGCCGCGCTGGTGCTTCGCCGGCAGGGCATTGCTGTTGAGTGGGTGAGTTTTGAGACCCCTTTTTTCTCCGCGGACAAAGCCCGGCAGGCAGCCAGTAAAAATAAAATTCCGCTGAATGTCAAGGATATTACGCCGCGCTACATGGCGATGCTGAAAGCGCCGCGCTGCGGTTACGGCCAGTACATGAACCCTTGCCTGGACTGCCACGCCCTCATGTTCCGCATTGCCGGCGAAATGATGGCGGAGACCCAAAGCGATTTTCTTTTCTCCGGGGAGGTGCTCGGCCAGCGGCCCATGTCCCAGACCAAGACCGGGCTGCGCTACGTGGAGAAGCACTCGGGCTTTGAGGCGTTTATTCTGAGGCCGCTTAGCGCCTTGTGCCTGCCGGAGACCCGGATGGAGCAGAGCGGCCAGGTAAAAAGGGAACTTTTGTGCGATTTCAGCGGCAGGTCCCGCAAGCCTCAAATGGCTCTGGCCGAATCCATGGGGGTGAGGCATTACCCGGCTCCGGCCGGCGGGTGCCTGCTGACGGACCCCAACTATTCCCGGCGGCTCAAAGACCTTCTGGAACACCGCGAGGATCCGACGCGTGCCGACCTGGAATTATTGAAGCATGGCCGGCACCTGCGCGCGGATGAAAGCACCAGGGTCATCGTGGGCCGCAACAAGGCGGACAACGAGCAGATCATGGCCTGGTACCGCAAAGAAAACGATGTGCTGATCCGGATGAAAGTTCATCCCGGGCCGGTCGCCCTGATTCCGGGAGGCGCCCCTGCAGAGAAGGTCCGCTGGGCGGCGGGCGTCTGTGCGGGGTACAGCAAAGCCCCGCCCGCAGAGGCGGCGGAACTCGCCGTGCTTACGCCGGCAGGCCGGCAGGTCGTCAGGGAGGCGCCTGTGCCGCATAGGCGGATCCAGCACCTGATGATCTAAGCGGCATAACTGTTCCCCCCGGGTTTGAAGCGCGGCGCCGGATACACCGGGCAAGCTTGAGATCCCGCGAATTATTGCTCTTTCCCGCCCCTCGTATCAATCTTTGCATGATTCATTTTTTTAATGCCTTCCCCCGGAGCTGGCCGCAGGCGGCGGAGATGTCCGTCCCCTTGCTCCAGCGGATAATGGCGGTATAGTGCTTTTTCAGCAGTTCCGCCTGAAAGGCTTCGATAACGGCCTGTGATGGCCGTTGGAACTGGCATTCCGGGTGCTCATTAAAGGGGATCAGGTTGATTTTGGCCCGCAGCGGCCTGAGCAGTCGGGCCAGGCGCTGGGCGTCTTCCGGGCGGTCGTTGATATCCCGGATGAGGATGTATTCAAATGTGATCTTGTCCCTGGCGGCAAGCGGATAGGCCGCGCAGGCCGCGATGAGCTGATCCAGCGGGTAGGTGCGGTTGACGGGCATTAAATAGCTTCGGGTCTGGTCATCGCTTGCATTTAGAGAAACAGCCAGCCGTATGTTGGTGTCCCTCGCCAGGTCCTTCAAGCGGGGGACGATGCCGGCGGTGGACAGGGTGACCCGCCGGTGGGAGAGTTGAAGCCCGATGTGATTGTCGGTAAGGATGGCAATGGCCTGTTGTACATTGTCATAATTGGCCAGCGGCTCCCCCATGCCCATCAGGACGATATTGGTCAGGCGCATGGCGTCTTCCGGGAGCTCGTCCAGGACGCCCAATACCTGGTCCAGGATCTCGGCCTTGCTCAGGTTACGGGTCAGCCCGCTTTGGCCGGTGAGGCAGAAGCGGCATCCCATGGCACACCCCACCTGGGTTGAAATGCAGAGGGTGTAATGGTTCCGTTCGGGAATGAGCACGCTTTCAATGGTGTTGCCGTCTTTGAGCACGAAAAGATACTTGCGGGACCCGTCGACGGATGTTTCAACCTGGCTGATCATGGGCGGCGTGATGGTGAAATGCGCATCGAGCAATTGCCGGGTGGGTTTGGAAATATCCGTCATCTGGTCAAAGGAGCGGGCCCGGCGGGCGTAGAGCCAGCGCAGGATCTGTTCATTGCGGAATCGGGGAAGCCCCTGGGCGGCGATCCATTCCGCCAGCTGGCGGCGGTCCATGTCTTTTATCTCATGCAAAGGGGAGTCTGTCATATGGCCTTTCACCTGAAAAAAGCATGGCTTCAAGAAGCCACGCACGAAGCTTT
>CAZNSO010000029.1:21174-23853 GCA_964575805.1 uncultured Desulfobacteraceae bacterium
ATATGGCCTTTCACCTGAAAAAAGCATGGCTTCAAGAAGCCACGCACGAAGCTTTCTTAACAATACAGGTTTTTTCCGGATATTAGCATATTATTCTTGACATAACATCACTTAAATTTTAATTTCAAGAGTTTAGTATTTAAATGGAGTAGCCTATGTTTGACAATTTAAGTGATCGGCTGAACTCGGTATTTAAAAAGCTCAAGGGCCACGGCAAGCTTTCCGAGAAAAATATCGAGGAAGGGCTGCGCGAGGTCCGCATGGCGCTTCTGGAAGCCGACGCGCATTACAAGGTGGTCAAAAACCTGATTGCCGGGATAAAAGAGCGGGCCGTAGGCCAGGAGGTCCTGTCCAGCTTGACGCCCGCTCAACAGGTGATAAAAATAGTAAATGACGAGCTGACCGCGTTGATGGGCAGTCAGCACGAAGGGCTGGATCTTTCCGGCCCATCGCCCGCCGCCGTTATGCTAGTGGGACTGCAGGGCTCCGGTAAAACCACCACCGCCGGCAAGCTGGCCGTGCATTTGCGCAAGCAGGGGAAAACCCCCTATATGGTTCCCCTGGATGTTTACCGGCCGGCAGCCATCGACCAGCTCACCAAGCTTGCGGGCGAGCTGTCCCTGCCGGTCTTCCCGTCAGCCACGGATATGGATCCGGTGACCATCGCCAAAAAAGCCGTTCAGGAGGCCCGGGTACAGGCCTGTGATGTGCTGATTCTGGATACGGCGGGGCGCCTCCATGTGGACGAGGCGTTGATGGCCGAGCTTGCTGACATCAAAAAGGCCCTTGAGCCCTCGGATATCATGCTGGTGGCCGATGCCATGACCGGTCAGGATGCGGTCAATATTGCCCAATCCTTTAACCAGGAGCTGGATATCGACGGGGTGGTGTTATCCAAGATGGACGGGGATGCCCGGGGCGGGGCGGCCTTGTCCATCAAGGCCATTACGGGCAAACCCATCAAGTTTATCGGTGTCGGGGAAAAGTCAAATGCCCTGGAACCCTTTCATCCGGATCGGATGGCCTCCCGCATTCTGGGCATGGGGGACATGCTCTCCTTTATTGAAAAAGCCCAGGGTGCCGTGGATGAAAAAAAGGCGGCCGATCTGGAGAAAAAACTGCGTAAAAGCGAATTCACGCTGGAGGATTTCCGGGACCAGATGGCACAGGTTCGCAAGATGGGGTCGTTGAGCGACCTGGTCAAGATGATCCCCGGCGCCGGCAGGAACAAGCAGCTGCAAAATATGGATGTGGACGACCGGGAATTGGTTAAGATCGAGGCGATTATCAACTCCATGACCCGGCTGGAGCGGCGGCAGCACCATATTATCAACGGGAGCCGCAGAAAAAGGATTGCAAAAGGCTCCGGGACCAGTGTACAAGATGTGAATAAATTGCTTAAGAATTATTCTCAGGTGCTCAAAATGATTAAGAAGTTAAACAAAGGCGGTATGATGAAAGGACTCGGCCGCGGGATGATGCCTTTTTAAAGGAGAGATAAGACGTATGGCAGTAAAAATCAGATTGGCCAGATTTGGCGCAAAAAAACGTCCATTTTACCGTATTGTGGTTGCCGATGGACGGTATCCGCGTGATGGCAGGTTTCTTGAAACGGTGGGCACTTATAACCCAATGGTGGAGCCCACGGAGGTTACCATGAAGCAGGACCGGGTGCAGTACTGGCTTGGCCAGGGAGCCATTCCCACCAGCACCGTGAACAGCCTGATCAAAAAACAAGGGGTTGCCAAGACCTCGCCTGAGTAATGGTTTAGCTTGATAAACGTCCTCAATTCCCAGAATCTATTAAAGGAGTCGGACCATGAAAGACCTGATCACGTATATTGCGAAGTCGCTCGTAGATAATCCGGATGAGGTCGTGGTGACCGAAGTGGAGGGTGACCAGACCTCGGTCTTGGAGCTGAAAGTGGCAAAGGAGGATCTGGGAAAGGTCATCGGCAAGCAGGGAAGAACCGCGCGGGCCATGAGAACCCTGTTGAGCGCGGCATCGGCGAAGAACAGGAAGCGAACCGTATTGGAAATCGTAGAGGATTGAAACGCTCAGTCCAGGGGAGAGGATGACTGCGGGAAGCGACCTTCACATCGGCAAGATCGTGGGGGTTCATGGCATCAAGGGATACCTGAAGGTTCTGTCCTATTCCGAGTCCGCCGAGCCGTTTGAGCCCGGCAGGCAGCTATTTGTCCGGCAGGGCGGCAATGGCCCGGAAGCATACACGGAAGCATACACGGTTCGGGATGCCAGGCAGCACAAGCGGCTGCTTCGGGTGGCGTTTGAGGCGGTCGAGACGCGGGAAGCGGCCGAAGCGCTGGTAGGTGCCGAGCTCACGATTGATCGCTCGGAGCTCCCCGAACTGGAGGCGGGCACCTGGTACTGGTCCGATCTGATCGGTCTGGCCGTTTATGAGGGCGACGCTTATATCGGGGAGGTGGCGCACATATTTGCCACCGGCAGCAACGATGTGCTGGTGGTCACCTGCGGGGAAAACGAGCGATTGATTCCGGCGGTTGACTCCATCGTCCGGCGGATTGACCTGGATGAAAAAACAATGCAGGTCGAGCTGCCCGAAGGCCTGTAGCCGGGCAGCCCGGGGGCGCCGGCCGGAAAAGGCGCCGGCCGGAAAAGGAGCCGAAAGGAGCCGGATTGATGGATGTTGAGATTCT
>CAZNSO010000029.1:23953-36657 GCA_964575805.1 uncultured Desulfobacteraceae bacterium
GGCGCCGGCCGGAAAAGGAGCCGAAAGGAGCCGGATTGATGGATGTTGAGATTCTGACCATTTTTCCTGATATTTTCGCCTCCTTTTTTTCCCACGGGATCATCCGGCGTGCCATCACGGATGGTATTATCCGGGTGAACCCCCGGGATATCCGCGATTTTACCGAGGACCGGCACCGGCAGACCGATGACCGGCCCTACGGCGGCGGCGCTGGCATGGTGATGAAACCGGAACCCCTGAGCCGGGCGATTCAGGCGGCAAAAGACAGGCAGCCGGAGGCCCGGACAATTCTTTTGTCCCCCCAGGGACGGGTGTTTCAACAGGAGGTTGCCCGGGAACTGGCCGGTGAAAAGGCCCTTGTTTTTGTTTGCGGCCGTTACGAGGGAATTGATGAGCGCGTTTACCAGCACTGGATCGATGACGAGCTCTCCATCGGGGACTATGTCCTGACCGGCGGTGAACCGGCGGCCATGGTCGTTCTGGATGCGGTCACGCGGCTGCTGCCGGGGGCCTTGGGGGGGGAGGATTCCGCGCAAAAGGATTCTTTTTCCGAGGGGCTTCTGGAGTATGCCCATTA
The DNA here is from genome assembly GCA_964575805.1 of uncultured Desulfobacteraceae bacterium. Classification (GTDB taxonomy): domain Bacteria; phylum Desulfobacterota; class Desulfobacteria; order Desulfobacterales; family Desulfosalsimonadaceae; genus M55B175. Next base: position 24,531 of record CAZNSO010000029.1, read on the forward strand.
CACGCGGCCGCCCGAATTCAACGGGGAATCGGTGCCGGGCGTGCTTTTGTCCGGAAATCACGCGGCAATCGAGGCCTGGCGGTATGAGGACGCACTGCTGCGGACTTTGATAAAGCGTCCGGACCTGATGGAACAACGCGTGCTGAGCCGGATGGAGAAGGAGATCCTGGGAAAATGGTGCCGCTACATTGAAAAGCTTATCGCCGGCTAGCGTTTACATGGCATTGCTGCACCATCCGGTAAAAAATAAAAACGGGGAAACCATCGCTTCCGCCGTGACGAACCTGGATTTGCACGATTTGTCCCGCTTGGCAAAAACTTATGGCGTCAACGGCCTTTATGTGGTAACCCCCCTGGCAGACCAACAGGCACTGGCCGGAAAAATCATCCGGCACTGGCAGGATGGCTATGGGGCGTCATATAATCCCAAGCGCCGGGCGGCCTTGAATCTCGTCCGTGTCAAGCCCGGCCTGGCCGAGACCATGGATGAAATCCAAAGCATGGAACCCGGGCGGGCCGTAACGGCCATCGCCACAGGGGCGGCTGAGAACCGGGGGGCGATTTCATTTAAAACCCTGCGGCAGCGCCTGGCAACCGAGGCCGGGGCTTTTTTGCTGCTGTTTGGCACGGCATGGGGGCTGACGGATGATGTGATCGCAAGTGCGGATGGCGTGCTTGCGCCGATCCAGGGAAAAACGATCCTGGGGGAAACCGGATACAATCATCTGCCGGTACGGGCGGCAGCGGCCGTTATTCTGGATAGATTGCTGGCATTAGAGGCATAATCAATTGGTGTAACATTTTTAACCCGTCATTTTAGACGACAGCATACGGAAACCGAGGTTGACATGGAAAAGATCAAACAGCTTGAAAGAGAACATCTTCGACTCGACTATCCGGAGTTTTTCCCCGGAGACACGGTGCGGGTGCATGTGCGCATTCGCGAGGGGGAGAAAGAACGGGTCCAGGTTTTTAAAGGCGTGGTCATCAGCCGGCGCAAGGGCACAACCAACGCCACCTTCACCGTGCGCAAGGTCTCTTACGGGGTCGGCGTGGAACGGGTGTTCCCCTTGAATTCACCGAGCATTGACAAGATCGAGGTGGTCACCCACGGCCGGGTGCGCCGGGCCAAGATTTACTATCTGCGCAATCTCAAGGGGAAAGCGGCCCGTATAAAAGAGCGCCGCCGGTAGCTGCCGGAAACAATTTGCTGCAGCCGGAGACAGGGCTGGGGATGCGGACCAGTGGGCTTATGAACCAATGGGCGTATGAAAATCATGCCCGGCACCGCGGGTTTCAAAGAATTGCAGGCGTGGACGAGGTCGGCCGCGGCCCCTTGGCCGGTCCGGTCATGGCCGCTGCCGTGATTCTGCCCGCGAATTTGCAGGAGATGCCGGAACTCGGGATAAGGGATTCCAAGCAGCTTTCCCCGAAAAAGCGGGAGGCGCTCTATGACCGGATCTATGAGCATGCCCTGTCGGTCGGTCTTGGGATCGTGGACCCGGTGGAAATCGATCGGATCAATATTTTGCAGGCAGCCCTGACGGCCATGGTCATGGCCCTGAACAACCTTTCCCCGGTCCCGGATTATGTCCTGGTGGATGGCGGGACCCGGCTGCCTGTCGATATTTCCCAGAAAACCATTGCCAAGGGTGACCGCTTGAGCATTTCCGTTGCCGCTGCCTCCATTGTTGCCAAAGTCTCCAGGGACCGCATGATGGCAGGCTATGCCCTGGAATACCCGGAGTATGATTTGTGCGCCAACAAGGGCTATCCCACCCGGGCCCATAAATCCGCCATTTCCGTGCATGGGGCAAGCCCCATTCACCGCTTGAGCTTTAAAGGGGTGTGCGCTGTGGATGCCCGGAAAACGGCTTTGAGCGGTGAATGCTGAATTCACGCCAAATATTGGGGAAAAAGGGCGAATCATTGGCGCGGCGCCATCTTGAGCGGATGGGTTACCGGATCCTGGAGCGCAATTATCGCAACCGCCTGGGAGAAATCGATTTGATCGCCAGGGACAACGAAACCCTGGTGTTCGTGGAAGTAAAAACCCGCCGCTCCGGGAGCTATGGAAGTCCCCGGCTGGCCATCACCGCTCAAAAACGCAAGAAGCTCTCCATTACGGCCCTGGCTTACCTGAAACACACCGGCCAGATCAATTGCAAGGCCCGGTTTGATGTGGTTTTGATCAATGCCGGCGGCCCGACGCCCGAAATAGAAACCCTCCAAAACGCATTTCCGCTTTGTTATGGCTGAGAATCAACCCGCATCATCGGCCGGCCTCCTCTACATTGTCTCGACCCCCATCGGCAACCTGGCCGATATTACCCTGCGCGCACTGGACGTGCTGAAAACAGTTGATATCGTTGCAGCCGAAGACACCCGGCATTCGCGCAAGCTGCTTTCCCATCACGGGGTTTCCGCCAGGCTGATTTCCTGCCATGAACACAATGAGCGCGAGCGCGCCCCCCAGCTTGTGGAAAAGCTTGCCGCAGGGGATTCCGTGGCGCTTTTGTCCAATGCCGGCACGCCTACTGTATCCGACCCGGGCTACCGGGTGCTGCAGGCGGCCATAGCTGCGGGTATCCGCGTGGTTCCCATCCCCGGCCCCTCTGCGGCCATGACCGCCCTGAGCGCTTCCGGCCTGCCTTCGGATGCCTTTTTTTTCGAGGGGTTTCTTCCTCAAAAAGGCGCCAGGCGCACCGCCCGCTTGAAACAACTTGCAGAACTGCCGGCCACCATTATATTTTATGAGTCCCCCCATCGGATGACAACGCTTTTGGAAGAGATTCGCGAGCTGATGGGCAATCGCCGGGTGGTCCTGGCGCGGGAGATGACCAAGCGCTACGAGGAGTTTATCCGGGCCCGGGTATCGGAGGCGGCCGCTGTATTGAAGAGCCGTCCGGCGATCAAGGGGGAGTTGACCCTTCTGGTCGCGGCCGGGCAGGGCGGCGCCGAAGATGATGCCGAAAGCCTCCGCCAGGCCGTAAGGGACGCCATGGACGCCGGAGAGTCCGGGAGCGCCGGGCTTTCGCGGGACTTGTCCAAACGTCTTGGCGTTCCCAGAAATAAAATTTATGAAATCATCCTGGAGCTGAAACAGGAACTTGCCGCTGGCAGTCACGGGAAAGGAGACACACCCCATGGAGAAGCTTGATGCCATTTTTTCACCTGGATCAGTGGCCGTTGTCGGCGCCTCTTCCACCCCTGGAAAGGTCGGGCATGATATTTTCGCCAACGTGCTGCGGGGGGAATATAAAGGCACCCTTTATCCGGTCAACCCCAAGGCCCGATCCATTTTAAGTGTTCGCTGCTACCCCTCGATTACCGATATTCCGGATCCCATTGATCTGGCCATGCTTATCCTCCCGCCAAAGGCCGCGCTTAAAAGCATCGAGGAGTGCATTGAAAAAGGCGTCAAGGGAATTGTCATCGTATCCGCCGGCTTCAAGGAGGTGGGCGGCGAGGGCGCGGCCATTGAGGAGCAGATTGCCGAAAAATGCCGGGAGGCCGGCATTCCCCTGGTCGGGCCCAACTGCCTGGGGGTGATCAACCCCAGCGGCAATGTGCGTTTAAATGCCAGCTTTTCCACAAGGATGCCCCATAAAGGCAATATTTCCTTTATTTCCCAGAGCGGGGCGCTTTGCACGGCGGTTCTCGATTTTGCCGCGGACCGGGGCTTCGGGTTCTCCAAGTTTGTCTCCATCGGGAACAAGGCGGATGTGGAGGAACTCGATCTCCTGCAATACTATCACAAGGACCCGGAAACCGATGTCATCATGGTATACATGGAGGAGCTGCGGCTGCGGGAGAACTTTATCGAGGAGGTCAAGAATATCACTTCCGGCGAGCGGCCCACCCCGGTGCTGGTGATCAAATCCGGAAAAACGGCAGCCGGCGCCCGGGCGGCAGCCTCGCATACGGGTTCGCTGGCCGGCACCGAGGCCGTATACAACGCGATTTTTCACCAGGCCGGCATTATTCGCGTGGACAAGGTGGATGACCTGTTTGATTTTGCCGAGGCCTTTTCCGCCAGGCGGATGCCCACGGGCAATCGGGTGGCCATTATCACCAATGCCGGCGGCCCCGGCATTATCGCAACCGACATGACCGAAGTGTCGGGCCTCAGCCTGGCCCAGTTTTCCAGCGCCACCGATGCCGCCCTGCGCCAGCATCTGCCCCCCACCGCCAACTTCAACAACCCCGTGGACGTTATCGGCGATGCCAGCAGCGATCGGTATGAAAACGCGCTGGAGGCGGTCATCAAGGATAACGGGGTGGACGGGGTGCTCATGATTTTGACGCCCCAGTCCATGACCGATGCCATCGGTACCGCGGAAGCCATTGTCAATACCTATAAAAAGACGAAAAAGCCGATTATCTGCAGCTTTATGGGCGTGGTGGACGTCTCGGCCGGCGTCAGGTATCTGCAGGACAACCACGTGCCGGTCTACCGGTTTCCGGAAAACGCCGCCCGCGCCATGGGGACCCTTTATGAAGCCACCCGCTGGCTGAAGCGCCGCATCCTGCCCCAGTACGATTTCAACTATAACACCGGCAAAGCCCGGAAGATTGTCCGGGACTGCCTTTCTGAGGGCAAAACCATACTGGGCGAGTATGACGGGGCCCCCCTGCTGGAATGCTACGGGTTCAAGCCCTGTGCCATGAAACTTGCCCAGACCGCTTCAGAGGCCGGGAGCATCGCCGATGAACTGGGGTATCCCGTGGTGTTAAAGGTTTTTTCCCAACAGATTCTCCACAAGTCCGATGCCGGCGGGGTCAAGGTCAACCTGAAAACCCGGGAGGAAGTTAAGGAGGCTTTCACGCAAATTCTGGAAAATGCCTTTACCCATGTGCCGGAGGCGGAAATCGACGGCATCCTGGTGCAGAAGATGGCCCCTGCCGGGGAAGAGGTCATCCTCGGGGTGAACCGGTACCCGGGTTTCGGGCACCTTCTCATGTTCGGGTTCGGGGGGATTTACGTGGAGCTTTTTAAAAATGTTGTCTTCCGCCTGGCCCCGATCGGCAGAAACACCGCCCGCCGGATGATCCGCAGCATCAAGGGCTATGAATTGCTGACCGGCTTCAGGGGCAAACCCCGGACGGACATCCAGGAGATCGAACGCCTGCTGGTGGGGTTGTCCCGCCTGGTTGAGGACAACCCGGAGATCAAGGAACTGGATATCAACCCCCTCTTTGTTCACGAAGAGGGCAATGGTGCGACCGTGGCGGATATCATTCTCACCCTGGAAGCCGAATAGTCTTCCTGTCCATGCAGCCGTACCCCATTTACCCGGTGGTCTGGGCGGTGCCCGCGGACAAACAAAAGCTTTCCGGAAGGGAAAGGGCGGCATTTCTGAGGGCCTATGCCCGGCAGGCGGTTCGCCGGTCGGCGCGCTACGCGGGATCTCCGCTGACGGAGCTGCCCGTTGGGGAAGATCGGGCCCCCCTGCCGGCAGGGGGGCTTTACTGGTCCTTGAGCCACAAGCCCGGCTGCGTGGCCGGCGTTGTCGCCCCCCATCCCGTTGGCATTGATGTGGAAACCCTTCGGCCGGTCCAGATGCGGGTGGTCCAACGGGTGTTGAATGCCTCAGAGCGCCAGATGGCAGGGGCGGACCCGGACCCCGTGCTTTGGTTTTTTCGGTGCTGGACGGCCAAGGAAGTGGTTTTAAAGCAGGCCGGAGTCGGCCTGACCGGGCTTTCCCATTGCCGGATCCAAGCGGTTGCCGATGAGCACAGCCTGATTGTGGGTTATAAAGAAAAACGGCATGTGGTCTCCCAGACCTTTTTCAACCCGCACATGGCCGCCGTGCTCCAGGCCTCCGGGGAGCGGGTTTGTTGGTGCCTGGGGGGCGCGTGAGCAGATGGGTCCTCCGGCGGACCGGCCTCAGCGGTGATTGGTGATTGCCTCCAGCTGCCCGCGTATGGCCTGCACGAGCCGGGGCTTGATTTCTTCCGCCCGTTGGCGGTGACCTTTGCGCACAGCCTTGAAAAATCGCCCGGCCTCTTTTTTCCGATCAGCCCCCCACTGGGCGGTGTAGCCGCTTTTTTCGCCGGAAGGGGAGGGAGCTTTTTCTGGCACCGGCTGATCCCGCCGGCTGTGCGCCCTGCTGATCACGTGGGAGAAATAAATCAGCGCCCGGTCAATAATGACAAACCCCATTTGATCGTTTCCCATCGGTCCCACCCGGATTTTCAGCCGTCCCAGCGGCAGGCCCGCAAGTTTTGCCTTTGCCATCCGCTCGGTCCCCAGGGCAGCGGAGCCGGCGCCCAGGACGCCGCCCAATGCGGTGAACACGCCAAAACCCAGACCCGCCAGGGCCAGGTCGATTTTGGCGCCCACCAGCCCGCCTCCGGCCCCTGCCGCCGTGGCCAGCTGCCAGCGGTTGAGCCCCAGAATCCGCCATGTTCGGGATGAAAACAGGTCTTCGTTTAAAATCGATCGGGGCGGCAGCTCCAGGTTGAAGCGATTGTGTTTAAACCGTTTTTTGATGCGTTTGTGGGCCGCCTGCTCCATTTGCTGGATATCTGCCTGATAAGCCCGGACGAGCCGGGTTTTCACCTGGTCCAGCGGCTGGTCCTGCCGGCAGGTTTTTTTCACCGAATGGCCGGCCACGGCTTCGGCCAGATCCGTGATAATCCCGGCGGTCTCTGAAAGCCGCTGCTCCCAGTCCTGCATGAAGGCCTCAATGACCATATTCAGGGCGGGCTCCCAATCCGGATCAATGATTTTAAGCGTCCGGAAAAGTTCGATGCGTTCCGCGTAGGCAGCCTGCTGGGCGTCAAATATCCGGATGGTGTTGAAATGTTTCCGGGCCTGGGCTTTCCAGTTCTCGAGATAACCAAGGTCGGTTTTATCCTTCGGGTTGATCACCGCCATCCGGGGTACAGCGGTTAAGCGAAGAATTTCCATTTCCGCTGTGTCAGTGGAGCGCACCGGCCGGGTGCCGTCGGTTACGAAAATGATGCCCGCGCCTGCGGCGACCGGGGCCAGAAGTTCGCATTCATCGGCAAAAGCCGGCTCGTTTTTGTGGGCCTCAATAAATGCGGCCACCCGCTGCTGCTCCGGGCCGGTGAACGCCTGCATCCATGCCAGGGTTCGGCGGGGCTGCTGGAATCCGGGGGTGTCGACAAAGCGGATGATTTCCCTGCCGTCAATCACGACCGGGTATTCGCGGCATCTGCGGGTTTCCCCGGGAGTTGGGCTGATCCGCACGGAGTCGTCTTCGGCAAGGGTGGCCACCACCGAGGATTTCCCCTCGTTGGGGTGACCGAGTATGGCAATGACAGGGGCCTGATCGTTCAATGCGCGCCTCCCAGGGTTTCCACCCGGATCCAGGGGTCGCCGAGTTTGGCAATGGCCTGTTCCCATACCCGGCGGTCCGAATCCGCAGGCGGGGTGAATACCGAATCCGCGCGGGGTTTGCCGATCAGGCCGACCACCAGCTCCCCCCGCTTTCCCCCCTGCTGGTGCAGCTGCCGGCTGATGGCGGTAATATAGCCAAGTATTTCCTGTATGGGGGGCTGCCAGGCCTCCTGTATCATAACCAGGTGCGGCGGGGAGGTCTTGTTTTTCTCCAGGATTTCTTTAATCGCCGCCATATCCGTATCCGGATCCATCCGGCAGGCTATCCGGCTTGCCATCGCCAATCCAAGCCGGTTTCGGAGGTTTTCGTTTATCCGCTCGCTGCTGCATGATGGGTCGATGTCTTCGGGAACCAGAACGAGGGCTTCCTCCAGCGGCCCTTCCGGTGTCTGCGCCGCCCCCCGGGAATCGCTGCCGGGAGCTTTTGCATCCGGATATCCCTCGGATGAGAGGTCCGGTGAAGCGGCTGCCGGCCGGGTAAAGCCCCTGCCATATGTTTGGACCCGGGGGGTTCTCATGGTCTGCAGCAGTTGCTGGCAGGCTGAATGATTGAATGAAAGACGCTTGAGGCTCCGGCTTTGCCGCCATAGGGCAGCGCCCAGGATGACCAGCCGGGGCAGCAGCCCGTAGACGATGAGCGCCATGAAAAGAAAGGGCCACCAGGCCGTCAGGTCCGGGCTGGCCAGATGGCGCATGCCCTCCTTGTAAACAAACTGGCTGCCTTCGATCTGCGCCACCGAAGGCTGAGCGAAAGCGGCCGGCAGCGCCCATGACCAGGGAAGGGCGATGAAGCTGACGATTTGATGAACGGTTTCGGCCGCCGGCTGAAGAGTGGACTGCCAGCCAAAAGCCAGGTCCGTGATCATCACCCGTGACATCAGCACCGCGGCCATCCCCGCGTTGAAGCAAATGCCAAACACCTGTCCAATGATAAACACCGGCCGGAAAAGGATTTGGCCATAGATGGAGCGGGCCTGACCCATCATGCCGAGTGCCGCGGACATCGCATGGCGTTTCTGCGCGGGTATATCCGCGACTCCGGAGCGAAGAAGCCGGTTTACCAATTTTTTAAGGAGGCCGGCGAGCAGGGGATAGAAGCCGCTTACCGGCGGGGGGTGGCCAAGGCTTCTGAAGATGGCTGCAACTCCCAGCAGGATGAGCAGAAAGAGCTGGGGGCCCAGCATGACCCACAGGCAGGTGAACACGTTGACAGGGGTCTGGCCGGCATAGGCCAGCAGGGAACCGCATAGGCCCCCTCCGACGAGCAGGCCTGCGATCCCGGCCAGCCAAGTGAGCCAGTTGAGAATTTCCGAGGCTGCGGTGCCGGGCAGGACCCGGGCAGTGCCGCCGGAGCGGGACAGGGCCTCGCGTTTTTTCTGCAGCCAGAATCGGAAAAGACCCCTGCGGCAGACCGGCTCCGGATGCTTCGCCACATAGGCCTGGTAAATCTTCCTGTCCGCATCCCGGTCCGTGTTGTCTGTTTTTTCGTCGGTTTTTCCGCGCAGCAGGTATTCAAAATCAATTAAATCCGTGGCGTGCCATTTCATGGGAGGGCTCTCAGGCTGAAAATACGCTCCGGGACGGATCAGTACCGTTTTTTGCGGGAAGTGCTTTTTTTCCCCCCGGGATTGGCCGGGTTGACCTTGATGGTGCGGCCGTTGATGAAATGCCCGTTCAAGCCCTTGATCGCCTGGTCGGCCTCGGAATTGCTGGGCATTTCAACAAATCCGAACCCCTTGGATTGACCGGAATACCGGTCCTTGATGACTTTCGCTGTTTCGATTTCGCCATATTCCGCAAACAGGGTGTTCAGGTCCTCATCAGAGACAGTGTATGGCAGATTGCCAACATAAATATTCATGGTGGAAGCCTTTCGCTTGGATAGATGCTATTTTTTGTATGTGTCGCCGGTTAAACCCGAAAAATAGCAGGAAATCGGGTGCCGGACACATGCAGGACGCTGATGGGGACGCATTAACAGCCAGCATGCAATTTTATTTATGTAACATTGAATGATGCCTTGCAGCAACGATAAATTCACGGATGCCGTGATAAAGGCAGCCGGCCCCGGGTGGCGGGGGCTTCGCGGATATGGGGCGGGACGTGCTTAAATCTCGATGATTCTGCCGGCACCGCCGGCTGTGGAAGTTTGGGGGAAGCGGGTGCGGATCTCCTGTTGATGCTGGGTGCAATGGGTGGCGCAGATCAGGTCCAGGGACTGGAGAACGGGAAAATCGTTGAATCCATGAAGGCCGCCAATCAGCGCGGTGACAGGCCCGATTTCGGATGCAGCTTCAAGAATGTCCGTTACTCCCGGGTGTGAGCAGCCGGCGATGACGACGACTTTGCCGTTTTCCCGGATGCACATGGCCTGTTCGATATTTTTCAGGGTGCCGGTGGAGTAAATGTGTTCGTGGATCTCTGTTGGCTGGCTCAATGAAACGGTTTCCCCGTGCGGCAGAGCTTTTGAAAAGGTGTCCGGCACATAGACGGGGACCGGTTTCCGCCTCAGTATTTCTTGTAATCCGCCGGTATGGTCCCAGTGATCATGGGAAATAAAAATTTCTTCGATTGCCTGCGGTGAAACGTTTAACTTTTCCATGTTTTTTAGCAGGAGCCGGCCGCTGGCGCCGGTGTCAAACAATATGCGGCGGCCGCAGGCTTCAACCAGCGCGGCAAAACCCCAATCCGCATCAAGCTCCGGGTCCCGGCTCTCGTTGTCGTATAAAATCGTTAATTTCATCGGCCGCGTCTCCTTCGGGTGGTGTCGCAAAAAACCCATCGTATAGCAGGGCAAGCCAACGGCTGCAGCTGTTGGCTTGCCTGTTTTCCTGGCTTACGCATTGTCCGATTGCAGCTCGGATATGCGCTGGTTTATGTTGTCAAGCTCGGTTTTCAGGAACTCGGACTCTTGTTTCAGGGCGCTGAGTTCGTCTTCCGGCGCGGGAGCGGCCGGCCCGGGGGCATACCCGTAGCCGGGATAAGGCGCCGCCCACCGGCGCCCGAATCCGAAACCGCGCCCGAAACCCCGGCCGCGGCCCCATCTGAAGCCTGCTCCGCGGCCGCGTCCGAATCCTCTACCGCCTCCGAAGCCCGGATTGGTAAAGCCGGGCGCGGCAAAGCCGGAGCAGAAACCGGCGCCGCGTCCTGTCCGGGGTCCATAACCGACAGGTCCTGTTCGATCTCCTGCTGGCATAATCGCTCACCTCCTTTTTCATGTAAGCTTGAGTTATGATTTTTCTTTTAAGGGCACATGTCCGGTCATCAGGCGCTATTGCGTCTGCGGCCGCCGCCTTGGAACCTGCGTACGCGGCGGCGCTGCCTGAGGTTGCTGAATCCGGCGGCGATCCGCTGCCCCAGGCCGCGGCCCTTTCCCACGTTCCGGCCGGACCTGCGGCCATTGCCGGGTTCCATCGCGGAGCCGGCCGGGCGCCTGCTGCTATTGTCGCATCCGCCCATTGCTCTACCGCTCATCGGGCCCTGTCCTTCGGGACCGCTGCCATCTCTTCTCGGCATATCATTTCCCTCCTTTTGATTGATCATTTGTGTGTCCTGCCGCTTGTTTTGACGCCTGTTTTTTTCCTGTCGCCGGGTCAGTTCGCGCAAAACCCGGCCTGCGTCTAAGGATGCCGCCCTCTTCTTCGTTTGCGGCGTCTGAGGCCGCATCCAGGCATCAGGAAATCGGCAGCCGGCAGCTGTTGCTTCAAAAAAGCCTGTAAAACCGCGTCAATAGAACCGGAAATAAAAGGAATCAAGCGAATTCCGGAGCTTTCGATCATGTTTGCCGGTATTTCGGAGACAGCACCGCAGATCAATACTTCAATGCCGCTTTCACGAAGGGTCTGCAGTTTTTGAAGCTGTTGTTCCGCAGAACTCCCCGCCATCGGCAGGCGTTCCCTGCTGACGATGGTGCCGCCGTTGATCTCCACCACCAGCAATGCGCGCGCCGCGTCAAATACCGGCGAAACCACATTTCCCCAAGCGGTTATTCCGACTTTCATAATGATTCCCCTTTTATTTCCTTTAATGCATTTCATGTGCCAACCTGAAAATCAAACCCGTATTGTGAATAAAAAATATAATATCAAATAGTTATAAAATTTTGGAAGGTCTGTCGCTCAAGCGGTTTAAATTTTTCAGTAGCAATAATGCGACACTGTACCCATTTTGGTGCCATTTTGCATCTGTATGCTGCCTGCCTTCCTGTATTTATGAGAAGTTTTCCAAAAACGGATATTGGCGATTTTTCGCTTTCTTTAATAAAACAAACTGTTTTTTCAGTAGCTTATCTTGAGGCAGGGGTTTTGTTTCCTGGGCAGGGTTATTGTTTTTTTGGTTTTGGTATGAAACTTGCCTTATTGAATAACGGGTCTGGCATTACCTCCTAACTTGTCACCCTTTCGGTTTCAGCAAATGAGCCGGCTTTCACGGCCGGTCTCATTTGCTGAATCAAATGGCATGGCCGTATCCGCCATCTTGGCTTGATATACCCCCCTTATCCATGCCGGCTTTTACCGGTCTCCGCCAAAAAAAACAAATATCCGTCGTTACCGGGACCCGGAATCCGGCAATAAAACCATCGCTGTATCCCATCGGAATTCCACGTACTCTATGTACGCTGCATTCCTCGGGATTTGCGACGCCCCCGGATCTTAAAAGGGGCTTGAACTTTTTACATTGCCATCCCAAACTTCTAAGGAACTTCAGGGCTTAGGTTTTAGGTTAAGGAAATCAAACGGTTCTGGAGTAAGATTAAGA
>CAZNSO010000030.1:0-34878 GCA_964575805.1 uncultured Desulfobacteraceae bacterium
TTAAATGCCGGCGGCTGCTATACAGCAGTTTTTCAAGCGCCATCAGTTTTTCAAGCGCCATCAGTTTTTCAAGCGCCACCAGGGTTGATTCAAACGTTTAATGGGGATTGCGTTCAATCCCCATTTTTTCATTTTACTAATATTTTCAAAATCAAGTATACATCAAAGCAAGGTGGTCACGCCATTTTGACGGCGGACACGCTGCGTCTGGTCCGCCCTGCGATCGTTACGAGAGCCTTACTCAGCCCTGCGAGCGGGGTCTGCCAAGGAGATTGAAAACATGTCCACAGAATTATGCAAACATTAATATATGGTTTTACGGATCTTTTAGGAATGGAAACAGCTGAAATGAAAAAAGGTTATGCGCCAGAAGAAGTTGAGTCCAGGTGGTACGCCCACTGGGAGGCAAACGGGTTGTTTGCGGCATCCGAGAACAGTGAGCAGAAACCCTTCTCCATCGTCATTCCACCGCCCAATGTAACGGGTGTATTGCACATGGGACATTCTTTGAACATTACCCTGCAGGATATCCTTTGCCGCTATCGCCGCCTGCGCGGGGATAACGTGCTCTGGATGCCGGGTACCGACCACGCGGGGATCGCCACTCAAAATGTCGTTGAAAGGAATTTAGCCGAAAAAGGCATTGACCGGCATCAGCTCGGCAGGGAAAAATTCATCGCGGCCGTCTGGGAATGGCGCCGCAAATACGGGGATGCCATTATCAACCAGCTAAAGCGCCTGGGCGCCTCCTGCGATTGGCAGCGAGAACGCTTTACCATGGATGACGGTCTTTCAAAAGCGGTTCGCAAAGTTTTCGTGGAATTGTATGAAGCCGGTTTGATTTACCGGGGCAACTATATCATCAACTGGTGCCCCCGGTGTCAGACCGCTCTTGCGGATCTGGAGGTCGAGCACGAAGAACAGGACGGCCACATTTACCATATCCGCTATCCAATGGCAGACGGGGACGGCGGTCCTGTTGTTGCCACGACCCGTCCCGAGACCATGCTTGGCGATACGGCGGTGGCGGTGCATCCGGAGGACCAACGGTTCAAACACATGCATGGCGGATCCGTCCGCCTTCCCCTGACCGGCCGAACCATTCCGATTATCACCGATTCCTATGTGGACGTGAAATTCGGCACAGGCGCTTTAAAGATAACCCCGGCCCATGACCCCAACGATTTCCAAATCGGACGCATTCATGACCTGCCGAGTGTCCGGGTAATTGGAGATGACGGGCGGATGACCGAAGCAGCCGGCGAAAAATACCACGGGAAAGACCGCTTTGAATGCCGGCGCACCGTCGTGGCGGATTTAAAGGAACAGGGATTTCTCGTCAAGGTTGAGGACTATCGGCACAGTATCGGACATTGCTATCGCTGCCAGACCCTTGTGGAACCGAATCTTTCCAAGCAATGGTTCGTAAAAACCCGGCCACTGGCAGAAAAAGCGGTGGCTGCCGTAAAAAACAGCCAGACACGCATAGTCCCGGAAAAATGGAAGAATGATTATTTCAAATGGATGGAAAATATCCGGGACTGGTGTATTTCCCGGCAAATCTGGTGGGGTCACCCCATTCCCGCCTGGAAATGCCTGGACTGTGATGAACTGGTGGTCGCCCTTGAAGCGCCGGGGAAATGCCCGGCCTGTCAAAGCGGCAATCTCGAGCAGGATGAAGATGTGCTGGACACCTGGTTCAGCTCGGCCCTGTGGCCCTTTTCCACCATGGGGTGGCCGGAAAACACCCGGCTGCTCAATACGTTTTATCCCACTTCGGTCCTGGTGACGGGTTTTGACATTCTGTTTTTCTGGGTAGCGCGAATGATGATGATGGGATGTTATTTTATGGAAAAGGTGCCTTTCAGGGATGTTTATGTGCATGCGCTGGTCCGGGATGAAGACGGCAAAAAAATGAGCAAGTCCTCCGGCAATGTTATCGATCCCATGGTCATCATTGGTGAATACGGCACCGATGCACTGCGTTTTACCCTGGCCGCTTTTGCCGCCCAGGGCAGGGACATCAAACTCTCGGAAAAGCGGATCGAGGGATATCGCAATTTTATCAATAAACTCTGGAATGCCGCCAGGCTGACCCTGATGCACGTCAAGGAGAAACCTTCCCTGAATGAACCGGTAGATCAGGGGCTTGCGGACCAGTGGATGCTCTCGCGCCTTAAAACGGTTGCCCAGACAGTCGCAGAGGCCATCGATGGTTATCACTTCAATACGGCCGCCAATGAAATCTACCAGTTTACCTGGCACGAATTCTGTGACTGGTACCTGGAAGCGGCAAAACCGGCATTATATGGTAAATGGGGAGGGGATCGGCAGCAGGCCGCCTTGTTTGTTTCCTGGCGGGTCTTGCATGATACACTGATCCTGCTCCATCCCATTATCCCTTTTGTTACTGAAGAAATCTGGCACCTGCTGCCCGGTACGCAAGGCTCTATCATGCGTGCCACATATCCCCTGGATGATCCGGAATTCGAGGAAATTTCATATAACGCGGCTGCGGAGGCCGACATGGCCATGGTGATGGATATCATAACCGGCATCCGGAATATACGCGGGGAAATGAATATCTCCCCCTCCACCCGCCTGGATGTCCTGGTTCAAACGGACAACCCGCATCATCAAGAAATTGTTGCGGCCAATCAGGAGTTAATTGCCGTCCTGGCGCGGGTGAATGCGCCCCAGGTGGCGTCTGCCGGGGAAAAGCCGGAAAAAACAGCCACCGCCATTGTTGAAGATTTGGTGGTGTCGATCTATCTGGCGGGGGTCATTGATTTTGCCAAAGAATCCCTGCGTCTGGAAAAAGAGATAAACAAGCTGGAAAAGGAGATCCAGGGGCTTTCCAAAAAATTGGAAAACGATAGTTTTATCAGCAAAGCGCCCGGTGAGGTGATTGAGAAAACCCGCAACCAGTATACGGAATATCTCGAAAAGCAGGAAAAGTTGAGAAACAACCTGGAAACGATTAACCAGCTTGGACAATAAGTCATGAATTCTCAAAATACTATGCCGGCCCCGTATCACCTGGAGCAGTTGATTGAACTCGCCCTCCTCGAAGACATCGGTCCGGGCGATATCACCACTAACGCCTTGCCGAAGGACGGGAAAAACGGAATAGGGGAGATTGTCGCCAAAGAGCCGCTCGTCATTGCCGGCCTGGAAACCGCACGTCGGGTTTTCGCTCGCATTGACCCGACAATTGTATTTTCAGAGAAAACTGCCGATGGCGAGTCCATCTCAACCGGCCAGGTGGTGGCTGTCGTAAAAGGGGATTTCCGCGCACTTTTAACCGGTGAGCGAATTGCACTGAACTTTATTCAACGCCTTTCCGGAATCGCCACTCATGTGCGCAGCTATGTCAGGGAACTGGCGGAAAAGCCTGTCCGCCTGGTGGATACCCGAAAGACGGTTCCGGGCTGGCGCGCGCTTGAAAAATATGCCGTACGCATGGGCGGGGCCGACAATCACCGGATGGGCCTGTATGACGGGATTTTGATAAAAGACAATCACATCGTCGCCTTTGGGGGTGTCGCCAGGGCGGTCGCCAAGCTCCGAGAGGAGGCCCCGCATTTGTTGAAGATCGAGGTGGAAGCCGCAACCCTGGAAGAAGTGGAGGAGGCCCTCGGTGCCGGCGCTGATGTGATTATGCTGGACAATATGGATGAAACCCTTGTTCGGCAGGCGGTGGCCCTGATCCGGGGCCGGGCGCTAATTGAGGTTTCCGGCCGGGTCGGGCTTGGCTCCCTTGCCCAATTGGCGGATTTGGGCGTGGATATTATTTCCGTTGGCGCCCTGATTCACGGTGCGCGTTTCGTGGATTTGAGCATGCGGATCACCCGGGCCGATTGACAGGCCGGGCCACGCGTGTTTTTTAACCGGATGAAGCCATGATCCCCATTCGCGATACCGTCCCATCCCGAAATTACCCTATCGTCAATAACACTTTGATCGGTATCAATATTGTTGCCTACCTGGTCCAGTTGTCCCAGGGGGCGCAGATGTCGCGTTTTGTCTACACCTATGGACTGGTTCCCGCCAAGCTTACCGTTCCCCATATTGCCGAGCATTTTACCAGCGGGCAGATACTTGTCTCGCTGATTACCTTCATGTTTTTACACGGGAGCTTTCTGCACATTTTAGGCAACATGTGGTCGCTCTATATTTTTGGTGACAACGTGGAGGATCGGCTGGGTTCGGTCAATTACCTCATATTTTACCTGGTTTCCGGGCTGGTATCCGGCTTGTTTCATTTTTTTCTGAACCTGGATTCCACCGTACCGACCATCGGGGCGAGCGGGGCCATTGCCGGTGTCATGGGGGCATACTTTATACTCTATCCCCATTCCCGTATCCTGACCTTGATCCCAATTTTTATTTTTCCCCTGTTTTTGGAAATACCGGCATTTTTTTTTCTCGGCATATGGTTTTTTATGCAACTCTTCAATGCCGCGCTCGCAGGGGGGGCCATGAGCGGCATCGCCTGGTGGGCGCATATCGGAGGGTTTGTTTTCGGAGTGATCGCCTTGAAGTCCATGGGGTTTTTCCCCTCGACCCGGTTGAGCGACGCATTCAAAGCGAGCTTCATGCAGAAGAAAAGAACCCCCCGGCTTCAGGTTATTCACCCGAAACCGGGCAGGGGCGAGGGGAACCTTTACCACACCCTTCGGATTACGCCTCATGAATCAGCCGTCGGCGCCAAAAAAATGATCAATATTCCCTGGGGGTTTTATAACCGTTTTTACAAGGTCTCCATTCCACCGGGCATCGCGGACGGAAAGATCCTGCGCTTGAAGGGACTGGGAAGGCAGGGCCCGGACGGGCAACGCGGGGACCTGCTTTTAACGGTGGAAGTTCAGCAGCCCTGGGAAGGGTAGCATTTTACCGGGGATGCGTCCGGCAGCAGATAGGCAATCCGGTTGCGGCCTTTTTGTTTGGCAACATACATGGCCTTGTCCGCCCGTTTGATAAGGTCGGATATGGTATCTGTCTCTGAATACTGGGTTGCGCCGATGCTCACCGTCACACAAGGATCATTGGAATACTCCAGCGCTTCTCCGGAGACTTTTTCCTTTATGCGTTCAGCCACTGTCAATGCCGCATCGCAGTCGGTTTCCGGCAGAAGCACCGTGAATTCCTCGCCGCCGTAACGATAAGCCGTATCCATGGTGCGCATGCAGGAAGTGATCATTCGGCCCACCCGGCGAAGAATCCGGTCGCCTTCCAGGTGACCGTAATTGTCGTTGAAGCGTTTGAAATGATCGATATCGAGCAATAGAATTGAAAAAATGCGTTTGTAGCGTCGGTAACGGTTCATTTCCTGTTCCAGCTGGCTGTAAAAATGACGGCTGTTGAACAGTTTGGTCAAATCATCGGTGATGGCCAGGTTTCGCAGTTGATCCAGCATCAAGGTGCGCTCCTGGGTCAACTGGCGCTCCCGCAGCACCCGTTTCAGGCGCAGCTGCAACTCTTCGAATTTGACCGGCTTGAAAACAAAATCATCCGCGCCCTTGTTAATGGCCTCCTCGTATGTATAATCGCCGGTATAGCCCGTCATTACAATGACATCACTGTTGTAATGATCCTTGATATAGCGCGTCAGCTCAAGGCCGTCCATGCCTTCCATCATGATGTCGGTGATGATGATGTCGATATGCTTGTTGCGGAGCATGTCAATGGCCTGCTCGGCACTGGCGACAGAGTCCACTTTGTAATCGATGATGGTCAAAAATTCATGGATGGAATCCCGGACCGCGGGATCATCATCGACAATTAATATATTGGCGGACATAACAGCAGCCTGACCATTTTCCGTATGCAAGCGATGATTGACATGACGCTGAATTATTGATACGTAAGCGTGTTCCAAAAAAAGATATTATTAAAATACCAGGGAATCCAAATTTGTCAATTTACTTTTCCCCGAATGCAGGCTTAACGGACCATCGATGAATCATATTCGAAATTTCAGCATAATCGCCCACATTGATCATGGCAAATCCACCTTGTCCGACCGCTTGATCCAGAAGGCGGAACTCGTGTCTGACCGGGACTTCAAGGACCAGATTCTGGATAACATGGAGCTTGAGCGGGAGCGGGGCATTACGATAAAAAGCCAGACCATCTGCCTTCCCTATACGGCAGCAGACGGCCGCCTTTACTATCTCAACCTCATTGACACCCCCGGCCATGTGGATTTCAGCTACGAGGTTTCCCGGGCGCTGGCCTCCTGCGAGGGGGCCTTGTTATTGGTCGATGCCAGCCAGGGAGTGGAGGCGCAAACCATTGCCAACATGTACCTGGCTGTGGAAAATGACCTGGAAATCATACCTGTGATCAACAAGATCGATTTGCCCTCGGCTGACATTGAGCGGGTAAAGGAGCAGATTGCCGAAGATTTGGGCCTTGATCCGGATGGCGCCATTTTGTGTTCAGCCAAGGAATGGATCGGGATCGAGGAAATTTTCGAATCGATTGTCACCCTGCTGCCGCCCCCCGCCGGTGACCCGGAGGCGCCCTTGAAAGCCTTGATTTTTGACTCCCATTACGATCCCTACCGCGGCACCATTGTTCATTTTCGGATTCTGGACGGCAGGATCCGGCCGGGCGATGAAATCCGCTTCATGTCCAATAATGCCACCTATACCGTGGAAGAGGTGGGAATCTTTCAGTTAAAGCGAATTGCCCAGAAGGAGGTGAGCGCCGGTCGGGTGGGCTACCTGATTGCCGGGATCAAAACCGTGGGCGACACCCAGTGCGGCGATACCATTACATTGAAAAATCGCCCCTGCGACAAGCCGCTAAGCGGGTTCAAGGAATCCAAACCCGTGGTTTTTTCCTCCATTTATCCCGTTTCCACGGATGATTACGCCGAATTGACCACTGCTCTGGAAAAATTAAAATTAAACGATGCCTCCCTTGTCTACCAGAAAGACAGTTCCGCAGCCTTGGGCTTTGGCTTCAGGTGCGGTTTTTTGGGGCTCCTCCACTTGGAAATCGTGCAGCAGCGGCTGGAGCGCGAATACGACCTCTCCCTTATTATTACCGCCCCCTCCGTGGAATATGAGGTCGAATTCACGGATGGCACCACGGTGACCATTGATAATCCGGCCATCTATCCGGAGCCGGGGCAGATCGCCTGTACACGGGAGCCCTTCATCCGCGCCTCGATCATTATCCCGGACGCCTACATGGGGGTCGTCATGAATCTTTGCATGGAGCGCCGGGGCGTTAACACGGATTACCAGTATTTCAGCAGCAACCGGCTGGAAATGGTTTTTGAGCTGCCGCTTTCAGAAGTGGTGTATGATTTTTATGACCGGCTGAAAACCGTAACCCAGGGGTATGGCTCTTTCGATTATGAAATCATCGACTACCGGGAATCCGACCTGGTCAAGCTCGACATTCTGGTCAACGGCGAACGGGTGGATGCGCTATCCCAGCTGGTGCATCGGGACAAAGCCGTGGAACGCGCCCGGTTTGCCTGTGAAAAACTGCGTGATGAAATTCCCCGGCATATGTTTAAAATCGCCCTTCAAGGCGCCATCGGGTCAAAAATTATCGCCAGGAAAACAATCAATCCGTATCGCAAGGACGTAACAGCCAAATGTTACGGCGGCGATGTCTCCCGTAAACGGAAACTCCTTGAAAAACAAAAAAAAGGTAAGAAGCGGATGAAAATGGCGGGGGATGTCATGATTCCCCAGTCCGCTTTTCTGGCGGTATTAAAGAGCAAGGATTAAAGGCGGGGGCGCAACGTCCGGAAAATTCCGGCGCCCTGCCGGCCCCGTTTGTTTTGTTCACGCGACCGGCAGGATATCTCAGGCGTCGGAGTCCGTTTCAGGTGCTGCAGATTTCAAGGCTGTTAAAAAAATAGTTGATCTCAAAATCCGCTGTTTCCGGTGCGTCAGAGCCATGAACCACGTTTTTTTCAATGTCCGTGGCAAAATCGCGGCGAATCGTTCCTTCAGCGGCGTCCTTGTAATTGGTGGCCCCCATTAACCCGCGGTTTTTCTCAATTACGCCCTCGCCTTCGAGCACCATCACCACAATCGGGCCGGAGGCCATAAAATCCGTGAGGCTGTCAAAAAAAGGGCGTTCCCTGTGCACGGCATAAAACCCCTTGGCCTGGTCCTTGCCCATGTGAAGCATTTTCATGGCGACAATCCGGATACCATTGGCTTCAAATCGTTTGATGATCTCCCCGATAAGGCCCTGCCGGACGCCGTCGGGTTTTATGATAGAAAGTGTCCGTTCCATACTCCGATCTCCTTTCAATGCAGAGTTCTGATTAAAGCGGTTCATTTGTTCGGGCAGGGATTCGTCCGCTGCAAATAACTGTGATTGGGTTTTGAAATCCGGGGGGCACCCGGTTGTTTGTTATCGCCCCCTTCTTGAAGTTCTTCAGAAGGCCTGCTCTAACAGAAGGTATGGGGAAAGTCAAGCTATCCCGGAACTGTCCCGGTTTGGAAAATTCTTGACAAGCAGCGGATAGGTGACTATTTTCTCTTCACTTTAACTTGAAACAATGACTTGCTGGTTTCAAGTCACCATATGGACAGGAGGCGCATTATGTTCGAAGTAACCGAAACTGCACAGCAGAAAATCACAGAATTTTTTCAGGATAAGGAAGTCCGCCCCATTCGGCTGTTTTTGAATAACATGGGCTGCGGGGGGCCCTCCCTGGCTCTGGGCCTGGATGAACCCACCCAGGAAGACGAGGTTTTTGATATCAACGGCTATCAGTTTGTTGCCAACAAGGAATTGCTGGCTGAGGCCCAGCCGGTGACCATCGATTTCAAAAACGTCGGATTTGAAATCACCTCGAGCATCAAGCCGGCCGAGGGCGGATGTGCCGGATGCGGGACATCCAGTACCTGCTGCTGAAAACTGAAAAGCAGACATTTCCCCCGGCACCACAGAAAGGGGTTAAGGCAATCCACCATTTGGCGTGGGGGATTGCCTTTTTTATTTGTTGGCAAAGTAAAAAGCTTGAACTTTTTGGGAGTATCACATTTTTCCGGCAAAGAAAGTCTGCAATACCCAAAAATACAGGCAGCTGACAGCGATCAAGCCCATGCACGGCCCCCAAAGGAGCCGGTAAACGGATGTCATGCCGGCTTTAAAAAAATTATTGGACAAGATAAGGCACAAGTGCAGGGGAGATAAGAGCACACCCGCAAATCCGCAGGTCATGGCCAGCATGATGAAAGGCATCAGCGAGGCCCCCGGTTCCAGCGATTGAATCAGTGGAATCAGAATCGGAAATGCCGCCCCCACAAAAGCAATGGTGATCCCGGTAATCATGCCCACCAGGAAGGGAAGGACAATCGTTATCATAACCAAAGGAATCCTCAGCATGATCAGCTCATGACTGATCATTTCGACCGCCCCGCTGGCTTCCAGCAGATCTTTGAAAATCAGAATGGCAAAAATCATGTACAGCATTTTCAACAGCTCGCTGTTGGCTGAGATGCGAAGGAGGCGAAATATTTCGAGATGGTTCGTATAACAGACCCAGGCAATGGCAGCGATCAGGGCGAGAATCAGGCCGATTTCCTTTCCCGTGCCAACTCCCCCGAAGCGCGATATCAATAAGCCCATGATCAAACCGGGGACAATAACAATCAGAATGGGTGTCAATTCAGCCAGAAATGGCCTCAGGGGCCGGTTTGAGGGTTTTTTCGTCGATCCGGCCGCTGTTTGACCAAGTGGGCTTCGGCTAAGAACCAGGCTCCCGAATAAGATGGAGGCCGCGGTAAGCGGCGCCATTACCGAAACAAGCAATGCGAGGTTCTCATCGGCCAGCGCGGCGGCCAGAAGTATGCCCGGATAAAGCGGCCACCAGTACTCCCATATATGGCGAAACCAGTAATTGGTGAAACTGAGCTGACTGCCGGACAAACCGGATTTTTCCCCCAGCTGCTTTACCATGGGGGCGGAGAAAACCGCCCCGCCAGGCATGGGCAGCAGCCCGATCAATGCTGGAAAGACCACGAGATTAAGCCGGGGACTGGCAATCAATCCTTTGAAGGCGTCCAGCATGCGCTGCATTTGTCCTGTTTGCGCCATGCTGCTGCTCAATATTAAGATAAGTCCGACGATAACCGCCAAGCTGAAGGTTTTGGGGAAAACCACGGATTTGCCAACCGTTACCAGCATCAGGGGCAGGGGCATGGCAAACAGCAGGCCTAAAACCAATCCCCCCAGCAGAAAGGCATTTCCAAGGGTCAATTTTTTGCGGATACCCAGCAGGATGACGGCAAACACGGCGCCGACACGGAGCAAGGCGGGAAGATGGTCCAGCAGGAGCATAAAAACGCTCGCTTCAATCCAATTATGCCCCAATCCGGTATGCAAAACACCGGGGTTTGGGGCATAATCGAAAATTTGGAAACAGGTTGTCGGGGATCAGTTTACCGCGTCTTTTAATGCTTTTCCGGGGGTGAACTTCGGGACTTTTCTGGCTTTGATATCAATGGGGGCACCTGTCTGGGGGTTCCGGCCCTTGCGGGCATCTCTTTTCACTGGTTTGAAAGTGCCGAATCCGACCAATGTGACTGAATCCCCCTTGGCCATGGCATCGCTGATAGATGATAAAATGCAGTCAACAGCGGCCTGAGCTTCCTTTTTGGTGCTAACGACTTTTGCCACTTCGTTCACTAAATCTTTCTTGTTCAACTTGCTGCTCCTTTCTTTAGACGTGAATTAAAAGGCTTCATCTTCGCCACTTGCCTGAGGCATACGATTTTGGCCGGCAATGAGCCAATGCCTTTCGGGCGGTATCGTATGATTTTCAGTATGAGGACAGGGGCTGCATCATCCCTGATAGTTTTTGATCGCTGTCTTTGTGCGAGCAACACGGATAAGTAGTATAGAGAGACCTTACTGGCATGAATTTCAAGTGTCAAGCAAAATCCCGTGCCCGTAAACTATGGATAATCGTTTCCTTGTCCGGATCGGATGCGGGTTCAAGTCGTACAGGCCCCCGGACTAAACGATAAGTACTTTTAAAAACATTAAATTTTAACATTCTGCTTGGAAGATGGGAGCTTGCAGGCACTGCCGTTCCCCTTAAAATGGGTAGATACCGAAAAAATACCAGGCGATTAACTGCGGTCCCAAAAACAGGTACCCGATGGCCCCGATGGAGAGAAAGGGGCCAAAAGGGAGGGCGAACTTTAAATTTTTCCGGGCAAAGAGCATCAGGAGGCCTCCCACAAGGGTCCCGGCTACCGAGGCTGTAAAAATGGTGAAGCACACGCCCTGCCAGCCCAAAAAGGCGCCGATCATGGCCAGGAGCTTGATGTCGCCGCCGCCCATGCCTTCTTTGCCCGTTAGCAGATAGTATCCCCACGCGATACCAAAGAGGATGCCGCCGCCGATAAGCAAACCGATCAACGATTCCATATAGGTCAGGTCATCCAGGAGGAAAGAGGCCAAAAAGCCCAGCACGATACCGGGCAGGGTGATTATATCCGGAATCAACTGGTGATCCAGGTCAATATAGATAATGACGACAAAGGCGCAGATCAATGCAAAATAAATGAGGGCATCGATGGTGGCGCCGAAATAGGCAAGGACAAGGGCCGCCATGAGCCCGGTCAACAGCTCCACAATCGGGTAGCGCAGCGGGATGGCTGCCCTGCAGCTGCGGCATTTGCCCACAAGCCACAGATAGCTGAGGATGGGAATGTTGTCGTAGAAACGGATGGCATGTCGGCATTGGGGGCATTGTGATCCGGGGGAGACAATTGATTCCGAGACGGGCAGCCGGGCAATGCAAACATTGAGGAAACTGCCGATGCAGGCTCCGAAAACAAAAGCCATGCCAAGTATCAGGGGATTGGTCATCATTGGGGGAACCCCTCAGGTTGCCGGTTAAAATCTGGGTATTCATAACACAACCGCCTGCCAGGTTTAAAATGATTTTTTATTGACTCCGTCTCTTTTGTTATTTACATCAGCAGCCTGGTGTTCAAGATTGAAAAAAAAGTTTTTTTCCCTTATTCATGGATTTGACTGAAAATTCGGCAGGAATCGCCGCCCGGGCGGGGAGGGGATGAGGGGCGGCACTATTGAGTTTTGTTGATTCGTGCTTATTGTCACTTTTCCTGCCAGTGCAGGCAACTCTTCAAAAAAATAACTGATTGAAACAGCAAACAGGAGTCTTATGGCTGAAACGGATAAAGACGATCTTGTCTCTTTGCTCCATGATGACGGGCATACCGAAGATATACCGGACAAGCTGCCGCTTTTGCCGGTCCGCGATGTCGTTATTTTCCCGGACATGGTGCTGCCCCTGTATATCGGGAGGGACAAATCCATACAGGCGGTGGAAGAGGCGATGAACAAGGAACGGATGTTGTTTCTGTCCACTCAGAAGGACCAGTCCGTGGAAGAGCCTCGCCCGGACGAAATCTTCCGGGTTGGCACCGTGTGTCGCATCCTCCGGGTCCTGAAACTGCCGGAAGGCCATTTCAAGGTTCTGGTTCAGGGGCTTGAAAAGGGGCGGATTGCGCGCTTTACGGCAAAAAAACATTGCTACAATGTTAAAATCAATTTGATTCCGGATATTTATTACGAGTCAATTGAAGTCGAACATCAGGCTTTAATGCGTAATATTCGGGAAAATTCAGAAAAAATACTTAATCTTCGCGGTGAATACACCAGCGAAATCGGCATGCTGCTGGAAGAGATCGAAAACCCCGGCAAACTGGCGGATCTGGTCGCGTCCAACCTGAAGCTGAAGCTCGAGGAAGCCCAGGGATTGCTTGAAATATCCGATCCGGTTGAACGGCTCCGAAAAGTCAATGATTTTTTGACCCGTGAAGTGGAGTTGTCCGCCGTACAGGCCAAAATCCAGTCGGATGTACGCGATGAGATCTCCAAAAGCCAGCGGGATTATTTCCTGCGGGAACAGGTTCGGGCCATCAACCGGGAATTGGGTGATGATGAAAAGACCGAGGAAGTCGGGGAATACAGAAAAAAGCTGAAAAAAGCCAAGCTCCCCAAGGAGGCCGCCCGTGAAGCTGAAAAGCAGTTGAAACGCCTGGAGCAGATGCACCCGGATTCCTCGGAAGCCACCATCGTTCGAACCTATCTGGACTGGATCGTTGAATTGCCATGGAGCCAGACCACCCGGGATATCCTTGATATCCCCCGGGTTAAGGAAACCCTCGACAAGAACCACCATGGCCTGAACAACGTCAAGGACCGGATTCTGGAATATCTGAGCGTGCGCAAATTGAATCCGAAGAAAAAAGGCCAGATTCTCTGTTTCGTGGGACCTCCGGGAGTGGGTAAAACCTCGCTTGGCCAGGCCATTGCCAACTCCATGAACCGCAAATTTTTCAGGTTTTCCCTTGGCGGCATCCATGACGAAGCCGAAATCCGCGGGCATCGGCGAACTTATATCGGCTCCATGCCGGGGCGGATCCTGCAGGGCCTGAAGCAATGCGGAACCAACAATCCGGTTTTCATGATGGATGAAATCGATAAAATCGGGTCGGATTTCCGCGGTGATCCGTCCTCTGCGCTCCTGGAAGCGCTCGATCCCGAGCAGAACACCAATTTCAGCGATCATTACCTGAACCTTTCCTTTGATTTGTCCAATGTTCTTTTTATTCTTACGGCCAATTTGACTGACACTATTCCTTCGGCCCTGCTTGACCGCATGGAGGTGATTCATCTGTCCGGCTATACGACGGAGGAAAAACTGGCCATTGCCAAATCTTACCTGCTGGGGCGCCAAAGGAAGGAGTGCGGGCTTAAAGAGGAACACCTCACGATCAGCGACGGCGCATTGAATCAGATTATCACCGAATATACTTCCGAGGCCGGTTTGCGCAATCTCGAGCGCGAACTCGGCGGGATCTGCAGGAAAGTCGCCCGCCGTATTGCCGAAGGCCAGGCGCCGCCCTTTCAAATCACCCGCAATAACCTCCAGCAATACCTGGGGGTGCCCAAATTTCTCCCGGAAATGGACCAGGAGGAAAGCCAGGTGGGGCTGGCCACCGGCCTGGCATGGACCCAGGTCGGCGGAGAGGTGCTCTACGTGGAAGCCTCTCTTATCGAAGGCAAGGGAGAACTGATCATAACCGGCCAACTCGGGGAGATCATGCAGGAATCCGCCAGGGCCGCCGTCAGTTATGCCAGGGCCCACAGGCAGGATTTCGGTCTGAAAAAAAATTTCTTCGACAACCTGGATATTCATATCCATGTTCCTGCCGGTGCCATCCCGAAGGACGGCCCTTCAGCCGGCATTGCCATGGCCACCGCCCTGGTTTCCGCACTGACGAAACGGCCTGTCAATACTTACGTGGCCATGACCGGGGAGATCACCCTGCGCGGGCGGGTGCTGCCCATCGGGGGGCTTAAGGAGAAAGCCATCGGGGCCTTGCGCTCGGGTATCCAAACCATTGTGATTCCGGAGAAAAACAGGAATGAACTCAGTGAAATCCCTAAAACCGTGAGGCGCAAAATCCGTTTTATGCCGGTACGTTCCATTGATGAGGTGATCGCAATTGCCATAGGCGACGATTTGGTTGCCCCGCCGCCAAAGAAAGGCGGCAGCCGGGCGAAAAAAGCGGGTAATGGCCGGTGATATGAAAATCCTTGCCATGGATACCGCCACGCGTAGCTGCAGCGTGGCGGTTATCGGGGATAGGGGCCTGCTTGCGGAACGGACACGCAACCTGGGGGACACTCACACCACCCGCTTGATGCCGCTGATTGATTCATTGCTGGATGACTGTGAATTGACCATTCACGATCTGGATGGGCTGGCTGTCACCATCGGACCGGGCAGCTTCACCGGTTTGCGAATCGGGTTGAGCACCGTCAAAGGGCTCGCGCTTGCCGCATCCATTCCGGTGGCGGGAGTTTCCTGCCTTGATGCACTGGCCTATCAATTTTTTTTTGTCCCCTGCCGCCTGTGCACCATGATCGATGCCCGCAAAGGTGAAGTTTACGTGGCCGAATACACGCCTGTTGACGGGGAGCTTCGGCAGTCAAGGGCTGCCCGGGCCGTTGCCCCGGAATCGGCTGCCCGGGAGATTGCCGCCCCCTGCCTGTTTGTCGGCAATGGCGCCAGCCTGTACAGGGACGAGATTGCCGATATTGCCGGGAAATGGGCCCGTTTTGCACCTGAAGAACAATCCCTTGTGCGTGCGGCATCAGTGGGGGCATTGGGGCATCGAATGCTGAGATCCGGGCAGGAGACGCCGCTTCCACTATTAAATCCATGGTATATTCGGGATTCCGATGCAAAAAAAAATTCCGGCAAGCCCCTTTCTCAATAGGTCCTGCCACGTCTCAAGCTTTCGGAGACAAACCGCCGGGTGCCGGGGGAAACAACTCCAGTCCATGATACCGGTTGAGGTCACCAATATTTATTGACAAAAAAACCCATTTGAAATATTTTAATCGGATTACACTTTCCGAAGATTGATTTTGGCCGAAGATTGATTTTGGCCGGACCCTTTGAAGCGGCGCTTCTTTAAAGGTATCCGGAATCTGTTGGTCGGGTTGTTCAGAGCGGATCAGGATGGTCGAAGTTATGGAGCAGGAATACAAGCGGGTGGATACACCGCAGGCGAGTGCGTTCCCGATCGCCGGTGCCGGTTATCCGTTTATTTATGCGGCAGGGTTTGCCACACTCGTCTTTGCTTTGCTGGGAATTGCCGTGCTGGCCATCCTCGGGTTGGTCGCCACCTTTTGCATCGCTTTTTTCTTCCGCGATCCCGAACGTTTTGTCCCGGAATCGGAGGGGGCGGTGGTGTCGCCCGCAGACGGGCGGGTCATCCGGATCCAGAAGGTGGACAAGCCCCCCTTTCTGGAAACCCAATGTTTGAAAATCAGCATTTTCATGTCAGTTTTCAATGTTCATGTCAACCGGGTGCCCTGCAGCGGCACCATTGCGGAAACCCTATATCGACCCGGCAAATTTTTTTCCGCCAACCGGGAGGCGGCTTCAATGGAAAATGAGCACCAGGCGATTATTCTGGATTCGGAAAACCATGGAAAAATTTGTTTTGTCCAGGTTGCCGGCCTGGTCGCCCGGCGTATCATCTGCCGCCTTCAAGCCGGGGACAGGGTGTGCCGGGGGGAGCGTTTCGGCATGATTTGTTTCGGCTCCCGACTGGATGTCTATCTGCCTTCAGATATGCAGCCCTCTGTCTCGGTGGGCGATAAAGTGAAAGCCGGGCAATCCGTCCTTGGGTTTTTTGCATGAAGCCCTTTTGAAAAAGGTTGCATGATCGGTTTTTGACAGGGTGAAAAATTTTAACATCGAATCTATTGGCAAGGAGCAAGTGCAATGGCGAAGGAGTACAATGTTGCGGTCATTCCCGGGGATGGAACCGGCCCTGAAGTGGTTGCCGAGGGCTTGAAAATATTGAATGCAGCCGGGGCGGAATTCGGGTTTTCCTTAAAGTATCACAATTATGACATAGGCGGGGAAAGATACCTTAAAACCGGGGAAATCCTATCCGATTCGGTTATCCGGGAACTATCCGAAACCGACGGAATTTTTCTCGGCGCCATCGGCCACCCGGATGTGAAACCCGGGATTCTTGAAAAAGGCATTCTGCTGAAGCTCCGCTTTGCCCTGGATCAGTATATCAACCTGCGCCCGGTGAAATTGTATGAAGGTGTCTATACGCCTATAAAAAATAAAACCGCTGATGACATCGATTTTGTTGTGGTCCGGGAAAACAGCGAAGGTCTTTATGCCGGTGCCGGGGGTATCCTCAAACAGGGAACTCCGGACGAAGTGGCGGTACAGGAATCCATCAATACGCGCAAAGGCGTTGAGCGCTGCATTCGTTTCGCGTTCGACTACTGCCGCAGCCGGAACAAGGCCAAAAAGCTCACCTTGTGCGGAAAAACCAACGTCCTGACCTATGCCTTTGATCTTTGGGAGCGCACCTTCAACGAGGTGGCCGCCGAGTACCCGGACATTGAAACCGATTATGCCCATGTGGACGCCATTTGCATGTGGATGGTCAAAAACCCGGAATGGTTTGACGTGGTGGTGACCGACAACATGTTCGGGGATATTATCACGGATCTGGGCGCCATGATTCAGGGCGGCATGGGCATCGCCGCGGGCGGCAACATCAACCCCGAGGGCGTTTCCATGTTCGAACCCATTGGCGGCTCCGCCCCCCGATATACAGGCAAGCAGATCATCAACCCCATTGCCGCCATTCTGTCCACGCAGCTGCTCCTGGAAGCGCTGGGGGAACCCGAAGCCGCCGGGGCCGTTGAAGCAGCCGTAAAGAAAGCGCTGCGCGATGACATTAAGGATGTTTCAGCAGGAAAAATGGGGTTTTCGACCGGCGAAGTCGGGGATCTCATCGCCGAATATATCAAGTCAAGAAAAGCAGGAGTTTAATCAGTGAAGCAGATACCGATTACGCGCCGGGGGTATGAATCGCTGAAAAGCGAGCTGGCTCAGTTGAAGTCGGTTGAGCGGCCGCGC
This sequence comes from uncultured Desulfobacteraceae bacterium, assembly GCA_964575805.1. Lineage (GTDB taxonomy): Bacteria > Desulfobacterota > Desulfobacteria > Desulfobacterales > Desulfosalsimonadaceae > M55B175. The sequence continues at coordinate 17,498 of CAZNSO010000030.1, forward strand.
AATATACAGGCCATTGAAGAGGCCCGGGCACACGGGGATTTATCAGAAAATGCCGAATTTGATGCCGCCAAGGAACGTCAGAGTTTCCTGGAAGGCCGGATCAATGAACTGGAGTATAAGCTGGCCAATGCCGATATCATCGATCCCGGCAAAATCTCAAAGGACAAGGCGGTCTTCGGAGCCACCGTGGTTCTTGAAAACATAGATACCGGAGAGGAAGTTCAATACCAACTGGTGGGACCGGAAGAGTCCAGTATTGAAGAGGGTCGAATTTCGGTGTCATCTCCTCTGGGGGCGGCCATAATCGGCAAACAGCTGGGCGATGAAATTGTCATCCAGGCGCCGGGCGGCAAACGAACCTATGAACTGATTGATATTTTATAAAAAAATAAAAAAGGACCAACCATGGCACGAGTGACCATCGAGGACTGTTTGAAACGGATACCCAACCGTTTTTTCCTGGTCCATGTAACAACCAAGCGAGTGCGCCAATTAAACGAAGGCGCGGAACGGTTAATTCAAAACTCGGACAACGAGGACGTGGTGAACGCGCTGCGCGAAATTGCCACCGGCAAGGTCTTTATCAAGGAGCATGACACCCATGCCGGTGAAATCCCGGAAAAATGAGGTGCAGCCGGATTTGACCCAAAATGTCGGCATATAACGACAAGGCCATTAACCGCGACATGGGCCGCGCCATTCATCACTACGACATGATTGGTGACGGGGACCGGATTCTGGTGGGGATTTCCGGGGGGAAAGACAGCCTGACCCTGCTGTGGTATTTAATGGAAAGGCTCAGGCGGATACCGATCACCTACCAATTGTTTCCGGTCTATGTGGATCCCGGATTCCCCGGCGGGTTCGCCCATGATCTGAATTTATGGGCAGCTTCGCAAAACATTTGCCTGCGCATTGATTACACGGACAATGGTCTGGTCGCACACAGCCGGGAAAACCTTGAGAATCCCTGCTTCCTCTGCGCCCGTCGCCGCCGGAGGCGCCTGTTTGAGATTGCGGAGGAGCTGGCATGCAACAAAATTGCCTTTGGCCATCACAAGGATGACATTATCGAAACTTTTTTTATCAACATCTGTTACACCGGCGTCATGGGCACCATGTGCCCCATGCAATCCGTGTTCAATGGACGGTTTCACATTATTCGCCCGATGGCCTTTGTTGATGAGGACCGGATAAGCCGTTTCGCCGAAGACCGGCAGTTCCCGGAATTCAATAACCCCTGTCCCACGGCCCGAACATCCAAGCGACGGGAAATCAAAAACGCCTTGAGCTGCCTGCACCAGGGCAAAAGAAAAATTAAAAACAATATCTTCAGATCATTGAGTCATGTTAACCAGGATTATTTACTGTAACCCGCTCTGGCAAAACCGGCGTCGGCTCTTATGATGCGAAAATTTATAGACATGAAAGATGTGCAGAATGAGCGGGATTATCGCAACATCCCCATCAATAAAGTCGGCATAAAAAAACTGCGCTACCCCGTGACGGTGCTGGACCGGGGACGCGGGCACCAGCATACCGTGGCCTCCATCAACATGTACGTGGACCTGCCTCATGAATGCAAGGGCACCCACATGAGCCGCTTTGTGGAAATGCTGCACCTGTTTCGCCCCAAGCTGTCCCTGAAAACCTTCTCCGACATTCTCGGCCAGATGAAGCATCATTTAAACGCGGCATCCGCCCATATCGAAGTTACTTTTCCCTACTTTATTGAAAAAATCGCCCCTGTGAGCAAGTCCCCCGGATTGATGGACTATACCTGCCGTTTTACCGGCTCCATAAATTCAGACAGCAAGGTTGACCTGGTTTCCGAAATCACCGTTCCGATAACCTCCGTTTGCCCGTGTTCAAAGGAGATCAGCGACGAGGGGGCGCATAATCAGCGGGGGAAGGTCTGTCTCAGCACGCGGTTTAAAAAGTTTATCTGGATCGAGGATATGGTTGAACTGGTGGAGCGGGCCGCCTCCTGTGAGATTTATTCAGTGCTGAAGCGCTCGGATGAAAAATTTATTACAGAAAAAGGGTATGCCAACCCCAAGTTCGTGGAAGACATCGTCCGTGACATCGCCCTGGAACTTCAGGCGGACAGCAACATCACCTGGTTTGCCGTGGGGGTTGAGAACTATGAGTCCATTCACAACCATAACGCCTACGCCTACATCACCAGCGGGGCCCAGCCGAAGTTGTAGGCCCCGGCTCCAGGCGCCTGAAGCGCTCGGTTCGCTTTCTCCCTCTCCCTTCCCCCTCTCAGGGAACCATGGCGTTTATCTCCGATAGGACCGGCTCGGTTTTCCTGCCCGCCGTGTTGAGAAAAATCACAAAACGATATAACTCCTTTTCCTGGCTATTGATGTATCCCGCCAGGGTGCGGATACCGTGGAGGGTGCCTGTCTTGGCGTAGACGCGCCCATTTCGGGGCAGCAAGTCATGATAGGGGGCGAAATCCTCCAGGACCCGGGCAAAGGTTTGCGCCGACAACCGGTTCTGCCGGGAAATGCCGGAGCCTTCCACAACCTGGAGGTCCTCGAGGCCAAGCTGCTTTTGAGCGTAAGCACGCAAGGCGCGCACGCCTTTTTCAATAGTTGCCGGAGGGCCGTGAACCGAGGCCCCAACAGCCAGCAGAAGCTGGTTGGCCATGAAGTTGTTGGAATATTCCAGAAGGCGTTCGATAATAACAGCAAGTTCCCATTCAGAGACATGTTCATAAAGCAGTCGGGGATTTGCTTCTGCCTTGAGTCTTCCCGCCCGAATGGCGCCTGTTGTTTCCAGGCCGGCCTGGTTGAAAAAATAGGCAAACAGCTGCCCTGCATACAGCAAGGTGTCGCCCCTGTGATCAGACAAAAGAATCCTTCCGGAAGGCTGATTTTTTTCCCGGATGCGCGATATTGCCAGCGGCAGCATGGGGGTCTGGGGCTCGGCGCTGACAATTCGGCCGTTTTCGGTTTTAAAATGGACCGTGTTGAAGTTGACGCACAATGCGCCGTTCGGGGCGTTGTAAGGCTGGATGGTGGCAGCGGCGGTACCCGGAACTTGGCGGCTGGTTTCAAAATAGGAGTCGTCCAGGATGATGTGCCGGAGCCGTTTCACCCCTTTTTTTTCAAGGGCCGCTTTTAGGCGCGAGGCGATGCCGGCGACGGATTCCGACACCAGGAGGGGGTCCCCGAAGCCCTTGATAATCAGGTCCCTGTATGAATTCAGATAAAAGCGGGTGGGAAAACGGTAGTCCAGACCCAGGTAATCAATGGCCGCCAAAGCGGTCAGAACCTTCAGGGTGGATGCGGGGACCCTTTTTTCATCGCTGTGGTGAGAAAAAAGCACCTTGCCGGCGGGGTTCAGGAGCAACACGGAATCGGTCGGTCCCAGAGTGTTTTCAAGTCTCTTGGCAGGACCCGCCGCCGCTGTCGCCGGTACCAGCCACAGGGCCGCCAGCAGGAGGGTCGCACCCGCAGCAGCCGGGAACATTGAAACGGGTGAAAGGCAGCGGGAAATTTTTTTCATCCATTCTTTGACGCCGCCGCTATGCATGCAAAGCGCTTTCCAGTATCAAGGTCACCGGCCCGTCATTTACCAGGGACACATCCATCATCGCCCGGAACCGGCCGGTCTGAACCCTGACCCCGGCCTGGCGGACTTTCTGAACGAATTGGTCATACAGTTTTTCGGCATGATCCGGGGACGCGGCATCAACAAAGGACGGCCGCCGACCTTTCCGGCAATCGCCAAGCAGGGTGAATTGAGAAACAACCAGCATCTCAGCACCCGTATCGAGGAGCGAGCGGTTCATCTTGCCGTTGTCGTCCTCAAAAACCCGCAAGTTTGTGGTTTTCTCTGCCAGAAAATCGGCATCCGCCGGCTGGTCGTTCCGGGCCACGCCAAGCAAGACGAGCAGCCCGACCCCGATGCGGCTGACAGTATCCCCCCCGATTGTCACCGAACTGTTTTTAACGCGCTGAACAACTGCTTTCATATCCATCTCCCGGACTTCTTTTAACCAGCCGGACAGCCGGATGTCAAGTGATGCTTATTTTCTTGACACCTTTGTTTTTTGTGGCTTAGATTGTAGAGTTTAAAAACGATTCCACGCATTATCATCTGGGTATCATTCCGACCGCGCGGTCCGGGCAGCCGCCAGCTGAAAACGCGGTCGCTTTTTCGGTCCAATGAACGAGGAGCCATTTCATGAATTATAAGGACACCCTGAATCTGCCGGCAACCAAGTTTCCGATGAAAGCCAATCTGGCCCAGAAAGAGCCCGCCCAATTGACGCAATGGGAGGAACAGTCCCTCTACGAACGTATCCGTGAGTTCTCCACCGGCCGGGAACCTTTCATTCTTCATGACGGACCGCCCTATGCCAATGGCAATATTCATATCGGCACCGCTTTGAATAAGATTTTAAAGGATATTGTGGTGCGATCCCATCAGATGAGCGGCTTTGATGCGGTATTTGTGCCGGGATGGGACTGCCACGGCCTTCCGATCGAACACAGCGTGGACAAGCAGCTGGGCCCGAAAAAAAAGAATATGTCGCGGGTGGCCATCCGCAAGGCCTGCCGGGCCTTCGCCGAAAAGTACATTGATATTCAAAAAGCCGAATTCAAACGCCTGGGGGTGATGGGGCAGTGGGATGACCCCTATTTGACCATGAATTATCGCTACGAGGCCACGATCGCCAAAAAATGCGCGGAATTTGCCCTGGATGGCAGCCTGTTTCGCAGCAAAAAGCCCATCTACTGGTGCTGCAGCTGCAAAACCGCCCTTGCGGAAGCAGAGATCGAATACGGGGATGAAACATCGCCTTCCATTTATGTCAAGTTTGCCCTTGCAGAGGATCTCAGTCAACAGATTCCCGAATTAAAGGAAAAATCCGTTTATGTGGTGATATGGACAACAACGCCGTGGACCCTTCCCGGAAACCTGGCGGTGGCGCTGCATCCGGATTTCACTTACACGGCCGTTGAGGTGGCTGACGGTGAAGTCTGGCTTCTGGCCCGGGATCTTGTTGAAACCTGCATGACGCACTTCGAAATTTCCGGCTACACCCGGCTTGCCGATATCGATCCGGGGCTGCTGGAAGGCCGCAAATGCCGCCATCCGCTCTATGACCGGGACTCCCTGATCATACTCGGCAGCCATGTGACCCTTGAGGCCGGCACCGGTTGCGTGCACACCGCCCCGGGCCACGGCCGTGAAGACTTCGACATTGGCACCCGCTATGAGCTGCCGGCCTTTTCTCCCGTGGATGACAACGGCTGCTTCAGCAATGAAGTGCCCGAGCTTGCCGGTCAGTTTGTGTTCCAGGCAGACCCGGTCATCATTGAGAGGCTTCAGGCCAATGGCGCCCTGGTAAAATCCGAACACTTCAGTCATTCCTATCCCCATTGCTGGCGCTGCAAGAAACCGGTTATTTTCCGGGCAACGCCCCAATGGTTTATTTCCATGGATAAGACCGGCCTCCGCCAGAAAGCGCTCAGCGCCATTGATACGGTGAAATGGATTCCGGCATGGGGCAGGGACCGGATTTATGGCATGATCGCCAACAGGCCGGACTGGTGTGTCTCCCGCCAGCGCTCCTGGGGCGTTCCCATTACTGTGTTTTACTGCCGGCACTGCGGCGGCCTGCACATTGACCAGAATGTGATTGACCGGATTTTTGAACTTTTTGCCGAGCACGGTGCGGACATCTGGTTTGAAAATGAGGCGGCTTTTTTTCTGCCTGAGGGCACCACCTGCGCGAGTTGCGGAAGCCGGGAGTTTGACAAGGAAACCGATATCCTGGATGTTTGGTTTGACTCCGGGGTCAGCCATGCCGCCGTCCTTGAGGAGAGGGATAATCTGCAGTGGCCCGCCGATCTTTACCTTGAAGGCAGCGATCAGCATCGTGGCTGGTTTCACAGCTCCCTGCTCACCGCGGTGGGGTTCAAAAACCAGGCCCCGTATCGCATGGTGTTGACCCATGGGTTTGTCGTGGACGGGGAAGGCAAAAAAATGTCCAAATCCCAGGGCAACGTCATCGCCCCAAAGGCCGTCATCGACAAATTCGGGGCCGAGATATTGCGTCTTTGGGTAGCGGCCTCGGACTACAAGGATGATGTGCGGATCTCCGATACCATTTTGAAACAATTAAGCGATGCCTACCGGCGCATTCGCAATACGGGGCGCTTCATCCTGGGCAACCTTTATGACTTTGACCCCGCGGGGCACCGGGTGGACTATGCCGCCATGCCCGAGATTGACCGCTACATGCTCCACAGCCTCCAGGATTTGATTCAAAAATGCCGGAGGGCCTACCGGGACTTCGAATTCCATGTGGTTTATCACAGCCTCTACAATTATTGCAGCATGGACCTGTCCGCCTTTTACCTCGACATTTTAAAAGATCGGCTCTACACATCGCCGCCGGCATCCAGTGAGCGTCGAAGCGCCCAGACCGTCATGCATCTGCTTATCGATACGCTGACCAAGCTGATGGCACCGATCCTGCCATTTACCGCGGAGGAAATCTGGCCGTTTATACCTTATGCCGAAAATAATAAAGGAAAACCGGTGTCTGTTCATATGACGGATTTTCCAGACCCGTCCCCGGCGCTGCAGGATGATGAACTGGCCCGGCGATGGGTGAAAATCCTGCAGATCCGCGGCGAAGTGACCCGGGTTCTGGAAAAGGCCCGGGCCGAAAAAACCATCGGTCATTCCCTGGATGCCTCGGTTACCCTGTATGCGGAAAATCAATGGCAGGAGCTTTTGCGGGACTATTCGGCTGATCTGCCTTCCATCTTTATCGTCTCGGATGTGGCCATTGCGCCGTATGCCCAAGCCGATGCCGACTGCCATGCTACCGAACTCAAGGGCTTTTCCATTCGGGTTGCCTCCGCACCCGGTGAGAAATGCCAGCGTTGCTGGGTGTATGATACCAGTGTGGGGTCAGACGATGCTCACCCCCGGATCTGCCGCCGCTGCCGCAATGCCCTGGACACCATGAATGAAACGGAAAATCCGGCTTGAGCCTGTCTGGCGGTAAATATACAAGGCTGGTCTTCGTCGCCGGCCTGGTCGTTTTGGCGGACCAGTTGACCAAAGCCTGGGTGCTTCGGGCCATCTCCCCTTATGAAGTCATCCCGGTGATTCCCGGGTTGTTGAACCTGATCCATGTGCAGAACCCGGGCGGGGCTTTTGGGCTGTTCGCAGCCGCGGGCTCCCAATGGCGAATGATCTTTTTCATTGTTTTCTCTTTTGCCGCTGTCCTCATGCTTCTTTATCTGTATAAATCCACGCCTGCCACCTACAAATGGCTGCTGACGGGATTCGCCCTGGTGGTCGGCGGGGCTGCCGGCAATCTGGTGGACCGCATTCGAATCGGACAAGTGGTTGATTTCATCGATGTCTATCTTGGAAAGCGGCACTGGCCGGCCTTTAATGTGGCCGACAGCGCCATCACGATAGGCATGCTTATTTTTGCTTATTATCTCATCAGCAAAAAATATCCCGAATAATCCCGCCGGGGTGGCTGGAGAGGGCGTATGTTTCCCGTATTATTTCAGATAAACGAATTTGCCGTTCATACCTACGGGTTTTTTATCGCTGTCGGCGTGCTTGCCGGAATCTTTCTGGCCCGCCGTGAGGCTCGCCGCCTGCAAATCGACGAAGAAAAGATCCTGGACCTGTGTTTCTATATTATCGTGGCTGCCATTCTGGGTTCCCGTCTTTTTTATGTCGCCACACACCCCGCCTATTTCTACTCCCGCCCGTTGGAGATTCTTAAGATTTGGAGCGGCGGCCTGGTGTTTTACGGTGGCTTTATTGCAGCCGCACTCGTGGTTGTCGCTTATCTGCACCGGCACAAATTGCCTCTTGGAAAAGTTTCCGATATTGCAGGCCTTTCTCTTCCGCTGGGGCATTTTTTCGGCCGTATTGGCTGTTTCTTTGCAGGCTGCTGTTACGGCAAGGTCTGTCAACTGCCCTGGGCGGTCTCTTTTTCCCATCCCGAATCCCTTGCCCCTCTCCATACCAGCCTGCATCCCACGCAACTGTATCATTCAGCCGGCAATCTCCTGATTTTTTTGTCGCTCTTTTTTTTCCGGCGCCACAAGCAGTATGACGGGCAGATTTTCTGGCTCTATATTTTGTTTTATGGCATCATCCGTTCGGTGATAGAAATATTTCGCGGCGACTACCGGGGCTCGATACTTTTCGGCATTTTCTCTGTCTCCCAGGTGATCGGCATCATCTCCGCCCTTGTTGCCCTGGCCATGCTGTTTATCCTTTCAAGAAATGCCAAAACTTCGACCCGACATGACTGAAGTCACCCACAAATCATTTGCCCGGCAGATTTTAGACTCCGATCCACCCCTTTTTTCAGCAGTATATCTGATTTTCGGGGAGCCTTATCTTTGTCGCAAATCGTGCCAAATTCTGCTTGACGCACTGGTGCCGGAAAAAAAGGAGCAGGAGCGCTGCATTGAAACAGCCGAGTATATGGATCCATCCCAGATAGCTGATCTGCTGGAGCAGTTGAACACGTATTCCTTTTTTTCATCCCGCAGAATCATTGTGCTCCGCAATGCTGCGGTTTTCAGCAGTTCCCGCAACCGGCCGGAGCCGGTACAGAAAATCAAAAAAGCTTATGACACCAATGATATGGAAAAGGCGGCCAAACTTTTTCTGGGGCTGCTGGCTCAGGTCCGTCTGAGCCTGGATGAGGCGGGTGGGAAAACATTTGCGGAAAAATTTTCTCTTCAAGCCGATCAGAAACAGGGGCTGGAGTGGATCGACAGCCTTGCCGATTACTGCCGCAGACAAAATTTTTCCGTGCCTGAAGCAACTGATGACGCCTCCCTGCTCCAACGGGCGATCAAGAGGGGGTTTCCCAAAAATCACCATTTGATTCTGATCGCGGACGCAGTGGATAAACGCACCGCCCTATATAAAACCATCAAAGCCGATGGCGTGGTCATCGACTGTTCCGTTGCCAAAGGCGCCCGGAAGCAGGACAGGGAAATCCGGCAGCAGATAATCCGCGAACAGGCCGGGGAAATGCTCGATGCTTCGGGAAAAAAAATGGCCCCCAAGGCTTTGGATGAAATCCATCGACTCATCGGCTTTGATCTCAACGCCCTGTCACGGGCGATTGAAAAACTGGAAGCCTACACAGGGGATCGCCGGGTAATTGAAATCGCGGATGTCCGGGCTGTATTGAGTAAAAGCCGGGAAGAGCCGGTCTATGAATTAACCGGGGCCCTCTCGGATAAAAACAGTGCTTCGGCCTTAAGACTGCTTGAAGAACTGCTTGAATCCGGTTACCATTATCTGCAGATTTTAATGGCCATCACCAACCAGGTCCGCCGCTTATTGCTGGTCAAGGCTTTTATCAGCAGCTCTTACGCCAAGCGCTGGCAGCCGCGAATGCCCTATGAGCAATTTAAAAATAGGGTCATTCCGATGATTCAGGAATATGATGCCAAGCTGCTGGAAGAAACGGGCGCCTGGTTTTCCAGGGCCGATGCAAGGGCGGCGGATTCCAGGAAAAAGGCCGGCACGGAACTGCTTGTTGCCAGGCAGCCGAACAATCCCTACCCGATATATCAGCAGTTTCTCAAAGCCTCGAATTTTTCCGAAATGGAACTGCGCAGAGCAATGAAACGCCTGCACGAGGCTGATGTTGCGTTAAAAACCACCGGCCGGGTGCCGGAATTCGTCCTTCAGGAAACCATCCTGGCCATTTGCGCCGGTATGCCTGAATAGTCAAGAGGTTTGTTCCCAATGGGATTTATAAGAAAGCAGGAAGAGAAATTCGCCCTCAAGCTCCTTCAATGGCGTTATGAGCGAGAGCAGCGGCCGATGCCGGAAAAACAGGAATTGCGGGAACACGCTGCCCGGATTGTATCAGAGGCGCATGCTGTTGCCAGGCAGCGGGGGGGTAATGTGCTTTCCATCTTAAAAGACATGGTTTCCCCTAAACATTAATGGCTCAAAAGAGGCTGGAGCCGGCGGAAACCGGCAATATAGCAGAGTATATCCAGGCGCTTTTGGCATCCGGTCGAATGCGGGACCAGGTAGTGTATCACCGGGAAATGCCTCCGAAACCCGGTTCCTATATTTCCGCAAACAAAGGGTTTTCCAAGCAAAGCCGCAAGATTCTTTCTCAGCTGGGCATCAGCGCGCTTTACGCTCACCAGTACCGCGCCATTGAAAAAATCCGGAACGGCCACCACGTGGTGGTCTCAACCCCCACGGCAAGCGGCAAAACCCTCATCTATAACCTGCCGGTCATGGAACGGATAATGGTCAACCCGCAATCCCGGGCGCTTTATTTGTTCCCCCTGAAAGCACTGGCCCAGGACCAGCTTCGCACATTCGAGCGCATGGCTGCTGCTGTTGCCGGTACAACGCCGCGGGCCGCCATATACGACGGGGATACAACGGCCTGGCACCGCAGGAAAATCCGTGAAAACCTGCCCCATGTCATCATGACCAATCCCGAGATGCTGCACCTGGCCTTTCTCCCGTACCACGCGAAATGGGCGGATTTTTTCTCCAACCTGGAAACCGTGGTGATCGATGAGGTGCACACCTACCGAGGTGTCATGGGTTCTCACATGGCCCAGATTTTTCAACGTTTCCGCCGAATCTGCGAGAAGTACGGGAGCCATCCCACCTTTGCCTTCAGCTCGGCCACGATTGCCAACCCGTCCGAACACTGCGAAACGCTTATTGGCGGGCCTGTTGCAAGCGAATCCAAAAATGCGGCCCCGCAGGGAAAACGCCACCTGCTTTTCCTGAATCCGGCTGCAAGCCCCTCCAATTCAGCAATCATGCTGTTGAAGGCAGCTCTTTACCGGGGGCTCCGAACCATAGTTTACACCCAGTCACGAAAAATGGCGGAATTGATCTCTGTGTGGGCCGGCAGCCAGAGCGGCCAGTTTGCTGGAAAAATCGCCGCTTACAGGGCCGGCTTCCTGCCCGGCCAGCGCCGCGATATTGAACAGAAACTGGTTTCCGGCGAACTGCTGGCGGTTATTTCCACCAGTGCCCTGGAATTGGGTATAGATATCGGGGATCTGGACCTTTGCCTGCTTGTCGGGTATCCGGGCACCATTACGGCCACCTGGCAGCGGGGTGGGCGGGTCGGGCGCACCGGCGAGGACTCCGCAATGGTTCTGATTGCCGGCGAAGATGCCCTGGATCAGTATATTATGCGGCATCCGTCCGCATTTTTTGAAAAAGGCCCGGAGTCCGCGGTAATCAACCCCCACAACCCGGATATTCTAAAAAAACACCTGTTATGTGCCGCCGCGGAGCTGCCGCTGGAAACCGGCGAATCCTGGTTTCAGTCGCCGGCGGTGGTGCGGGCGGCGGAAAAACTGGTTTCCATCGGCAGTCTGCTGATAAGCGGCGATGGCGAAAATTATTTCTCCGCATTAAAAACACCGCATCGCTTCGTAGACTTGAGAGGCTCCGGGGACCGGTATACGATCATTTCCGAAGAAAGCGGGGACAATCTGGGTGATATCGACGGGTTCCGCGCGTTCCGGGAAACCCACCCCGGCGCGGTATACCTGCACATGGGCAGAACCTATCGGGTGGAAAAACTCGACATCGCCACACAGACAGTCCTGGTGACCCCTGCCAGGCCGGTATATTATACCCGGGTAAGGGCGGACAAACAGACCGAGATACTGGAAGTGTACGCGGAAAAGGAAATATACGGCACCCGGATCTTTCACGGCCGGCTCAAGGTGACCGACCAGGTGACGGGGTATGAAAAATGGCACTTGTACTCCAAAAAACGCATGAATGTCATTTCTCTTGATCTTCCGCCACAGATTTTTGAAACTGACGGCATCTGGTTCCTGGTGCCGCCGTCTGTGCAGAAACGCATCGAAGAAGAGCAGATGCATTTCATGGGCGGCATTCATGCCATTGAACATGCGGCCATCGGTATCTGCCCGCTTCTGGTCTTGACCGACCGAAACGACCTCGGGGGCATCTCCATTCCGCTTCATCCCCAGCTGGGCTGTGCGGCGGTGTTTATCTATGACGGCATTCCCGGCGGCATCGGGTTGACGCGCCAGGCTTATGCCAGGGCCGGGGACATGATCGACCACACGTATCAGGTCATCAAGGTCTGCGACTGCGAGGCGGGATGCCCTTCCTGCGTGCACTCGCCCAAATGCGGCTCCGGGAATCGCCCCATAGACAAGTGGGCCGCTCTTAGCGTGCTTGAAAAAATCATCCACAGCGATGCCGCGTCCAATGCAGATTCAGCCCGGTCGAACAAGCAGCTGGAAGGCCGACAGGCCGGCGGCGGGAAGGCCAACCCACAGATGATCCGCCCCGACCCGCAAACAGCCCGGCAGGCACAGGCACCTGAGACTGCGGCGAATCTTCGCTACGGGGTGCTTGACCTTGAAACCCAGCGGTCCGCCGACGAGGTGGGCGGGTGGCACCGGGCCGAAAAAATGGGCATCAGCTGTGTGGTGGTCTATGATTCGGAAACCGCTCAATATCATGATTACACCGAAGATCAGGTTGACCAACTCCTGGCGCATTTAAAACAGATGGATCTGCTTGTGGGGTTTAACATTAAACGTTTTGATTACCAGGTGTTAAAAGGCTATGCCGGCTTTGACGCCGCCGGCATCAACACGCTCGATATCCTGGAGGTTATTCATCAACGCCTGGGATACCGGCTCTCGCTCAATCATCTGGCCAGGGTGAGCCTGGGCATTGAAAAAAGTGCGGACGGGCTTCAGGCGCTTGAATGGTATAAACAGGGGCGGATCAAAGAAATAATCGAATACTGCCGGATTGACGTTCAAATCACCCATGACATTTATCTCTATGGCAAACAAAATGGCTATCTGCTTTTCCAAAACAAGGCCGGTCAGACCGTGCGGATACCGGTTGCCTGGTAGGCAGGCCGCCGGCAGCGCGCCAAACCGTCTTCGATTTTTATTTTTGCTCGTGCTGCTCCTGCCGGGCTGCTGGGCCTGGCTCCTGAACGCCGGCGAGGCGAAGGCCGGGGACCGGCCCGGATATTCAAGCCAATGCCAGAGTTTTTGCAAGGCTGATGCCTTGTTTGGCTATGCCATGGATCGCTTTGAAACCGGGGATTATGAAACGGCTGTTTTTGAATTCAAGCGTTTTGTTTATTTTTTCCCGGACCATGCACGCACCGATGCCGCCTTTTTTCATATCGCCCGGAGCCACTTTCGGACGGGCCGCTATGAAGCCGCTCTGGGGTATTATCAAAAAACCGTGCAGAAATTCCCGGACTCCGAATTCGCTGAAAAGTCCAGGTTTCAGATCAGCCGCTGCTATTTCCGGATGAATGATCCGGATGCGGCCATGCAAACCCTCTACCGATTGAGTCAAACCAGTCAGGACCGGGCTGTCAGGGACAAGGCTTTCTTCCGGATGGCCTGGTTCAGTCTTGAGCTGGCAAAACCCGGCCAGGCGCGCACCTGGCTGGACCGGCTCAGCCCGGAGGGGCGCCGCAGCCTTCCGGTGGCTGGGCTTTTGGAAAAAATGGACAAAATCGATTCCCTTCCTCGCAAAAGCCCGTTTCTCGCGGGCCTCGCCTCTGTCATTCCGGGGGGCGGCTATTTATACTGTGGAAGGTATCAGGACGCTGCCGTCGCATTTGGAATCAACGCCGCATTAATGGGGGCAGCTTATGAAAGCTGGGACAATGACCTGGAAGTGCTCGGCGGGGTGATCACTCTGGTGGAACTCGGGTTCTACGGCGGAAGCATCTATGGCGGCATTTCAAGCGCCCACAAAGCCAACCGGGCCGTATACCGTCAGTTTATCAGGGATCTAAAAAGGGAAGGGTTTTCCGCCGAGCTTTCAGCCATGCCGAATGAGCCGGGAGTGCGGCTGTCGTTTACGTATCGATGGTAGCCCGCAAGCTGTATTGATGCCGACACGGGACCGAACGCCGCCGCCTTTACCGGATTAACTGGTTCATCTCAAAAATGGGCAGGCAAATGGAGAGCACAATAAAACCCACCACTACGCCCATAAACAAAATGATGGCCGGCTCCAGTAGCGTGGTGAGGCTCAGGATGGTATTTTCCACCTCGCTTTCATAAATATCAGCCACTTTCCCGAGCATGTTTTCCAGTTCCCCGCTCTGCTCCCCGACCTGAACCATCTGGATGGAGATATGGGGAAAAATATCGGAGGCCCCCAGCGCCCGGGCCAGGCTGTTGCCTTTCTCCACTTCCACGGCGGCGTATTCGATGGTGTCGGCCACGAGCCGGTTGCCCACCACGTTTTTCACAATATGGAGAGCAGTCAAAAGCGCCACGCCGTTGTCCAGAAGCGTTCCCAGGGTCCGGGCAAACCGGCCAACGGCCAGTTTGCGGATCAAGCCGCCGATGCCCGGCAGTTTAAGCATGGCCTGGTCCCAACGGTACCGGCCGGCCTCTGTTTTTTTGATACGATGAAAAGCGATCACCATGGCGACAAAACCCAGAAGCAACAGCCACCAGCCGGTTTTCAGGAACTCGCTCGAGGCGATCAGGAACCGGGTGGGAGCGGGAAGGGTCTGCCCCATGTCCGTAAATATCGATGTAATGCTGGGGACAATATAGGTCAGGAGCACAAACAAAACGATAACGCCAATAATGAACATGAGTATGGGGTAGGCCATGGCTGAACGAATCCGGTGGGTCAGGGCCTGCTGCCGCTCGGTGATATCGGCCAGACGCTGCAGGACCAGTTCCAGGGTGCCGGAGGTTTCCCCGGATTTGACCATATTAATATAAATATCCGAGAATGTGTCCGGGTACTGGGCCAATGCGTCGGCAAAACTGCTGCCCTCTTCAATGGCGTCCTTGATCTGAGACAATATCCGTTTAAAGGCGGTTGATGAGGCCTGCGGCACCAGCGTGTATATTGCTGAAACCAGGGGAAACCCGGCTCCCAGAAGAGTGGCCAGCTGACGGGTCATCATGGATAGTTCAGCCGGCTTGACACGGGCGTGCAGCGGACGGGTCAGAATCTCGGAGAGCCGGCTTTCCCTTTTTGACTCCCGTTCGTAGACTTCCTTGATGGAGATCGGATAGATGTTTGCCGCGCGCAGTTTTTGGCGGGCAGCGGAAATACTGTCGGCATCGATGATGTCGGATACATTTTTGCCTTTGAGATTTAAAGCGCTATACTCGTAGATGGGCATGTTGACCGCGTAAATTATTTAATGGGATTAGAGCTGCCGGGCTTTTGCCTGACTGTCACGTTTGATGTAATGGATAATACGCCATTATAAGCAATTAGGGCCTGGTTCTCAACCGGAATCTTTATATTGACAATTAATTGCTTGTTTTTATATTTTTAAGGCTTCCGTATGAGTATATTTTAGCGCAGCATGGAAGCTTGCGCAATTCAATGAAAGGATAACCCAATGCTTAAGGTTGGTTTTGTCGGATGGCGGGGCATGGTCGGCTCCGTCCTGATGGCGCGTATGCAGGCGGAAAATGATTTCAAGGGCATTGCTCCGGTTTTTTTCACCACCTCCCAGGTGGGCCAGGAGGCTCCCCGGGTCGGTGTTGATGCTTCGCCCCTGAAGGATGCCCATGATCTGAAAGCACTTTCTGAAATGGATGTGGTAATGACCTGTCAGGGCGGCGATTACACGAAATCCGTCTACCATAAACTCAGGGAATCCGGCTGGAACGGCTACTGGGTGGACGCTGCCTCCGCGCTTCGAATGGAGGCGGACAGCATCATCGTTCTGGACCCTGTAAACCGGGACCGGATAGATGCGGGGCTTCAAAGCGGGATAAAAAATTTTATCGGCGGCAATTGCACCGTAAGCTTGATGCTTATGGCCATCGGCGGGCTTTTTCAGGAAGACCTGGTCGAATGGCTCACCTCCATGACCTACCAGGCGGCCTCCGGGGCGGGGGCAAAAAATATGCGGGAACTCGTCAGTCAGATGGCAGCCATCGCAAGGGCCTCCGAAGACCTGCTTGCTGATCCGGCCTCCGCGATCCAGGACATAGATCGCCGGGTGATCGATACCATGCGCGACGGCAGCTTTCCCACCGATCAGTTCGGCGTCCCCCTGGCCGGTAGCGTCATTCCGTGGATCGACAGCGTCATGGAAAACGGCCAGTCCAAGGAGGAATGGAAAGGGTATGCAGAGACCAACAAGATTCTCGGCTGCCAGCCGCCTGTCCCGATCGACGGTATTTGCGTCCGGATCGGGGCCATGCGGTGTCACTGCCAGGCATTGACGATCAAACTGCGCAAGGCGGTTCCTGTTAAGGAAATCGAATCCCTCATAGACGGTTCCAATGAGTGGGCCACTGTCATTGCAAACACCAAGGAAGATACCATGGAACACCTCACGCCCGCAGCCGTGACCGGCCGCCTGAATGTGCCTGTGGGGCGAATCCGCAACCTCAACATGGGGCCTGAATACCTGAGTTTATATACGGTGGGCGATCAATTGCTGTGGGGGGCCGCGGAGCCGGTCCGGCGCATGCTCAACATTCTGCGCGAACATCTTTCCTGAATTTTTTTGCGAATCTTTGCCTTGTTACAGGGTCATCACCGGCAGTCGCCGGGAACAATGCCGGTGATGGCTGCAAAAAATGGCAAAAATCCGTATTTTTAACGCCTTCAGGCACCGTTTACGAATTGATGCGCCAAAGCCAGAGCGAACAGGGCGTTGTTGCCCAGGATGTGAATGATAACAGGCGCAACAAGACTTTTGGAGCGCTCGTAGGCCAAGGCGAATACAATGCCGCCTACCAACTGGGGCAAAGGAAGCGCTGTGCCCGGGCTGTGGGACAGCACAAACAAAAAGGTGCTTCCGGAAACGGCAAAAATCACGCCCCATTGGCGCAGAACCGTATAGATAAGCCCCCTGTAGACCAACTCCTCGGCCAGGGGGCCGATCACTCCGCCCGCCAGGAAAAACAAGAGCAAGCGCTCCGGCGCACCGGGCAATGACGCCCGGAACAGGGGCAGAAAAGAAATGCCGGAAACCGTAAAAATCCCGGCCGCAACCATGACCAGGCCGCCGAACACCACCGACCAGAGAAGTCCCGTCTGCATCCCCTGATAAGCGGTATCCCGGGCCAGTCCGACAGCCTTTAGCCCTCTTTGGAACCATAAGACCACGCCTGAAACAATAAGGATGTCGACCAGACGCACCAGAAGGGTCAACAGCAGCGGATCCATCCGCACCCACCGGGCGCCGACCTCCACCAGGGCCACTGCTGCCAGTGCCGTTATAAAGGGTTTATGTCCGATTCGGGCTGGGTCCATCCGAGTTCCTTTAAGGCATTATAGGCATAGAGTTGGACATACCAATGCCGGGAAGATATCAGGCGGCGGCGGATCGGCTC
>CAZNSO010000031.1:0-34345 GCA_964575805.1 uncultured Desulfobacteraceae bacterium
CTTAGGTTTTAGGTTAAGGAAATCCAACCGTTCTGGATTAAGATTAAGATTAAGAGTAAGAGTAAGAGTAAGATGAATACAAGTTACTTTCTGCAAAAATGCCGTCGGCGGTATAATCAGCTTTTTACGAAGCCATCAATATTGGCCGTTTCACCGGGCCATCCACTGGCGGTAATTCTTTAGCTGGGGGTAATACAGCATCAAGCGGATGGGCCGGTTCTCCAATGCCCCCATGATCCGTGCGTAAGTTTGCATCTGGGCCTGGTAGCGCCCTGTCTCCTGATCCAGAAAAGCCTCGAGCGAGCCTCCGCTGTGCACACTGCTTTTATAATCAATAATCCACCGGACCCCCTCATCATCTATAAAGGTCCGGTCAATCACGACATTGACGACACTGCCGTCGATCCTTCCCGTGATGCCGTATTCACAGGCGTCTGATCGGTGTCTGGACAAAATCCACCGCCCCATCTCATCCTCAAGCGTGGCGGCCAGGGCCGATTCAACACGGGAAAGCGCCTCTTCCCGCATATCCCCGCTGACGCCCGCGCTTTCCAATTCCCGGTCAAAGCTTTTAGAAAAAGCATGAATGCGCGGCTTTGACCATTGCTCCACCCCCTGTTCACAAATCACCCCAAGCCAACGGTGCACCACCGTTCCCACGCGGCGGGCCGTTTCCCCGGCCCAGTCAAACGGCGGGGTTTGCGGTTCGGTCACGGGCAGGGCCCGCTCAACCTTAATCTTCCCTTCCAGGCCCGGCGGGGGCATGCAAGGGCGCCATTGCGCGCTCAACCGTCGGATAGGGGCAGGCGCTGATCCAGGCCTCCCGTTTGAATCATCGCTTTGCGCATCATCCGGAAGCGGCTGTGGCTCAGGACTTTCCACCGCCCGGGTGAAAACATCGGAAACCACCGGCCATAGGGGATGAAGAAGCGAATTGGCATCCGGCGTGCGAAGGCTTCCGGCCTGGGAGCCGGGACGGGCCCCACCGATAAGGTGAAGGCATTTTTTGGCCCGCGTGGCGGCAACATAGAGCAGGCGGGTATCTTCATACCGGCGTTTTTGCCTCTCAAAGCGCCGGATATATTCATAAGTATGACTGGTCCGGCTCCCGTATGCCGAAATGGGGGCCAGCAAGAGGTCATTTTGTCCGCCGGCCGGCCGCTCAAGCCACATCAGGAGGCGAGGGGCATCGGGCGGCGGCGATTTTTCAAGGCCCGGCAGGATAACCGTGTCAAACTCCAGGCCCTTGGCCTTGTGTATCGTCATCACCTGTAGGGTTTCATCGGCTGTCGGATCCGGGCGGGCAAACAATTCAGCCACCGACGATTCCAAATCCGCCAGGTCATTGAACCCGCCGGCGCCGAGCGTTTCATCCATCAACTCCAGGTAGGCCCTGGCATCCTCCAGGTCCGCTGATGAAAGACAGCAGGCCGGCCCCCCCAGGAGCAGCCACGCCCCTTCCACGAGACGTCTCAATGATCGGCACTCGCGGTTTAAAAGCACGGGGAGCAGAATGTCCCGGACACGCACGGCCCGGCCCCGCCCGTCTTTGCTCAGGGATGCCAGGCGGTCTTCGTCTTTCAAAAGATCCACCACCGACAGGTGTGGGGCATCGCCAGCGAGCGCGTGAAGATCGTTCAGGCGCAAGCCGCACCAGGGCGCCCGCAATACTCCCAGCCAGGCAATCCGGTCCGCTGGATGCGTCAAGGCCCGGGTGAGCGATAAAAGGTCCTGGATGACCGGCCGGTTTTTGAGCGACTCGATCTCAACGCCGGTAAAGGAAATATCCCGGGATTTTAAATGCCTGAGTATGGTTTCCAGGTGCGGGCGGCTGCGCACCAGCACGGCAATACGGCCTCCCGGGTCTCTCTGCCTGGCCTCCCTGATGCAGGCCAGCACGGTTTCCGCCTCTTTTTCCCGGTCCGGAGGAATATGGGGGTGAATCTGAACCGCAGCCTCCTCCTCCGGGGGCAGGGCGGCCGTGGCGGGCGAATAGGCCACCGCACCCGCGGCGGCGTCGTTTTCCCCCGGCAAAATCAAGGGGAAGCTCTCATTGACCCACTCCACGATTTTCTGCTGGGAGCGAAAATTCACTGACAGTTTAAGCGGGTGCAATTCGATTTGCCCCAGGCCCTCGTCCCAGGTTTTTATAAACAGCCCGACCTCGGCCTCTCGAAACCCATATATGGACTGCATGGGGTCGCCCACGGCAAAAAACGTCCGGCCGTCGCCCGGCTGCCAGCCCATGGTCAGTCTCCGGAGAAAATCAAACTGGGTGATGCTGGTGTCCTGGAATTCGTCGATCAGTATGTGCCCAAGCCGATAATCCATGGCAAGCCCCAGATCCGTGGGATTCTCCGGGGTCCCCAGGGCAAAGGCGGCCCTCATGGCCACCTCGGCAAAATCCACCTGGGCAGTGGATTGAAAAACCAGGTTCAAATGGGCCACTGACAGGCGAAGAATGTCAGAGAGCGCTTGCAGGATCTGCCACTGCTCCTCCTGGTATTGGGCATCCGGAAGAGAGCGAATCCGGTGCAAATGTTCGCCAAGGGAGACCTCCGAGCGCAAATTATCCAGCAATTCCTTGAATTCGGCTTTTTTTTGCGTGTAATAATTCTTTAATTCCCTGTCTTTCTTTACACTGCCGGGGGCGGGAAATCCCAGGCGCTTGTCTGACTGGCGGCGCCATTGACCATCCCGGGTCAGAAGCAGTTCGCAGAGGCCCAGCCATTGCGAAAGGAACTCCGGCGCGGCCTGTGGAAGGGCATGCAGGTCTTTGCACGCCTTGACCGGTGATTCCGAATCGGCGGCTTCTTCGAGATTGCCGGCCGCAAACCGCGCCAGATCCAGGAGAGGCCCCATACAGGCCTCCGGAAACCGGCTGCGGCAGGCTGCAAGCGCTTCGGCAATGACCGCCTTTAAGGCATCCTCCAGTTTTTTCCGCCGCATGGCCGGGTCCTCGCGTTGGGCGATATGCCGGAGCCACTGATCCCTTTTTGCCAGCATTGCCGCAATCAACTGCTCCAGCCTTTCCAATTGATTGTCCAGGTGACGGACCAGGGCCTCAATGGAAGGCGACCAGTTGGTTCCGGCCTCCAATTCCGCCACCGTCTCCCGGGCAGCCTGCAAATAGAGCCGCTGCGGCTCGCCGCATATCTCCGGAGCGGCGCCGAGGCGGGAGAGATAGGGCATATGCCGGGTAATGGCCGCACACAGGGCATCAATGGTTTGAATCCGCAAACGGCCCGGATTATCCGATAGCTGCCAGCATTGATGCTTGTCTCTCCTGGATACCGCCCGGGCAAGGTTCCAGGTTCGCTGTTTATGCGGGGTGTCCGGGCAGTCCTCATTTTCCGCCTGCTCCAGGGCCTCCAGAATACGGCTGCGCATGCCGGCGGCCGCCTTTCGCGTAAACGTGATCGCGATAACTTCTTCCGGGGCATTGACCCGGGCCAGCAGGCAAAGATACCGCTGAATCAAAAGCTCGGTCTTTCCCGAACCCGCCGGGGCCTGGACAATAAATGAATACCGGGGATCAAGGGCCCGCTCCCGCTCTTTCGCATCAGCAGGCAGTGGTTCATGCATTGGGTTCACGCGCTGACTCCAAAAGTTCTTTTTCCTTTATCCGGCACAGCGAGCCAAGATCGCAATACCGGCAGTTTTCCTGGGGGACGTTCGGAGAGACCACGGCATATCCGGCTTTGACTTCAGCGGCCAGCTCTTGCAATTCAGCCCGCCATTGCGGCAGCAACTCGGCGATTGTGGCGTACTGCCCGCTGAAGCAGGTTTCCTTTCCAATTTTACCGACCCCCGGCGCCAGGTGTTCCTCCTCGGAAACGCCCATGAATCGAGATTCTCCTTTGCGGACCTGCCCGAACAAAACTGCAGCCGGCGGCGCGTCCAGACTGACGGCATACAATGGCAGCTGGGGCTCGCTCATCCGCTCCGTGAACCAGTCCTTGGGGCTGGGAGTACCGGTTTTATAGTCGATTATCACAAGCCGCCCGTCCGCCAGGCGGTCGATGCGGTCGGCAAATGTTTTCAGGCAGATGCCGCCAATGGTGACCGGCAATGCCGCCTCCCCGGCCTGAATGAAAAAAGGCGCCCGCTGGCGCTCCAGCCCCATCCACTCCTCAAGCAGCGCGATCAGCCGCTCTTTTTCTATGGCCAGGAAGCGATCCGTGAAGGTTCGGGGCTTTAATTGCGCATCGGCCTTGAGCGCGGTTTGCACGGCGGCTTCAATTTCCGCCCTCAGATCAGCATCCGACTTTTCCATGAGCGTGGCATGGGCGCCCAGACTTTCCCATATCAATTGCAGGCAGCGGTGCACCAGCGACCCCCGCTCGGCCGCGTTCAATCCCGGGGACGGGATCTCAAGGGGCTTCGCCCCGAGCCGGTAGCGGGCAAATGCGGAAAATGGACAGGCGGCCTGGGCTTTCAACAGACCGGTACCCCCGCGAATAAATTCGCCGTCACGGATTGCCGGGCCATTTGGATCGCTTTGCTGCTCAATGACGGCGGATGCCAGCATCTCTTTCCAGAATCCTGAAACCGCCAAGGGTTGAAAGGCTTGGGATTTCTGAAAAAACTGCCGGATCAAGGGGCTGGGAAAAAGCTGGGCGTCGCCTTGTCGACGCGGATAACTGATGACTACCCGTGGCGCGCAGGTCAACAGACGCTCGGTTACGCGACGGGCATAAGCCAGCTCGCGCTCGGCCGAGGCGTGCCCAACATTTGCTTTTCGCTGCACCCATATGGGGATCAAGGGATTCGGGCGGGGCGGGGGCGGCCAGTTTTCACTGTGTAACCCCATGATCCATGCCGCGTCAAACGTCTCTCCGGCCGATTCCAGCACCCCCATGACCTGGATGGGCAAATCACCGGTTTCCGGTTGAAAGGCAGTGTCTGCCAGAAGCCGCCTTAATCCCCGGACCGCATGGCCGTGGGAGATCGGGCCCATGACCCGATCCATTCCGGCAAAACGGGCAAGCCCGTCCTGCCAGGCATCGTGGGTCTGAAAGGCCGTGCTTGAGAGACTGCGCTCCCCCGGCCATTCAAGGGCGCCCAGCATGGCGGAAAAACTCTGCGCCCACCCGGAAGGCGGCTGTTTTTGCGGCAGGGTTTCGGAAATCCGAATAAAGGCCCGGAGCTGTTTTTCCAGCAGGCGGCACCCCGCCTGCCCGGCAGCTTCAAGAACCTGATGCATGCCTAATTCGGTTTCTCCATGTTTGCGCAGATCCCGGTCCAGAAGACTGCGCCGCGTCAGTTCCGTCTGCGCCCCGCCCAGAAAGGGGGAGCGAAGCAATTGAGTGACAAATTCCACGGAAATGGGCGCCCCGGCATTTTCCAGTACGCCAAGAGCGGTCTGGATCATTGGATAATCACCCAGCGGCGGCCCCAGGGAGATATTGTATAAGCGCTCCAGGTCCTCGCCGGTATGGCACACGAGCCCGGGATGCAGGATATCATCGAAAATCCGGATTATTTTTTGCCGGGCGGCTTCCAGATCCAGCACGATGACGCCGATACGCTTCTCCGGGTCCGTCTCAAGCAATTTTCTTGCCCACAAGACGGCCTGGGTGATTTCGGATTCCATGTCCGCCAGACCCTGGCAGGCCACCTCACTGGCCGGAGGCGGCCATTCCAGCATGGAAACCCGCGTGCCCGCGGATTCAATTGTTAAAAGGAGGGATTCAAGCTGGGGGGAGATTTCGTCAAAACCGGCTAATATGATATCCCCCGGTGTCCGGATACACCCCTGCCGGATGGCCTCTGCCACGAGATCCGGCAGGCGGGCGGGTTCACACCAGTTTTTTGAGCGGCACGCCTCCTCGAACTGCAGACTCCAGTGTATAAAAGCTTCCGTGTCCGGCGGGGGCAGCTCGGAGATCATTTCCAGGTCCAGATGCCACTGAAGACAGATGGCCCTGGCCCCTTGGGCGGTTCCTGCCGCCGCCCCGGCCTGAAGCAGTTCCCCGCCGTATTCGGATTGCCGGATGATGGATTCCCAGAGCCACAGCTCCTGGCTTTCAGACAAAGGCCCCGGCCATTTGTCAAGCGTCGCTGAATCCGAATGAAACACCAGGGAATCGTATAATTTTTCCACCCATGCCCGGTAAGGAAAAATTTGCGGCGTCTCCCAGGCGGGAACCCCCGCTGCCGTCTTCTGCGCGGCGTGCTCGGCCGCCATCTTTCGAGCCAGGCGGCGGTTCACCGTAACCAGTGTGGCGCCGCTGTTGAGCCGGAGCCATAGTTCCTTTTGCGAAATCTGCCGATCAGCTGTCATAAAACCCATTCATTTCGTAATTTTCCCGAATTCGGTATCTCTGCCAAGGAAGTCAATTAAAACCGGCATGAATTTATGATGGGAGCCCGGAAACGGGTATCGCTCCAATGTCCGGAGTCCCACCCAGCGATGGGCGATGGGGCCGTCCCTGCTGACCCGGCCGCCATTATACCGGCAGACAAAAATATCCGCAACTATCCTGAAATGCGTATAGGCATGCCGGATTCCAGTCAAGCGGGACGCCACCGCGACATCCAGGCCGACTGTTTCCCGGACATTGCGGGCACAGGCCGATTCCGCCGATTCTCCAGGAAACCGCCGCCCGCCGGGAAACTCCCATAACCCGCCCAGCATCTGATCCAAAGGGCGTTGAACGATCAACAACCGCCGAGCCTTTATCACCACCCCGATTGCCATCCGGTATTGCGGCACCGGCCGGGCCGCGGCGCGCACCGGATATGCCGCCACCGTGCCCCGCTGACGGGCCCGGCACCAGTTTTGCAGCGGGCAGGACTCACAAAGCGGCTGCCGGGGTTTACAGACGAGCGCCCCCAGCTCCATCATGGCCTGGTTGAAAATGTCCGGGGCGCTTTTGTCAAAAACAAGCCGGGCAGCCTGCAAAAAAGTTTTATCCGAACCGGCCCGGTTAACCGGCGCGGCCAATTCAAAGACGCGGGAGAGCACCCGCTTGACGTTGCCGTCCACCACCGGGTAGGGCATGCCATGGGCAATGCTCAAGACCGCGGCGGCAATATAATCCCCAACGCCGGGAAGGCTTCGGAAAGCAGCCCATCCCTCCGGGATGCGCCCCTCATTTTCCGCCACCAGTGACCGCGCTGCGCGATGAAAGTTTCGGGCCCGGCTATAATACCCCAGTCCTTCCCAGCATTTGAGGACTTCCTGAAGATCTGCCCCCGCCAGGGCAAAGATATCCGGGAACTGTTGGAGAAACCGTTCATAATAAGCGATCACCGTATTTACCTGCGTCTGCTGCAGCATGATCTCGGAGACCCATATCCGATAGGGGTCCCTGGTCTGCCGCCAGGGCAGGCGGCGCTGTTCCTTCCTGTACCAGCAGGAGAGGGCCCGGCGAAACGCCTTGCGCTCCCCGCCGGGCATAGTTAATTCGGCCTTTTCGCTCATTGCCGGGCTCAACTTCCCAAACTGTTTTTATTCATTGGTTTGGCCAAAACCGGCAATCAATTGTTGACGGCGGCCATAAAATCCGTATAGGAATAATTTTCACGGTGATACTAAAATTATAAAGAATAGAGAACCTGCGCGAATTTAATGGAAACACAATCAAACGAAAATCCGCCAAGCGATACCCCCAGACCCCATTTGCTTGCGGATTGGGAGCACCTTTCCAAAGTCTTTATCCGGCCGGAAGACGACGCCTCGCGGCAAACCCTGATCAAATACATGGAGCAGATCCTGTTCGGCCTCCATGATTTCCTGAAAAAGCATGTGGGCATCACGGAAGCCAAAAGCCTCAAAGAACTCTCCCAGCGATTCACCAACACCCGCATAAGGCAAACCCCGGAAAAAAAACTGGCCGACGTGATCACCTGCGTTATCGACGAGATCGCTCCCCACGCGGTAAATGTCGCATCCCCCTATTTTGTAGGGCACATGACCTCAGCCATCCCGTTTTTCATGGTTCACCTGAAAACCATTGTGGCCGCCCTGAATCAAAATGTGGTCAAACTGGAAACTTCAAAGGTGGTCTCCATTATTGAAAAACAGGTAATCGCCAAAATCCACCGGATGATCTATGAAAACAGCGAGGCTTTCTACCGGGAGCATGTGCAGAATACCGAAACCACCCTGGGGGCCTTTGTGGAGGGCGGCACAACAGCCAACCTGACCGCTCTTTGGGTTGCCCGCAATGCCCTGCTTCACCCGAAGCCGGGTTTCGAGGGAGTCGAAACCGAAGGCATGGCAGCCGCTTTAAGCGCCTACGAACTGGACCGGGCGGTGATTCTTGTCTCCCGTCTGGGCCATTATTCACTGAGAAAGGCTGCCGGCATCCTGGGATTGGGAAACAAAAACATAATCCCCGTTGACACGGACGCCCGCAACCGGCTCGACTGCCGCGCACTGCGGGAGAAAATCCGGGAAGTCACCCGGGGGTCTCAAAAAACCGGTATTCTTGCTGTTGTGGGTATCGCGGGCGCCACTGAAACCGGAACCGTGGATCCCCTGGAGGAAATCGCGGCCATCTGCGCCGAGCATGAGATCCACTTTCACGTGGACGCCGCCTGGGGCGGGCCAACCCTTTTTTCAAACAAGTTCCGGCACCTGTTAAACGGTATCAAAAGGGCTGATTCAGTCACCATCGACGGCCACAAACAGTTTTACATGCCAATGAGCTGTGGCATGGTTTATTTTAAAAACCCTTTTATCATGGACTTCATTGCCTACCACGCCAATTATGTGAACCGCCGGGGATCGGTGGACCTGGGGATCAAGTCCCTTTCCGGCTCCAGGGAGGCCAACTCCCTGATTTTAGACAGCGCCCTGAAAATCATGGGCACCCAGGGCTACGAACTCCTCATCAACCACGGAGTTGAAACCGCGGCCGCGTTTGCTGCCGAAATTTCACGCCGCTCCAACTTCCAGCTCGTTACCGAGCCGGAACTCAACATCCTCACCTACCGGCTGTGCCCGCCGGAGCTGAAAAAGGCCCTGCATGCCGGCAACCTTGAAAAGCGAAACGCGGCCAACGAGCGACTCAACTCCATCAACCGCAAACTGCAGCGCCTGCAGCGCGAAGCCGGCCGCAGCTTTGTCTCCCGAACAACCCTGATGACGGACCCGGAGTTGGCGGACAGCAGCGTTGTGCTTCGGGCGGTTATCATGAACCCCATGACCACGCAATCGATATTGACCGACATCCTGGATGAGCAGGAAACGATTTACAAACACGAACTGAGCGGAGCAGCTGGTCAGTAGACAAGCTCCGGGCTCAGACGAGCTGTTCGCGCACGGCCTCACGACCCAGGTCGAATGCTTTCAAGTTGCTTTCCAGAAACGCTTTTTTGGTTGTTTCGCTAATGGCCTGGCGCACACTATCCGGCGTGACCGGCAGTTTGTCGGTCTCCATCAATGCACCCAGCAAAACCATATTGACCGAGAGCGCATTTCCCGCCGCCCGGGCGAGCTCTGCCGCGTCCAGGTCAAAAAGCCGACCGGTCTTGGCTTTCAGAAGGCCCCGGATCGTTTCCATGTCAGGGTACGCGCCCTTGCCAATGGCAGCGGTAAACGGCGGCAGGGGGGCGGTGTTGGTTACCATCACCGTTCGGGAATTGCATTTTCTAACCGCCCGCAGGGCTTCGACCGGCTCAAAACTCAGCAGCAGATCCGCCTCCCCATCCGAAATAATGGAGCTCTGCGCATCCCCGAAAACCATAGCGGATTCCACCACGCCGCCTCTTTGCGCCATTCCGTGAATTTCACTCATCCGGACCGGAACATCCAGCCGGCAGGCGGCTTCGCCCAGCACCTTGGAGGCCATCAGGTTGCCCTGTCCCCCAACTGCCACAATAATCAAACGCTTAATATCCATATTGTCTATCCCGTATTTGAAAACCCGCAAGTGCCGGTTTCGGTTTATTATTTTTCTTTAAGCGGCAATATCGCATTTTCCGGACAGACCTGGGCACAGACGCCGCAGCCGGTGCAAAGGGTCGAATTGATCCGGACCCGATCCTGTTCCACATAAAAGGCGGGGCAGCCCAGCTCATTGATGCAGTTGCGGTGATTTTTGCAGCGGTCACTTACATAAAAGGGGCGTCCGACCAGTTTTCCCCGGCTTTTGTCAAACAAGGTGCAATTCTGCCGGGCAATGATCACCGAGACCCCTTCGTGGGAGATCGCCTCCCGGATCGCCGCTATGCTTTTTTTCACGTTATAGGGCCTTATTACGCGGACATCGGAGACACCGATGCCGCGAACCACTGACTCAATTGAAATCTGCTGATATTCTTCGTAATTCAACTCCGCCATGTCCACGCCGGGATGCGGTTGATGTCCGGTCATGGCAGTCGTCTGGTTGTCGAGGATGACCAGCGTCATGTTGTGCCGATTAAAAACCGCATTGACAAGCCCGGGGATACCGGAATGAAAAAAAGTGGAGTCCCCTATGAAACCGATGATCTTTTTGTCGGTTGCCTTTGAAAACCCGCATGAGGTGCTGGCAGAGGAGCCCATACAGATAAGGAAATCCCCGGTGGACAAGGGCGGGAGAAACCCCAGGGTGTAACAGCCGATATCCGTCGGACGGATGGTCGCGATGTCCTCGGCGGCTTTGTTCACCGCGTAAAACGTGGCCCTGTGCGAGCAGCCGGCACACAGATTGGGGGGCCGCTGGGGCAGTTCCGGCACATCGGATACATCCGGCGGTTCAGGGGCCTGGTAGCTGACTCCGAAAAAGGCGGCCACATTTTTTCGGACCAGGGCCGGATCGTATTCGAACAGCCGGGAGAAAAGCTCCGGAGCCTTGCCCTTGATCGGAAGCGCAAGCCCCGCCTCCTGGGCGAAAGCTTTCACGGCTTCTTCCATGAAAGGCTCGCCTTCTTCCACAATCAGCACCTTTTCGCAGTCCGCCAAAAAAGATTTGACCAGCCGGCCGGGCATGGGATGAGAGAACCCGAGCCGAAGAATTCTGGCTTTATCCCCAATACCGAGGTCTCTGACCGCATCGGTGACATAGTTGTAACTGACCCCGTTGCATACGATCCCCCAGGGGCCGGAGCCGGAAATTATATTGTACGGCGTGTCACAAGCCATTTCCTCAGCTTTTTCAATGCGCTGCAGCAGCTTGACATGCAGGTTGCGCGACACCGCGGGAACAGTGACATAGTTGAAGGGGTCCCGGCTGAAATCCCCCTTTGTCTCCGGTGCCCTGACAGGGCCGAAAACGATGGGCGCGGTCGAATGATTCAAGCGGGTGGTTGTCCGGAAGAGAACCGGCTCCCCGAGGGTCTCGGAGAGCTCGAAGGCATAGCCCACCATATCCTTCGCCTCCTGGGCCGAAGACGGCTCGAGGATCGGCAGCCCGGAGAGTTTGCCGTAATACCGGTTGTCCTGCTCGTTCTGGCTGGAAAACATGTAAGGGTCATCGGCCGTCAAAATGACCAGTCCTCCCCGCACCCCGACGTAGGCCAGTGTCATCAATGCATCCGCGGCGACATTCACGCCCACATGCTTCATGATGCACATGGTTCGCAATCCGGAATTGGCCGCAGCGGCAGCAACTTCCAGCGCCACCTTTTCATTGGTGCTGTATTCAAAATAGAGCGGACTTTCCCGGGCCACCTGAAAAAAATTCAATGAAATCTCGGAAGAGGGCGTGCCCGGATAGGTGGAGGCAAAAGCCACCCCCGCCTCGATCGCCCCGCGGGCGATGGCTTCATTGCCGAGCAGAAAATGTTTTTCCCCCGGCTGGTCGACTAAAAGCTTATGCATGAGTAAATCCTTGTTCCTGTTTGGTTTCTGCTGTGTTTCGGTTTGATCGGCCAGCTATACACCGGTTACTATATCAACCCCCGAAAACCTGTAAAGTTTTTTCTTATCCCGGCCGCGGCCCCCGCCGGAATAAACCAGCCGCATGTTTTCACGTGAAACATGAGCAGGAACAACGCCTTTTATGAAATGCGGATTCATCTGAAGCCTTTCATTTAAACTTGAATTTCTTTATTAAGATTGGTATCATTATATAAAAATACCATTGCCAATCGGCTTCACAGGTTCGGCAACCTGCGGTTTTTGCCGTCATGCCTGGAAAGCGGCGGGCCCTTCGGTTGCATTCAAATGCAATCGTTTTTTATTAATCCTTGCAATATTGAGCATCACCAGCCATTGCAGAAGGCCGATGGAGTGGGTGATACCTCAAGGGAAACGAAGCAAAGCGGTCTGGACTGTTTAAGCCGCCGGCAAGGACCCTCTGGCCGCCGCCCACCGAGCCATAGAGATACCCACTGTTCATGGCCGCTTCGGGAACAAGGGCGCTGATGTTGCCCGGAAATGGCAAGGATTGGCAGCCGATTGGGGGATGCCGATAGCGGGCGGCTGTTTGCCGGCCTTAGAGGAACGAATCCTGAAATGATCAAATCAATCAAAATTTTTCTGCCGCAAAATCGCAATGCCAGGGCCCGGCTGGAAAAAAAACTGGATGAATACGAAAAACGGGTGGCCCAGCTGAAAGAAGCTTGTCCCTACGAGAACAAGGACATTACGTATAATTCCTTTAACGGCTATAAAGCGCTGCTTACCCGACGATTATGCCAACGCGGCGAAGTTCAGAGCCTTGAGCTGGCTCAAGAACTTAAAGAGGAATTCGGAAGCCTGGACCCGGATTCTTATAACAATGCCGTCCGTGTCATTTATGACTATTGCCGCACAGGCGGCAAGAATGTCAGAAAAGGCACCGGTTTCTAAGTCTGCTGCCTTACCGCATCAATTCCTGCCAAGCTCTGTCCGCTGCCCGATAAAATGCAAAACCCGTTTGAGCCGACAGCGCTTTCGTATCCGAATTAACATGCCAGGATTGTTGTCAGCAGCAGGACTTTTTCAGCTGATCCCCCAAACGCGCTGACGGATATAGGGAGAAAAACCGAAAAGCTATAATTATCGAGGATATGCCAATGCAAACAAACAACAACCCGGTAACCCTTGTGATCGCCACCCGCAATCCGGGCAAAACCGCCGAGTTTCGGGACCTGCTCAAAGATGCCCCGCTTTCTGTAAAAGACCTTAATGATTTCGGGCCGATTCCCGAGGCGGTCGAAGACGGTGAAACATTTGATGACAATGCCTACAAAAAATCCAGCCTGACGGCCCGGGTGCTGGGGCTGCCCGCACTGGCGGATGATTCCGGGCTTTGTGTGGCCGCTTTGGACGGGGCCCCCGGCATTTACTCGGCCCGCTATGCCGGGGAAAACGCAACAGATGCCGACAACATCGCCAGACTGCTCGAAGCCATGAAGGACAAGGAAAACCGGACGGCTGCTTTTGAATGCGTCCTTTCCCTGGCTGTTCCCACCGGTGCCGCGCTTACCTATGAAGCCCGGTGTGAAGGGTTGATCACCCGGGAGCCAGCGGGAAGCAGCGGATTCGGCTATGACCCTGTTTTTTACTACCCCCCCCTTGACAAGACCTTTGCTCAGTTGACAAGGGAAGAAAAAAGCCGGGTCAGCCATCGTGGAAAAGCGCTTCGGGAACTTCAGTCCGAAATTGACAAGGTGCTGGTATGGATTCATCAGCAAATGCCGGCACAGGAGCGATTTGAATGCAAAAACCACTGATATGCTGTAAAATAACAAAAAACCTAAACACCGACCCGAATAACCATGATGACAAATTCACAACCTGAAACCAGCGAGCGGGAAAACCACCGCAGACGCCTGGCCAGACTTGAGGCCGACCGGAGAAACATCCTGACGCTTCCTCCGGAGCAGGCCGGCAACGCCATCCTGGACCACCCCCAGGCCACCGCACTGGTGCACTCGTTTGCCGAGGAAGACTTTTTTTTCCTTATTCACGATATCGGCCCCACGGATGCCCTGGAACTGCTGGCAATGGCCTCCGCCCGGCAGTGGGAATACATTCTGGACATGGAAATCTGGCATCGGGACCAGATCGACCTGAAATCAGTGACACACTGGTTCAATCTGCTCATGAAAGCCGCGCCCAGCCGGTTCATTCATTGGTCCCTGCAGGAAAAACCGGATTTAATGGAATATTACCTGAACCAAACCGTTGAACTCTGTATCCGGGCCCATGACCAGGAACCCTCGGAGCTCGATGGCGATTATTTCACGTTTGACGATATTTTCTATGTTCGTTTGACCGAAACTCCGGCGCAGCGCGAATCCGAACCTGAACACCTGGAGCAGCAGCAATCCTTTGTGGCGGACATGTTAAACCGGCTGGCCATGACCGACCATGTCCGATACCAGGAAATCCTGCTCCGATCCGTAAATGTGCTGCCGGCCGAAAGCGAGGAAGAGGCCTATCGGTTCCGCAACGTACGGCTGGCGGAAAAGGGCTTTCTCCCCTTTGATGAAGCTGTGGGCGTGTATCAGCCGATAAGCGTCAGGGTGATCCAGCAAAGAAAGAAGGAATTGGCCAACCCGCCTCAGCCGGATCTGTTTTTTCCGGCGCCTTTAAACCACCTTGCCTTTCTTGAAACAGACAACCGCTTCACCCGGGCTTTGAGCCTTATCAGCCTGGAGGATACCCTGAAAACAATTCAAGTTGAATTTGCCGGCCTTTGCAACCAGATCGCCTCCGCGGACCAAAAACCCATCCACGAGCGCAGCGAATTGCGCCATGTTGTCAAAAAAGCCTGCGGTTACCTGGAGATCGGGCTGGAACGCCTTGCCGGAAAAAAGAGCCGCCTTGACGACAGCCGGACGGCCGCATTTATTCAAACCTACCCCCTGATCGATATTTTCCGCCTGGGCTACGGCTTGCTGACCAAACTGAGCCAGCGCGCCAAACAATGGGAGCAGCAAAGCTGGTTCGCCAACAACCGCCTGGCGCTGAGTTTCTGGGATGAATACCTGGTCGGGATGATCGGGGGCCTGCTTCTCAAACGGCCGCGTTTTTTTGATAATTTTGAAACCGAGGGGCTTTACCGGGATTTTGCCTCGCTCTCAGATGTAAAGACAGCGCATGCGGCCTTGAAGCAGGCCATGGCCTTCGATGATCTGCTCTCCTGCATGGACATTGACGCCGCTGATCTGCCGGAAGGCTTCTTTGTGACCTATAAGAACCTGCTGCTGACCCTATGGGCACGGCACGAGCTAAACTTTGACAGACGCGCGCGACCCATCGCCCTGGACTCCTTCAAGCCTTTTTACCGCGCCCTCTGGCAGCGCTCTTCAGAGGCGCCCCGGATCCGGAGTTCAATGAAATCGAATTTTCTGGCATGGCTTTCCGAAGAGTCCGCGTTCACCCGGGAAGAAATATCGCTTAACCTGGGCAATGCCCTGGAGAATCTGTTTGACGAGCTCGCATGGGTATACGGCGAAGTGACGGATGAAAACCTGGATCCGCGGTTTGTTCCCCATTTTTTCCTGAACCCCTGAGCCGAACCCGGCACCGGCCAGGCCCAAACGCGAATCCTAACCGGCTTTTGTGCGCGGAACCTTGACGGAAGGAAAGTGGGCCGCCTCGGTATGGGGCAGAAACTTGGCAGCGCTGAAGCGATTCATGAATTCCTGGTTCACGTTTAGTTCCAGGTAGGTGATATTATGGTAGATTCGCTCTATCTCCGGCATGAGGGCATTGGATTGCAGCAGGCGGGTGGCGCCGCCAAGGGAACTGTTGCCCAGGGGCTTATAGGTCTGCTCGGGCAGATCCGGTATCATCCCGATAGTGATGGCCGAGCGGGGCCGGATAAATGAGCCGAATGTGCCGGCCACGTAAAATGTGGTGATATCCTCAAAGCCGAGCCCCACGTACCTGGTGATGGTTTCCAGAATGGTATACATGGCCGCCTTTGAACGGATGAGACTGTCAAAATCCGCCTGGCCGAGGGAAAGGGGCTCGCCCGTGGCCGAAGCTTCGGAATTGACAATGACGAGGCGCCGCCCCTCATCGGATTCATAAATACGCTCCGGCGCCGCTTCCGGAACCAGGCGGCCCCGGATATCGAGCATGCCCGCCAGAAACAGCTGGGCCACGAGGTCAATCATGCCGGAGCCGCAAATCCCCCGCGGGGGCTGATCATCGATGGTATGCAGATCAAATCGGCCGGTATCCGGATCGATCCAAACCTGGTCGATCACCCCGGGCCCGGCGGTCATCCCAATCCGGGAAACCGCCCCCTCCAGGGCCGGCCCCGCCGCCCCGGCACAGACAACCAGCCAGTCCCGGTTGCCAAGCACCACCTCCGCGTTGGTCCCCACATCAACGAGCATGGCAATATCCTCGCTCTCATGCAGCCCGGAATAAATAATCCCGGATATCAGGTCCCCGCCGAAATAGCTGCCCACATTGGGAAAAACAAATACACCGGCATTGGCATCCATATCCAGGCCAAGCGATTTCGCAGGAATCAGACCGGGCTGATTGACCACCGGGATGTAGGGTTCGCGGATAAGAGCGGAGGGCGGAAGCCCCATAAACAGATGCGCCATGCTCGTGTTACCGGACACGGCCATCAGGCGGACATCTTTGGTGCGGCACCCGGCATCGCCGCAGAGAGCATTGATGCGGCCTTGCAGGCCCTCGATGATCAATCGGGTAAGTCTTTGGAGGCCGTCGTCTTTTGCGTCGGCAAAATGAATGCGCTCCAGAATGTCCGGGCCGATCTCGATCTGGGGGTTGTCAAAGGCCTCCTCCGCCACTTCCCCGCCGGTATCCAGATTGACCAGGCGGAGCACCACCCGGGTGGTTCCCAGATCCACGGCGAGCCCCATGAACGGAGCGGCATCCCCCGGCGATTGGATCCCAAGAAGCCGCAAACGGCCATAATCGTTAAAGCACAAACACCGGAGCGCATACTCCCAGCGACGCAGGCAGCCGGGGAGTTGTTTCATCAAGGAAAGACCGATTTCCACCGCATCCGCGTTAAAAGCCGCCTTCAAGGCGGATTTCAATCGGTCCGCATCCGCCCGGTTGTCCCCCAGACCGGGTATAGGCAGCTCTATGGCTGCGGTCCATCCCTCAGGCGTGTTCTGCATACGAAGCTTGACAACGTCCTTTCCCGGCTTTGCTCATACTTCAAAACTCATGTCCCGGCCAACGGCAAAGCAGACCAGCCCCGCTTTTCGCTCGGCTATGATGCCGCGGCATTGATTGACGATATGATCCATGGCCTGATCGGTGCGGTCCCGGTTGTGATGGATGAGCCCCAACCGTTTTACGCCGGCCTCAAGGGCAAGCGCCAGGGCATCCGTATAGGTGGAATGCCCCCACTCGATGCTCTCCGCGTACTCCTCGGGCGTGTATTCGGCATCATGGAACAAAAGGTCCGCATCCTTGCAAAAAATTTTATAATCCTTAAAGCTCAAGCCGCCCGCGTGGGTATAGCCCAGCTCATTGTCAGTTAAAAAAACGAATGCCCTGCCGTCTTCCTCGAACTTGTAGCCGCAGCCATTGTTTGGATGGCTCAGGGCAATGGGGGTCACGGTTACCGTATCAATTTGAAAACTTGAGGGACAGCCGTCATGGTAGGAAATTTTTGCCCGCAAATCCGAATAGCGCACGGGGAAATGGGGGGGACTCATCATCTTGGTGACAATGGTTTCAACGAACTTCCCGGGAAAAGGGCACCGGTAAATATGAATATCGGAATCCGGGCTGAACAAAAGCTTGAAAAAGGGGAAACCCAGCAAATGATCCCAGTGGGAATGGGTAAACAGCACATGGCAGTGGTGGCACCCCTCTATGGTCAACTGGTTGCCCAGCCGGCGCATGCCGGTGCCGGCGTCGACAATAATCAATTCCCCGTTTTTTGTTCGGATCTCAATACAGGTGGTATCGCCGCCATATTTATGATACTCGGGCCCGGAAACGGGTATGGAACCTCTGGAGCCCCAGCATTTGATATACATTAAGCACCCTTTCGACGGTTAAAACGAATTCAGCAATTCTTTCCGCAGATGGTATACCAGCTGCCGTCCTGAATCCACTCATTCAGGATTTCCGCCCCGCATTCAATGATTCGCTCCTTGATCCGCCCTGCCTGGGTGCGCATGAGGCCGGAGAGAACAAACCATTTTTTCTGTTTAAAGCCCGGTTTTTCTATCAGTTCCCGCATAATATCAAAGTGAATATTGGCCATAAGCAGGTCCACCGGAGAATCCACAAATGCTTCAGCTCTTCCGGAAACCGAAAGGACCCGCTTGTCCAAGCCGTTAAGACGGATATTGCGCAAGGCGGTGGCGGCTGCCAGGAAATTGTTGTCCACGGCCAGGGTTTTATGAACCCCAAGCCCGGCCGCCGCGATGGACAAAAGACCGGTTCCCGCACCCAGGTCTATGGCGGATGCAACGGCTTCGCGGGCCGTCAGCCATTGCAGCGCCAGAAGGCAATGGCGGGTAGTCGGGTGATTGCCGGCGCCAAAAACCACGCCGGGATCCAGTAAAACGGGGATTTCGCCGGGCCCTGCCGGCACTTCCGCCCATGGCGGCATCACCAGCAGCCGGCCCGCCCGCAGTGGAAGGATCGGACCCCCGTGCCATTGCTCATAGCTCATCTCGAAATGATCATTTAATTCCAGGTCCGGCTGATCCGCCAAAAGCGTCGCCACCTGATCCGCCGCCGGTTCCGAAAAAAACAGAAACGAAGTTTCGCCTTCCTGCCAGTTGCCGATAAAAGAGGAACCGAAAGCCTCCTTGCATCCGGCGGGCACCCGTCCTGAAATATAATAAATATAAAGGTAGGGGGCGGGCGGCGACGCCGCCGTTCGCTCCGTCCAGGTCCCGTTCTTTACCCGGCGGAGCATTGAAGCCGTAAAAAATGTTTGTTCATGTTAAAATATCTTTTCAAACAGAGCAAAAGCCGAACTCACGGATTTTGTGTCTTCCGGCAGATCCACAATGGGGGTGCCTTCAAAATCATACTCATAAATGGCGGAATCCTCCGGCACCGCCCCAAGCAGCTCAATTCCCGCCTCTGCCACCATTTGCGCCACCTTCTCCGGCACCCCGTCTTTGGCCTGATTAAAGATCAGGCAGCTGCGCTCCACGCCGATATTGAGCTCCTTTGCCAGGTCATTGATCCGAATCGCCGCTTGAAGCCCCCGCCTGGAAGCATCGGTGACGATAAGCAGCACATCCACATTATGCGTCGTCAACCGGCTGATATGTTCCATCCCGGCTTCATTGTCCAGCACAATATAAGGGTAATTGTCCGAAAGGCGTTCAAGGGAGTTGGTCAGTAGCGTATTGGCAGCGCAATAGCAGCCCTGCCCCTCAGGCTGCCCCATAACAATGAGATCATAATCCCCGGTTTCAATTACCGCCTCCTCCATCCGCATGGTCATGAACACGTCTTTTGTCATTCCGCTGGGAACATTCCCCTTTTTCATGTCCTCCCGCGCATTGCCGATCGTGTCCGTAACCTCCAGACCCAGAACCTCGTTAAAATTAAAGTTGGAATCCGCATCCACAGCGAGAACGGGGGTTTTCCCGCTCTTAACCATATATTTGACAAGCATTCCGGCAAGCGTGGTTTTCCCGGTGCCGCCTTTTCCCGCCAGCGCAATTGTATAAGCCATTTAAACCTTTTCTCCTTTTTCCCGTCAAAATAGAATATTGTAAATACCTATGCCACTTAAAAAATTCCGTCAAGAGTCTTTTCATGCTTTCCATCCCCCGGCTAGAATAAGCACGATTTCAAGACCGTCGAGCCGTCCCGAGCCGTCCCCGTGCGTCCAATGCTTGCAGAACTCTTTAAATTGATTAATAATTTAAATAAAGGACAAGGAAACCCCGTATGAATAAGGAGGAGACCAATGGCACTTTATCTTGTACAGCACGGAAAAAATGTAAAAAAGGATGTGAACCCCGAACAGCCGCTTTCCGATGAGGGCATCGCCGATGTGGAAAGGATTGCCCAAACCGCTGCGAACTATTCCGTCCGGGTGGATCAAATCCGGCACAGCGGGAAGAAACGAGCCCTGCAGACCGCTGAGATTTTCGGCCGCCACCTGAATGCGGCCAATAGCATTTCCGAGATGAACGGGATAAAAGCATTGGACGATGTGGCGCCCATAGCGCAAGCGCTTGAGGACAGCAAAAACCTGATGCTGGTGGGTCATCTGCCTTTTATGGAGCGGCTGACCAGCTACCTGACAGCCGGGAACCCCGAGATTACGGTTATGAAATTTCAAAACGGCGGCATCGTATGCCTGGACCAGCCGGAATCCACGGGGGATTGGGCCATCATATGGACCCTGATGCCGCATATTGGCTAACAGGCTGTTTAAATAAGCCGTTTTCCCTTGCTTCGCCGCTGCGTTTATGACATATACGGTTATTTAAGCATCCGAACGAAACTTGCTCATCTTTGCATTCCTATATGGACATCATCGGCAATTGTGAAAGGCCGCATGAGTAAGGTTTTGAGGCGATGCTTGGCGGATTAAGGCCTGCTTCCGGCGCAGTTGCCGCAAAAGGGCGGGTTTTCGTTCAGACAACAGGCATGGTTTGGAATCATATTCCGGTTTGCGGCGGCCATCTGCTCGCCAAAAAGGTGCCAACGGAATGGGAAAAGGATGAAGATGCTATGAAGATGGAGGTGCAGCAGGGGAAACCGGCGGTTTCTGTAGACATTGAAACACTCGCTTTATTGATTGCCAACCTGCAGAAAACGACAGGGGAGATTCCCTGGAGCGAAGAAGGCAAAACCGACCCCTGGGATCACGTGGAAGCCGCCATGGGTCTTGCCATCTGCGGCTACCTGGCTGAAGCGCGGGCCGCCTATGAATGGCTTGCGCAAATGCAACTGGCCGACGGCAGCTGGTATGCCGCCTATCTTAACGGCCGTCCCCTGGACCGGACCCGGGAGACCAATCTATCCGCCTATATCGCGGTGGGGACATTTCATTATTACCTGATCACCCGCGACCTGCGCTTTCTGTATCAAATGTGGCCGACGATCGAAGCGGCCATCGACTTCGCCATAAGCCTCCAGGCGCCGACCGGCGAAATTTACTGGGCCATGAGCCCGGATTTGGAAGTGGATCCCATGGCGCTTCTCACGGGATCGAGCTCCATCTTTATGAGCCTCAAGTGTGCCCTGTCTATTGCCGGACTGCTGGGAAAAGACAGGCCTGACTGGCAAACGGCCAGGCACAGGCTTGGAAATGCCATTCGTGACGGCTACCATCTTTTCAATATCACCAAGTCCCGGTATTCCATGGACTGGTTTTATCCGGTCCTCTCCGGCGCCGTGCGTGGAGATGCCGCGCGTGAGCGGATCGATCAGCAATGGAAAAAGTTCGTTGTGGAAGGCATGGGCGTATTATGCGTCTCCGACAGGCCGTGGGTCACCATTGCCGAAACCTGCGAACTGGTACTGGCAATGGCGGCCATGGGCAGCCGGAAAACCGCCGGCATTGTTTTCAACTGGCTGATAGACCGGAAATTCGACGACGGCTCCTACTGGTGCGGATTTACCTACCCGGACATGGTGATCTGGCCGGAAGATAAAATATCCTGGACCAATGCGGTGGTCATCATGGCGGCAGACGCTCTTTATCAGCTATCGCCGGCCGCCGGTTTATTCAATCACGCGTTCTGGGACACCCCTGAATTTGCGGGATACCTGAGATAAGGCGCTTTCCTTGCGAAGAGATCATCGGCCCTTTTTTTTGAAAAAAGCTTACATCCATTTTCAGCAAGTATATGCCCGCTATTTTCTGGCCCCCCAACTCGATCGGCTGGGCGCCGGGTACATGGTTATCCACCCCTGGAATATCGAGGTCTTCGGCGCCCCCATCAGCATCGGCAGCCACGCGAATATTCTGAGCTCTTCTGACAAAAAAGTCCGCCTGACGGTCTGGCCGGAAGAGAAAGGCAAGGGCGCAATCGAGATCGGGGACTACTGCCTGATTTGCCCCGGCGTCCGGATAAGCTCGGCTGATCGCATCCGCATCGGAAGCAACACCATGCTGGCCAGTCATTGCTATATCACGGATGCCGACTGGCATGGCACCTACAACCGCGTATGGACCATCGGCCCGACCGAGCCCGTCTCCCTTGGCGACAATGTGTGGATCGGCGACAGCGCCATTGTCTGCAAAGGCGTTTCCATCGGGGACAACAGCATTATCGGGGCAGGCTCCGTGGTGGTGCGCCCCATTCCGGCCAACACGGTTGCCGTGGGCAACCCGGCGCGGGTGGTTAAAGAGCTGGACCCGGAACAGCCCTTTGCCCGGCGCTCGGAATGGTTTGCGGACC
Source organism: uncultured Desulfobacteraceae bacterium (assembly GCA_964575805.1). Taxonomy (GTDB): domain Bacteria; phylum Desulfobacterota; class Desulfobacteria; order Desulfobacterales; family Desulfosalsimonadaceae; genus M55B175. The sequence goes on from CAZNSO010000031.1 coordinate 22,207, forward strand.
CCGTCGGGTTAAAACAGAAGATTGAAGCTATTGACCGCGACAACCTCAGGGACAACTCGCTTCTGCACTGGATACGGACCCTGCTGTTCCCGCGTTCCTCCGACTGAGTCTTGCATCTGCCCGGATTTCATTATATTATAAAAGAAAACACGAAAGAGGCCTCTGCAATGGCACAGGAAAACGATCTCATATTAATCTATTATGAGGACCAGCCGGTCAGCTTCGCCCGGATCGAGACCATCGAGCCGGATGTCCGGAAGGACTGGTACCATGTCAAGCTGCTCCTGCTCCAGATTCCCGTGCAGACGGTAACCTGGATTCTCAGGGATGTTTATATCAACGGCGGGGAATTTACCATGGGCGGCAACCGGATACGGTTTGAAAAAATAGAGGCCCCGCCTGAAGAGGGGGCGGAAAAAACCACGCCGCCCGGAGAACCGGAAGAAGGGGAGACCGGGCAGAAGGCCCCCGCCGGCAAGGAGGGAAAAGTCGTCTCCCTCTGGGACAGAGAGCCAAAAAAAGACAAATGACGCACGCCCCCCTTTTGCCCGTCATCCTCTCCGCATCCCGGCGAACCGATATTCCGGCTTTTTACATGGATTGGTTCATGCAATCCATCCAAAAAGGGGCCTTTGAGGTGGCCAACCCCTATAACCGGAAAATATCCCGTGTGCCGGCAGCACCGGAACAGGTCCATTCAATTGTTTTCTGGTCCAAGGATTTCAGGCGCTTTTTAGATGGGGGGTACGGTGAAACGCTCAAGCGAATGGGGTTTAACCTGTTTTTCAATTTTACCGTAAACTCCGCGTCATCCTGGCTTGAACCCAATATCGCCCCGCTTTCTGAACGCTTTGAAACGCTGCGCCGGCTCTGTGCGCATTTCGGCCCCGAATGCATCAACTGGCGGTTCGACCCTGTCTGTTTTTTCAAACTCCCCGGTGGGGAAAACTCCCACAACCTGGGGGATTTCACTGAAATCGCCGGGGTCATGCGGGAGGTGGGGATTAAACGCTGCATTACCAGTTTTATGGATCATTACGATAAAATCAAAAAACGATTGGCCGCCCACCCCGGTTTTGAATTCCTGGATCCCCCCATGGAAAAAAAAATCCAGGTGCTCCAGCGGATGGAATCCCATCTCGCCCCCATGGGAATCCGTCTGTTCACCTGCTGCGAAAGTGACGTGACAGGCAGACTTCCCGCAAACTCCGGAATCCGGCCCAGTGAATGCATCTCCGGCTCCCTTCTTCAGCAATTATTCGGCGGCCGGCTGTCCCAGCAAAAGGATGCCGGCCAGCGCAGCAAGCAGGGCTGCGGCTGTACGCGGGCACGGGATATCGGCTCCTATCACACGCATCCGTGCGGCCACAACTGCCTTTTCTGCTACGCCAACCCGTCAAAGAGTGCATAAGCGAAATGAAAATCGGCCCTCTCAAACTTTCCAACCCGCTGATCCTGGCCCCCCTGGCCGGCATCACGCACCTGCCCTTCCGCATACTGGCAAAAGAGGGGGGTTGCGCGATGGTCAGCAGTGAAATGATCAGTTCCAACGGACTTCATTACGGCTCCGATGAAACATGGGAGATGCTTGCCATGTCGGAGGCTGAAAAACCGCTTGCCATCCAGCTGTTTGGACAGCACCCGGAAATCATGGCAGAGGCCGCGGCAGCCATCGAGGCCCGGGGCGCCGATGTGATTGATGTGAATTTCGGCTGTGCCGTAAAAAAAGTGGTTCGAACCGGGGCCGGCGTGGCCTTGATGAAGGATCTTTCCCGGGCGGAGGCAATTATCAAAGCCATGCGAAAAGCCATCCGCATTCCCCTGACGATAAAAATGCGCACTGGCTGGGAGGCCTCCGGCCAGCAGGCCCTCAAGCTGGCAGCGATTGCCAAGGACTGCGGCGTGGACGCGGTAACCATCCATCCGCGCACTGCGGGGCAGGGTTTCCGGGGACGCGCGGACTGGGAGCTGATCAAGAAAATCAAGCAGAAAGTGGATATCGCCGTCATCGGCAACGGGGATATCAAAAGGCCATCCGATGTTCCGGCCATGCTGGCATCAACCCATTGCGACGCCGTGATGATCGGCCGCGCGGCCATAGGCAACCCCTGGTTCTTCGCCCAAGCCCTGGCCGCCCTCAATCAGGAGCCGGTACCCCCGGTGGACCCCCATGCCCGCTTTGAGGTGATGCGGCGATACATTGACGACACCATTGCCTTTTTCGGGGAGAAGAAAGCCTGCCGGATGCTAAGAAGCCGGTTGGGGTGGTTCTCCCGGGGCCTTCCGGCAAGCACGGACTTTCGCCGCGCCATCACCGGCATCCAGGTCCGCGCGGAAGCCGAGGAGCTGGTCAATGCCTACGAACACCGGTTAAGGGAATTGGCAGCCAGCTGGCAGGCGGCCCAAGCCCCGGGCGGAACAGCTTCAGCCTAGAAGCGCCTTTGCTGCCCGGACAATATTGTCGGCGGTGAACCCGAACTTTTCCATCATCACCGGGCCAGGGGCAGATGCGCCGTAACGGTGCATCCCGATCATTTTCCCCTCCGCGCCGATGTAGCGCTCCCAGCCCATGGGAATCCCCGCCTCCACCGCAATACGGCGGGTCACTGACGGCGGCAGAACGGCATCCTGATATGTCTTTGGCATCTGATCGAACAGTTCCCAGCTCGGCATGCTCACCACCCGGGCGTGGATATTTTGTTCCGCCAGTTTCTCGCTGGCTTCCAGGCAGATATGCACTTCCGAGCCGGTGCCGATCAGAATCAGGTCCGGTGTCCGGCTTGTATCGGCAAGAATATAGGCGCCCTTTTCAAGCTCCTGCGCCGGTGCATACCGGTTCCTGTCAATCACCGGCAGCTTCTGGCGGCTTAAAATAAGGGCTACCGGGGAATCCGAACTCATTATGGCGCTTCGCCAGGCAGCCACGGTTTCATTGGCATCGGCCGGTCGAATAACCGTTAGGTTCGGAAAGGCCCGAAGGGAGGCCAGATGCTCCACCGGTTGATGGGTGGGGCCATCTTCACCGACGGAAATGCTGTCGTGCGTGAAAATATAGATAACCGGCTGCTTCATCAGGGCTGCCAGGCGGATTGCCGGCCGCATATAGTCGGCAAACACCAGAAACGTGGCGCCATAAGGCCGAAGCCCGTGATGCAGTATCATGCCGTTTAAAATGGCGCCCATGGAATGCTCGCGAACCCCGAATCGAATGTTGCGGCCCGCGGGACTGGCTTTCTGAAAATCCGGGGTCCCGTCTATAACGGTTTTGTTCGATGGCGCCAGATCGGCGGAACCACCGATCAGCCCGGGAATCCTGCCGGAGATGGCATTGATGACCATGCCCGAGGCCTTTCGGGTGGCAATCTTTTCATCCTGGGGAGAAAATCGGGGCATATCCGCATCCCAGTCGGCGGCCAGTCCGCGGTCCTGCATGTCCTTGAAATCCCGGGCCAGCTCGGGAAAGCTGTTTCGATAATCCTCAAAAAGGGAGTTCCACTGCAGCTCCAGCTCTTTGCCGGCATCTGCCGCCTCCCCGCAATGCGCCCGCACCTGCTCCGGGACGCAGAACAATTCATTTTCAGGGCAGCCCAGACACTGCTTGGTTAAAAGCACTTCATCCACGCCCAGGGGCGCCCCGTGAGAATCGGCCGAGCCCTGCTTGTTGGGGCTGCCAAAGGCGATATGGGTGCGCAGGATGATCAAGCTCGGCTTGTCGGTTTCCTCCCGTGCGGCGCTTATGGCCTTGTCAATGGCATCCACATCGTTTCCGTCATCCACGGGCAGCACCTGCCAGTCGCAGGCCCGAAAGCGCGCCGCCACATCCTCGGAAAAAGTGATATCCGTGTCGCCTTCAATGGATATGCCGTTGTCATCATATAAACAAATCAGCTTGCCCAACCCCAGGTGGCCGGCAAGCGATGCCGCTTCATAGGAGATACCCTCCATGAGATCGCCGTCGCCGCACAGGACATAGGTCCGGTGATTGACGATTTCCTTGCCCGGGCGGTTAAACAGGCTCTCCAGGTGTCGTTCCGCCAGGGCCATCCCCACTGCATTGGCAAAACCCTGGCCCAGGGGGCCGGTTGTGGTCTCAACACCCGGTGTAATCCGATATTCCGGGTGTCCCGGGGTGATGCTCTTCCACTGCCTGAACGACTGGAGGTCATCCAGGCTCAAATCGTAGCCGAATACGTGCAGCAGGCTGTAGAGCAGCATCGAAGCGTGCCCGGCGGAAAGGATAAAACGGTCCCGGTCACACCATTGCGGATTCTGTGGGCTGTGCCGCAGGTGGTTTTTCCACAGCACGTAAGCTGCCGGCGCCATCCCCATGGGGGCGCCGGGGTGCCCGGAATTGGCCTTTTCAATGGCATCAATGGAAAGCGTGCGCAAGGTGTTGATGCACAGGGTGTCTATATCGGCTTGACTCTGATTCCCGCTCGGACATTCTTTCATCACTCAGGCTCCTTCTTGAGCTTGATGGCTTTTGAAGCCTCCGGCAAATCTAAGGCCGCCATCAAAAATCAACTTTTTAACCATTTTCATTTTGTCTGTTTTCATTCTGCATGCCAATTGATCAAAGCGCTCTTAAAAATTCCGGCTTCAGCGAAACTTTGCCTTCCAGGGCGGAATCAATGAGCTCAATGGTTCTTTCCTTATCCTCCGGCAACTTGGCCCGGACCGGCAGATAGTTGGAAGCATGGTTGGCGTGGAACAGCCCGTTTGAGAGCTCCGTATGGGCGAACATGGTTCTCAGTTCAGCAAGCATTTCCCGGGAGCCCAGCAGTTCAAAGCGGCCGGCTTCATAATCGTCGTGAAGCGGGGTCCCCGGAATCAGCATGAGACTCAAGGCGCCGACGTATTCCGGGTCAATGGCGCTGAGCACCTTGCCTGTTGCCTCCGCGTGAACCTGTGAGCGATCCCGCCCGCCCAGTCCCAGCAGCACGGTTATGGACAGCTGAATCCCCGCGGCGCGGATTTTTCGGCCCGTCTCTATCATGGTTTGGGAATTGGCGCCCTTCCTGACGCTTTCAAGGGTTTTGTCATCTCCTGATTCAAGTCCCATATAGGCAATTTTCAGCCCATGGCGGCGAAGCTCCCGAAGCTCTTCATCGGTTTTCATTTTGATGCCCTTGGTGTTGGCATACACGCCCACCCGCCGGACCCAGGGCAGCCGGGTTTCAATTTCGGTTAATATCTTGAGCAGTCTTTTCTGGGGCACGATAAGCGCGTCACCATCACAGATAAACAGCCGGTCCTGATTTTTACAGTACCGGGCAGCAAAGGCAATGTCCTCCATGATAATGTCATCCGGCTTGATTTTAAACCGTTCGCCCTTGTAAGTGCCGCAGAAAGTGCATTTATTGTGTGAACACCCGACCGTCACCTGCAGCAGAATGCTGTTGGCTTCGCTGGGCGGCCGAATGATATTGCCTTCATAATGCATGGAAATTTCTCCTTTACGGTTTTCAAATAAAGTCCCTTTTAGCCCAGACGTTCCGGGATATGCAACATTTTTTCAGCAGGCCTGCGGAAGCCCGAAACAACTGGCATCCAGCCTGTCAGCCATGCTGGATACGCCTCAATCGATCACTCAGACTGACCGGAAACGCCTCGCCCCCTGTTAGTTCCTTGTATGGAGCCGGAAGGCAGGATAAATTGTAATCAACAAAAGAGCGGATTTCGTCAAGAGTGGCATCCGGAAGCGCCCGGGCGCCTTGCGCCATTACGGTTTTCAGGAGCGGCCGGGCGTTTTCCGGAGGGGCTTCACCCTTTAATCCGATTGTATCTTCCAGGTACCAACCGTTTGCATCCGTTTTTCGAAAAACCTGTTTTTCGCCGGCAAGATTGACCTTTCCGGGGCTCCTCTTTTTGATGTCCCGCTCCCTGAAATGCACCATCTTGTAAACAATGTCAAAATAGGGCGCATCTGCCGAAACGCCGAGCCTGGTGCCAACGCCAAAAGCGTCAATGCGGCTGTTTTGGCTTACAAGACGATCAATCTTGTGCTCATCAAAGCCGCTTGATGCAAAAATCTTTACATCCGGAAGGCCCGCTTCATCCAGGATCTTTCGAACCTGGCGGCTTAGGGCGGCCATGTCCCCGCTGTCTAATCGCACGCCGATGAGCCGCTGATTCCTTTCCGCCATTTCTTTGGCTACTTTAACCGCATTTTCAGCGCCTTGAAGGGTGTCATAAGTGTCGATCAGAAGCACCGCATTATGGGGATAACTTTCGGCAAATGCTCTGAAGGCCGCGATTTCCGTTTCAAAGGCCGTGACAAAGGAATGGGCCATGGTGCCGGACACCGGGATCCCATAGAGTTTGCCGGCATGCACATTGCTGGTGCCGCTGAAGCCGGCCAGGTAGGAACTTCGGGCCACTTTCAGGGCGGCTTCACGGCCGTGGGTCCGGCGGGCGGAAAAATCGATCAACCCCCGGCCCCGTGCTGCGTGATGGCATCTGGCGGCTTTGGTGGCAATCAGTGTCTGAAAGCCGATAACGTTGATAAGCAGGGTTTCAAGAAGCTGAGCTTCAATCAGGGGGGCAGAGACTTCCAGCACGGGCTCGTTTTTAAAAAAAACCGTGCCCTCGGGCATGGCCCGGATGTCTCCCGTAAAGCGAAATCCCTCCAAATAGGAAAGAAACCGCCCGGAGAACAGCCCGGTGCTCTCCAGATAGTCCAGATCACTTCTTGAGAAGGAAAAATGCGCCAATTCATCCAGGACGTCGGCAAGGCCGGCGGCCACAAAAAATCGCCGGTCTTTTGGATATTCCCGGATAAACAAGGAAAAAGCGGCTTCTTCGGTGATGCCGTGGTCAAAGTATCCGGCCGCCATGGTAAGCTCATAGAGATCGACAAAAATAGGGCCGGATCGCGGTAGACGGCTCATAACAACGCAACCCCCGAATGGTTTATCAAATTAATGGCATTTTTATGGAAGACTTCCTGCACGCGCCCAAGCATTTGACAAGCGGCGAATTTTCAACTAAACAGAATAGCATCCGATTCCAACCTGTCCTTTTGGCCTTGTTTTTTTCTTAAAAAAAGCCGATTTTAGTTTAAACTTATAATATACTGGTGCGTTCAACCGATATCAAGAAGGAATCCGCCCGAACGGCGGTTTGCCCCAAACAGCCCAAAATGATACAGGGAAAAGACATGAGCGAGCAGAAAAACCAGCAACCCCGTCACAACATTTTATCGCCGGCCACCGTCCGGACCGATGTGCTGGAAATACTGGATTATGCTTACCGGGAAAAACGCGACATCGAAATCACCATCCAGCATCCCGAATACACATCCCTGTGCCCCATGACGGGTTTACCGGATACGGGCACGCTTACCATCACCTATTTTCCGGATCAACATATCGTGGAGCTAAAATCCCTGAAATACTATCTGCTTCAATTCCGCAATGTCGGGATTTTTTATGAAAATATCGTCAACCACATCCTGGAGGACCTAACGGGAGCGCTTTCCCCGAAAAAAATGCGAATCACCGGAGAATTCACCGCAAGGGGCGGCATCACTTCAAAGGTTGCGGCGCTTTACGAAAAAGCCCCCTAATCCCTGAGCATCACCGCCTTCCCTTACCGGAATTTCCAGGCTTAGGTTTAAAATGCGGTTCAATTTATTGATCTCTTCACGTCATCCTGTTATAAGAATCATCATTTTAAATCCTGTTCCCTTGATCATCGTGAACCAACCGCTTTCCGGCTCGGCCGGGGGTTTTTGGAACGGCTGCTGCTGGAAAAGCCGGGTAGTTATGACATTTAAACGACATCGAATAAACAGACGCGTTATTGAGGACCTCAAAAACCGGTCCACTATCGGCATGTATTTTTACCTGGCCGTAACTGTTGCCGTACTCTCTGTCGATGGCTTCTATAAACGCCACATCTGGTTCTCGATTTTTTTTCTCCTGGCCATGGGCTTTATTGCCGTTTTCCGGATTTCGCATTTCCACTTTTTCGAGCGCATCGAAAAAAAAAGCCGCCGGTTCAACTATGTCGCTTTCTTTGCCAGCGTTTATGCCACAGCCCTGACCTGGGGCCTGGGTTTTGCCTATTTTATGCTCCAGCCGGAGGAATTGTCCTCCAAGATGGTCATGCTTGCCAGCACGGTCGGGCTCGATGCCGGCGGCGTGGTCGCCTTCATCCCCTCCCGGCGCACCTCCATTATCTACAACCTGCTGACCCTTTGCCCGGCTGCCGGCGCCCTTCTCTACAATGGCGTGCATCTCACCATCGTTTTCCTGATCCTCCTGTTTGCGGCTTACATGATCCTGGTCGCTTTCAGGGGCAACCGCGAATACTGGGATGCGCTGGAAAATGAACACCTGCTCAAGCTTAAAAGCGAAGAAATTGAAAAAATCAGCCGAACGGACATACTGACCCAGCTTCACAACCGGCGCTATTTTGACGAAATTTTTAATTTTCAGTGGAAGGCGGCCGCAAGATCCGCGAGCTCGATCTCGGTTCTCATCTGCGATATCGACCGGTTCAAAGAGGTCAATGACACTTATGGCCATCTCGCCGGCGATGCCTATTTGAAAAAAACGGCAAAAGTTTTGTCCCGGATATTTCAAAGGGACACGGACTTTATCGCGCGTTACGGCGGGGAGGAATTTGTGATTTTACTGTTTAACCATGAAATAAATGAAGCCGTTGTATTTGCCGAAAGAATTCGCACAGAGATGGAAAAATTGGAATTGAAATACGGGGCCCACCGCATCCGCACAACCATGAGCGTCGGCATCGCCTCCTGCATTCCCCGCCTGGAAGACAAAAGGGACAAGCTTCTGGACAGGGCGGACAAGGCCTTGTACCGGGCCAAGCGAAATGGCAAAAACCAGGTGGATTTTTACTGCGGCTGATCACCCGAGCCAGACAAGCGCTTTTTTCCGGCTGGTGAAAAGTTTGACGCTCAGGCCCTGATTAAAAGTAACAGTTTCATAAAATGCCGCAATATTTTTGTCTTTTGAATCCGATCTGATGAGAACCGCGTTTTTACAATGCCACTTGAACCTGATACGCTTAAAAAGCTTTGGCAGGTTAAAGACCTCGAAAACAGAGACGCGCAGTTCCGCTGCAGTTACATCGGACAGAAATTTCAAACAATTATGTTCTTCGTTATCCGCAACCGCAATTGCGGCTTCAGCTGCTTCATACAGCTCCTCGGCCGTAACCGCCCCGCTGTGGCTGATCTCAATTATGCCGGGCTCCGGAAGAATATTGATTTGATACGGCATTTCCGTTTCACATTTCCGTTTCACATTTTCTGGCGTGGCATGTCGTTTTCAGGAAGCGAAAACTTGCTTGTTGCGTGGCCTCGCGATCCCTGTCGCCATCAAAAAAAGAACGACCGCTCGTTTTTTTGTATTGACAAGCCCCGCAGATACCGGTAAGCAGCAATGTATACCCTGAGCCGGGAGAAGGCCCCACTTGTATGAACAAAAGCCTGGGTTTTTCCCGTATGCTAAAACCAATAACTTATTCAACAAAAAATTTCAATTATGCAAACAGCTTCGGACACCATTCATCCTTTGCGGTTCAATGAATTCCGGCAAATGGCCCTGGTTTCCATGGAGGAGATCTGCCAGGAGATCTTTCGGGAAAACCAGGCCTCCATCAAGACCAAGAAGGAATCCGTGGCGATCCGGAACCTGGCCAATATATTTGACACCACCCTGAAGCTTTCCAATGAAAAAGGCTTCCAGACAATGAGTTTAAGGGATCTGAGCCAGGCCTCCGGGCTCAGCATGGGGGCCCTCTATTCCTATTTCACCAGCAAGGAAGAACTGCTGGAGATGATTCAGAACCAGGGACGGCGCCTGACGTGCCGGGTCCTGCGCCAACAGATCGGCCGGGTCAACGGTCCGGAGCGGAAGCTGCGAACCGCCATCCGGACTCACCTGTACCTGACAGAAGTGATGCACCCCTGGTTTTATTTTTCCTTTATGGAAACCAAGAACCTCCATAAAGCCCAGCAAAAAAAATCCATTGAAGGCGAATTGGCCTCGGAGCAGATTTTTATTGAAATTCTGAACGAAGGGCTGGAAAAAAATATCTTCAGCCTGGAGCAGCCGATCCTGACGGCAAGCATTATCAAGGCCATGATGCAGGATTGGTACCTTAAACGTTGGAAATACAGCCGACGCGGCATCTCGGTGGACGAATATGCCGATTTTCTCATTTTTATCGTCGACTCCATTATTCAACCCCAAAATACCGAAAAAATGAAATGAACACATCTGGATCCCCAATTGACACCCCGACAACGGTTCGCTCCGGAGAAGAACTGGATATCAGAACGGTTGAAAATTTTTTAAAGGACGCCATCCCGGGTTTGACCGGGCCCATGGAGATCAAGCAGTTTCCCGGCGGATACTCCAACCTCACTTATTGGATCCGCTTCGGCGAAAGGGAAATGGTGCTGCGCCGTCCGCCTTTTGGCCGAAAGGCCAGGACCGCCCATGACATGGGCCGTGAATACCGTATCTTAAACGCCTTGTACCCGGTTTTTCCCTATTGCCCCAGGCCCCTGGTCTATACAGAGGACGAAAGCATCATGGGCTGCCCCTTTTATGTAATGGAGCGCATCACCGGCGTTATTCTGCACCAGGAGATTCCCGATGGAATGGATCTGAAACCAGAGGATGCCCGCCAACTGTGTGAAAACATGATAACGCTCCAGGCGCGTTTGCACTCCCTGGATTACAAGGCCATCGGGCTTGCGGATTTTGGAAACCCGGCGGGCTACGTGCAGCGGCAGGTCGCGGGCTGGAAGAAACGCTACCTGGATGCGCGAACCCCGGACGTACCGGATTTCGCATCCGTAATTGAATGGCTGGAGGCCAATCAGCCGGAGGATTTTGAGCAGCCCGGCATTATCCATAATGACTTCAAGTTAAACAACCTGGTACTGGATCCCGAAAACCCCGTTTCCATCATCGGCATCCTGGACTGGGAAATGGCCACCATCGGCGACCCCCTGATGGATCTGGGGGCCTCGCTGGCTTACTGGATTGAAAAAGACGATCCCGAAGAACTCCACCTGATGCGCATCATGCCCACCACTCACGAGGGCATGATGACCAGGCGGGAGCTGGTGGACTGCTATGCCGGGAAAGCGGGAATCCATATCGGAGATTTCAGTTTCTATTTCTGTTTCGGCCTGTTTCGCCTGGCCGGCATTGCCCAGCAGATTTATTACCGCTATTATCACGGCCAGACCAGCGACCCGCGGTTTTCCCGGCTGGGCTACGGGGTGGGCTTTCTCGAAAACGCGGCCAAACGCGTGATAGACTCCGGCCGCATTTAACCGAGGCCGTCTCCCTTTCCTAAGCCGGATCTCATCCGCTGCTGCCTGGTATGAAATCACTGATATCAAGCATAGAGACCATCTCCACCCCGCAGGCCTCGATGTTGGCCCGCCCGCCCTGTTCACATCGGTCCAGCAGGGCGATCACCCCCAGAATATCAAGCCCGTAATCCCTTGCCGCCTCTATGGCCCTTATGGTCGATCCGCCGGTGGTCACCACGTCCTCGATGATGATTACCGGGTCGCCGGGTTCCAGATTGCCCTCGATGGGCAGGCGCAGCCCGTGGCCCTTGGGTTCTTTGCGAACCGAGAAGGCATCAATGGGATTGCCGTGGAGCTGCGAGGTGTAAGCAACAGCGATGGCAATGGGGTCCGCGCCCATGGTCAGACCGCCGATCCCCCTGGGGCTGACTTGAAGGTCCCGTATTTTATCATATATCAACCGGCCGATGAGCACCAGGCCGGGCGCATGATAGGTCACCGCCTTCAGGTTGAAATAAAAGGGGCTTTTGGCACCGGATGCCAGGGTGAAAACCGGTTCATCGGCATATTGAAAGGAGCGCTCGCGCACCAGCTCTATCAGATCTTCTCTCTCGCCCATGGGAAATCCTTCAAAAAATTGAGATTTTCATAAAAAATGCGGCCTGGCTGGCTCTGATGTAACCGAATCTCCCTTTCCTGTCAAGCGTGACGGCAGATTGCCGCCGCTGCGATGCCAGGGCCCACGGGCTTGAGGGTGGCACCCGGATTTAAGCTTTGGCCCTGATTTCATCATCTGCCGCGATCACCTCTTCGGTCATCTGATGGCGGTAATCT